>JAKOPZ010000039.1 GCA_029778615.1 Chloroflexota bacterium | reverse complement strand
GGCGCATTTCTCTTGAATCGCGCCGCCTAACGGACTTTGCAATCTCCAGTCTTCAGTCTCCAATCTCGAATGTTTCCCACCAACACCCACATCCTCTTTCCCGAATTCGATTACCACGCGCCGACGACGATTTACGAAGCGACGGAATTGCTCGCGCAATACGGCGACGATGCGCGCGTGATGGCGGGCGGAACCGATTTGCTTGTGCAAATGAAAATGGAACGCCGTCAACCCGCGCACGTGATTTCGCTGCAACGCATCAACGCGCTCAAGCACATACCGAGACTGGAGACTGGAGATTGGAGCATCGGCGCAAATGTCTCGATTCGGCAACTTTTCCAGTCTCCAGTCTCTAGTCTCCAATTCTCCGCACTTGCCGAAGCGTGCAATTGGTTCAGCACCGTCCAAATCATGTACATGGCGACTATCGGTGGGAATTTGTGCAACGCGTCGCCCGCCGCCGATACCGCGCCGTGTTTGTTGGTGTATGATGCGAGCGTGACACTCAAATCCAAAACGAATGAACGTGTTGTGCCGCTCACCGATTTTTTCCTCGCGCCCGGCAAAACCGTTTTACGCGCGGACGAATTGCTCACGCACATTCATATCCCGCGCCCCGTACCCAACACCGGCAGCGCGTTTCTCAAAATTTCGCGCGTCGCCGCCGATATTTCCCAAGTGTGCGCGGCAGTGAAAATTGTGCGCGATGGAAATGTGGTACAAGACGCGCGCATTGCGCTCGGCTCTGTCGCGCCAACACCATTTCGCGCGGTGAACGCGAAAGCCGCGCTTGTCGGCGAAACATTTACGTCTGAACTTGCGGAACATGTTGGAAACATCGCGGCGCACGAAATCAAACCGATTGACGATGTGCGCGCCACGCGCGAATATCGCCAGCGCGTTGCTGCCGTGATTGTGCGCGACGCGTTGTTGAAAGCGTGGGAACGGAGTTTGTGAACCGCGAAGCTACGCGAATCTGCGCCAATGAGAAAAAAGATTCGCGACGATTCGCGTAGATTCGCGGTTTCCGAAACGTGCAAAAGAAAACGATTCTATTTTCACTAAACGGTGAGCCGCGCGAGTGGAGCGTGTATCCGAACGAGCTCTTGCTCAATGTGCTGCGCGAGCAAGAATTTCTAACAGGGACGAAATATGGCTGTGGCATCGGCGAATGCGGCGCGTGCACTGTTCACATCAACGGCGAACCAATCCTATCTTGTCTCACGCTCGCAATCGCGTGCGAGGGCAAAGAGATTCTGACGATTGAAGGGTTGGCGCGCGAGGGCAAACTCGACCCCGTGCAAATCGCGTTTCTCGACCAAACCGCGTTTCAATGCGGCTTTTGCACGCCCGACATGATTCTGATGACGCGCGCATTATTGAACGAAATCCCCAATCCCACCGAAGAACAAGTGCGTGACTATTTGCGCGGGAACTTGTGTCGCTGCACGGGCTATGCCAGCATCATGCGCGCCGCATTGGACGCTTCCGTACTGAACGCTCACCGCAGCGTTCAATCCAACGAGGAATGACATGCGCGATTTTGATTTACTTCAACCCCAACATTTGTCAGACGCCCTCGACGCGCTCGCACAAAATGATTCTGCGATTCGTCCGCTCGCGGGCGGCACGGACATGCTCGTGGATATTCGCGCGCAACGCGCCAAGCCCGACGTTTTGGTGTCACTGCAAAACATTTCCGAACTGCGCGGCATCACGCGCGAAAATGGCACACTCAAAATCGGCGCGGCAACGACGATTGCGGAATTCCTCAAACATCCCGAACTCACAAAACATGACGCGCTGCGTTATGCCGCATACGTTTTCGCCAATCCGATGATTCGCAACAGCGCGACCATCGGCGGCAACATCGGCAGCGCATCTCCCGCAGGCGATATGCTCCCTCCCCTCCTCGCGCTCGACGCGCACATCGAGCTCGTCAGCAAAAATGAAGCGCGTGTGATGCCATTGTCAGATTTTTTTCTCGGTCCAAGAAAAACAGCAAAGCGCGCGAACGAATTGATTACGAGTATTCAGTTACCAGTAATCAGTTATCAGTCTCCAGTCTCCAGTCTACAATCTCCAGTCTCCAGTGCTTTTTACAAACTCGGTCTGCGCCAAGCCGACGCGATTTCATTGATAAGCGTGGCAGTTTGGATTCAACGCGACGGCGAAAAAATTCGCGATGTGCGAATCGCGTTGGGCGCGGTTGCCCCGCGTCCAATGCGCGCAATTCGCGCCGAAGAAATTTTGCGCGGCGAGATTTTCAACGAGATGAACCTTAAAGAATCCGCGCGTATTGCTTCCGAAGAATGTTCGCCCATTGACGATTTGCGCGCATCCGCAAACTATCGGAGACGAATGATTGCGGTGTATGTACGCAGAATGTTGGAACAAGCCTGGAGCAAAACACAATGAGCGAACTCGGCACCGAAATCGAAATCAACGCAACACCCGAACGCGTGTGGCAGATTCTCACCGACACGGAAAAATTTCCAGAATGGAATCCATTCATCCAACGCCTCAAAGGAACTCTCGTCGTTGGGGAAACCCTTGAGGTTTTTCTGGGCGAATCGCCACCCAATGGCATGACCTTTCGCCCAACCGTTTTGCAAGTGACGCCTAATCGTGCATTACGTTGGCTCGGAAAACTATTTTTCGGCGGCATTTTCGACGGCGAACACATTTTTGAAATCGAACCATTGGGAGACAAGCGCGTGCGCTTTGTGCAGCGCGAAAAATTTAGCGGCATCGCCGTCCGATTTTTCAATTTCGACAGCACGCGACGCGGCTTTAAAGCAATGAATCGCGCATTGAAAGCAAGAGCCGAGCAGGATACGTAGGAATTTCTGATTTTTGATTTATGATTTCTGATTTTGGCAAATCAATCGCAAATCATAAATCAAAAATCATAAATCAAATATGCTTCCCAAACTCGTCAAACTGAACATCAACCATCACGCGCATCACACCGCGCTCGCGCCCAACACAACACTCCTGCACGCGCTCCGCGACTTGGGCTACACCGATGTCAAAAGCGGCTGCGAAAAAGGCGACTGCGGCGCGTGCGGCGTTCTCGTAAATGGGACGGTTGTTAATTCC
>JAKOPZ010000256.1 GCA_029778615.1 Chloroflexota bacterium | reverse complement strand
GTGGAATCGTTTGGACTTGAAGCGGCTGCTGCGCGACTGACCACACTTGAGGAATTGAAATCATTTGTCACACAGTCGCGTTCTCATGTAATCGCTTTCGTCAATCTCGCGCCATTGCACGGCATCAATGTTTTGCACGCGGTGATTGTCACAATCATTGACGAACAAGCATTCCATATCCAGGTAATTGACCCTGCCAATCCCCCGCATGGCGAACGCGTTTGGTCGTTAGGGCAATTCGAACTCGCGTGGCAGCTCGCGCGTTTTCAAATCATTTTGATTTCGCAAGCCGCGTCTTGAACTTTTCCCACACATCCATCAATCCCCCCGGCAGCGCGAGCACGACGACGATAAACAAAATTCCAAAAATAATAATGTTGAGATTGCCGAGCGCGAGCGCGAGTTGCTCGCGCACGAGCACGAAAAAGAGCGCGCCGAGTACGGGACCAATCAACGTTCCTACGCCACCGACAAAGGTGATGAGCAAAGGGTCGAAAGACCAATTGCCTGCGAACGGGGCAGCGGGATAGTAACTCACTTGGTGGTACGCAAACACCGCGCCCGCCAGTCCCGCGAAAAAACTGCTGACGCCCGACGCGAACAATTTGTGGCGCAGCAGACGTACGCCCGTCGCCTGCGCGGCATCTTCGTCTTCACGAATCGCAAACAGTCCCAAACTCACGCGCGAGCGCAATAAAAAAAATGTCGTGAGCATCGTCACCAGCGCGACGCCGAGCGCGAGATAATAGCGTTCGGTCAAATCATACGCGGCAATCATTTCGGCAGGCATTGTCGTAATGTTTGAAAATACATTCCCGACGGTGATGCGTAACGCTTCGGCGAGCGCGAGCGTGCCGATGGAAAAATACACGCCGCGCAGACGAAACGTCGGAATGCCGATGAGGAGCGCGAACAACGCGGCGACGAGTCCCGCTGCGACGAGCGCAAGTAAAAAAAACATTCCATTGAACCAAAGCATTCGCATCACCAACGCGCCGATGCCAAAAAACGCCGCGTGTCCCAAACTGATTTGTCCCGCAAAACCCGCGAGAATATTCCAGCTCTGGCTCAACGTGACAAACAAATAAATCAAAAACAACAAATTCAAGGTGCTGGAATTGTTCGTCAACAACGGAAGGAGCGCGGCGAAAGCGAGAATCGCAATGACCAAAATCCACCGCCACGGGAGATTTTTGATTTTGGATTTCTGATTGATGATTTTCGCTTGTTCAATATCCATTGTCATTCGCATAGGGTCTCGGTGGTTGAAATCATAAATCCGAAATCATAAATCCAAAATCACAAACCATAAATTATACCTGCCCCTTCCCAAACAGTCCCTGCGGACGCACCAACAGCACCACCAAAAAAATTACCAATCCCACCACTTCACGGTATTCCGCGCCGATAACCACGCCACTCAACGCTTCGGCAAGTCCGAGCAGCAAGCCCGCCGGAAACGCGCCAAAGATACTGCCGGTGCCCGCGAGCACAACAATAATCAAAGACTTGAGCGTCCATGCCAGACCAATCGTCGGCGTGAAACCGTACGTCATGCCAATCAACGCGCCCGCGACACCCGCCGCCGCCGCGCCCAAACCGAACGTGAGCAAATACGTGCGCCGAATATTGATGCCCGCTTGCGTCGCCGCTTCCCAATCGTCTGCCGTTGCGCGAATCGCGCGTCCCATCCGCGTACGCTGCAAAAAATACCACATGACAAAAATGGCTGCCAACGTGATGAGGAAGGTGGCAACGCGCGTGTAGGGAAACGCAATCCCCGCGAGGGTAATGCCCGTTCCCGAATAAAAGGTTTGAATCGAACGCTCGTCGCCCGTCCATGCCAGCGTCGCACCATTTTGCAGAATCAACCCCAAGCCAAAACTAAGCAGCAGTGAATTTTTGATTTTCGTTTCGCGTTCCTGACGCGTGATGCGGTCAAACAAAACGAGATGCAGCAAAATCCCCACTGCGAACATAATCGGCACAACCAACACCAGAGCGACAAACGGGTCCAGTCCTGCACTGACAAACAACCAATAGCTCGTATACGCGCCGAGCATGAC
>JAKOPZ010000038.1 GCA_029778615.1 Chloroflexota bacterium | reverse complement strand
GCGTAAAGAGGTCGGTGAGTCCGACATCATTTTTCAGTCGAAACATTTTGTGTGTGGACGGGCGGCGCAAGTCCGCGTCCACCAACACAATCTTTTTTCCCACCTGCGCGAGGGACACGGCAAGATTTGCCGCCGTGGTACTCTTGCCTTCGCCCGGACCCGCGCTTGTCACCAACATCACGCCGCCGGGATTTTCAATGCCCGAATAGCGCAAGTTTGTGCGCAAGACGCGATACGCTTCGGAAATGGGCGAACGCGGTTGTTTGAATGTGACCAACCCGTCTTGCGGTTGACGAATGCCGCTGATGCGAATGATGGCGCCGAGCGTGGGCTTGCCAAAGATGCGCTGCGCGTCTTCGGCATCCTTGATGGTATCGTCAACATATTCGAGCACATAAATCAACAGACACGCAAGCAAAAAACCAAAGAGCGCGCCGAAAATGACGATCTGCGGAATGTTGGGACTGACGGGCGTGTTTGGTAAATTCGCGGGCGCGAGAACGGTGACATACAATCCGCCGCCGCGATTCACCAAATCGGAAAGCGACGCGTAATTGCGCTGCCACGTGTCCACCTTGTCCTGAATCGCGGACAGCCGCGCATTCAAATCGCGCAGTCGTTCGGGGTCGTTCTCAATCGTCGTTTGAACGGTCAAGTCTTCAACCGTTTTTTGTCCGGCAAGAATTTGTTTTCGCAAACTCGCCAATTGGTCTTGGATGAACTGCCGTTCCGCTTGCGCCTGCGCTTGCTGTTCCGCAACAGGTCCTTGCACAATCAATTGATGTGCAACTTCGTTTGCGATTGCCTGCGCCACAAACGGGTCCGCGTCCACGACACTGATGCGCAGCAGCTGCGGCTGCGCGGTTGCCGAAATCGAATAAAACAAATCTTGCCACGCGCCGCCATAACCTACAGCTTTGGCAGTGGCTTCCAAAATGCGCGGCTGTTGCACCAACAGCGCGTACCCCGCCGACAAATTCGCGCTGGCTTGCAGTTCCGCGTCCGTCGGATTCAAATTTTGCTCGAGCTGTCCAATCAACATCGTCGTCGCCGCGCGATAGGTCGGTGGAATCGAACGCGCGAACAAATAGCCCGCGATGCCGCCCAAGGATGTGACAAGCAAAATGAGCCACAACCATTTGCGCCCGAGCGTGAGATAGCGTCCAAAGCCGGAGCTGACGACGCGATTGGAAACCGCAGGATTCGCTTGAAGCATGAGTCGTTACGAAATGAATTCGTCCGGTGCCGGCGCCGCGAGCCGGGACCGGTCCCCGCGCCTCCGCAGGGTCTGCCATCCAAACTGCGGCAGGAGTTTGAGAAAACGCGGCTGCAAGAACAACAACTGCCATGCGACGCCCGCCAACTCGTCGCGATTGTGTGCGCTCAAAAATTCGCGCACGCGCGGATTCACCACTTGAATCAATTCATTGTACGCGCGATTGTCAAACCGATCCAAGACCGCGCGCAGGTACCAATGCAGCTCTAATTCGCGCGTGAGGGGACGCAATTCCAACGCGTACGCGCGTTCGGAAATCAACGCGCGTGCGGCGGCGCGCGCGCCCCACAGTCCCGAAACGGTGCCGCCGACCGTCGTCACTTTGACCTGCCCCGCCGCGTCGCCTACCAATACCACGCGCGCGCCGCCATAAGCGATTTCGGTTTTGATGCGCGGATGATACAACGCGATGCGCGCGCCCTGATATGCGAGGGGCTTGAATCCTTCACGCTCCAAAAAGCGGCGCAAAATGTGGCGCATCTGGGCGCGTTCATCGCCCACCAAACCCACCACCGCGCGCGTCGGCGATTCGGGGATGAGCCAATAAAAAAAACGCGTCTCGTCCGTATCGAACCAGACTTGCGTTACAGCAGAGTCCCAACTGGGTGGCAATTCAATTTCCGCTTGCAGAATCGGTACACTCGGCGGATGCTTCAGACCCACCGCGCGGGCAACATCGCTAAAGACACCGTCCGCGCCAATCACCGCGCGCGTGGTGACGATATGCTCGTTGCGCGCCGCGTCGTGAAATTTGAGTTCCGCGCCGTCGGTGCAAGGCGTGATGGAATGAAACCGGCGGTTCAGCTGCAAAGAGACACCGCACGCGCGCGCTTGCTCTGCCAACGTTTGAATGAGCGCGCCGCGTTCGATGATTAAATCGGGGTCGTTCAAGGTAACAACCGTTTCACCGCGCGCGCTCGCCAAAACCAAATCGCGAATCGTATGCAGCAAAACCGGCGCGCGCAAGGCAGGCAAAATGCGTCGCAAAGACGGCGTGACAATCAACGTGCGTCGCGCCGGGTGCAACGCCTGTGCTTGCTCAAAGAGCGCAACTCGTTTCCCCGCCTGTGCCAGCTCAAGCGCCGCAAAGAGTCCCGCTGACGACGCGCCGACAACCACACAATCCCAATCCAAACCAGCCCTCCGGAGGTGGGTTCAAAAAAGCGTCCGTGATATTACCACACTTTGAGCTACAGACCCCATCCTCCATCCCGCCAACGCGCGCTAAATTTTACTGTTGCGAGTCTCCCATTTCCCGCGAAAACTAATCCAGAACGAAAGCGCAATCAAGCGCACATCCAGCGCGAAAGATTGATTTTTTACATACACCAAATCATACGCGAATTTTTTGCGCGGCGGCGCGTCTTTGGGCAAATAAATTGTCGCGAGACTGGTCAGCCCGGGACGCACGGCAAGCCGCTCATAAAAACCCGGCACGCGCTCGGCAGTCAACTTGAGCCCTTTGCCATTGTCCACAATTTCGCCGATTGCCAACGCGCGCGGTCCGACAAAGCTCATCTCATTTTTCAAAATGTTCAAGAGCTGCGGCAGTTCGTCCAACCCCATCGCCCGCAGTGTTTTGCCGATGCGCGTCACACGCGCGTCATTCTGCTCTGCCTGTCGAATCCCGAACTTGGCATCCGAATCGGGAATCATGGTGCGAAATTTGTACACGCGAAATTTCTTGCCGCCGCGCCCCCAGCGTTCTTGCGTGTACAAAATGGGTCCGCCATCTTCGCGCCGAATGAGCCAGCCAATCGCCAACAGCACCGGCGACCCAAGCACCAACATCGTGAGCGCCAACGCCACATCAAGCGGATATTTTAAAAACGGCTCGCGGCGCGCGATGATTTCCGAACCGCTATTTTCTGTGCGCGCCTCGCGCGCTTTGTCGGTGAGCAAAGATTCCATAGAAAAAGAGCAACAAGAGTTTTGTCATGCGCGCGCGGCAACTTGACGCAGGAGAGCATCATATTGTGCCACGACGTGACCGCGCGAAAAACGCTGCTCGGCTGCCGCGCGTCCATTGTCCGCCATACGTTTGCGACGCGCTCCGTCCTTTTTTAATTCCAACACCGCGCGCACGAGTTCGTCCACCGTTTGCGGCTCCACGCACACGCCGCTTTGCGTTTCGAGAATCAAGTTCGCTACATCACTGCCCGCTTCCGCGCTCGCCAGCACGGGACGTCCGCTCGCCATAATTTCATACACTTTGCTCGGCATCGAATAGCGCGCCGCGCCGCGCCGATATAGCGACACTTGAACATCCGACGCCGCGCGCAGCAACGGCAATGTCTCGCGCGGCTGAAAATCCATAAAGCGCACATTGTCGAGCGCCAATTGTTCGGCTTGCGCTTGCAGCTTGGCGCGCATCACGCCGTTGCCCACAATCATAAAGACAAGGTCGCGTTCGCCGCGCAAGCGCGCCGCCGCGTCGAGCAGCGTTTCCAAATCGTACACATATCCCAAATTGCCCGCGTGCGTGACCACAAATTTGTCCGTCAAGCCGTGCGCGCGGCTGAAGGCATTGTCTTTGGGGAGCGGACGAATAAATTCCGTGTTCACAAAATTGGGAATGACGGAAACTTTGTCCGGCGGCACGTTTTTCTCGCCCACCAAATTTTTTTCAAACGCGGGGGTGATGACGGTGATGTGTCGAGCGCGGCGATACATGAAACGTTCAATCCGCGCCAAACTCGCAATCGCGCGCCGATTGGTCAATTGTCCTTGCGCGACCGGCGTTTCGGGATACAAGTCCTGCACATTGTACACAAACGGCGTGCCTTTGACACCCCCACTCGTGTACGCCGCAACGCCGGTAAAGAACGAACCGTTGGGACACAGCATCACATCATATTTTTCGCGGCGCAGCAAATTCGTCGCGGCAGCAAACGCGTTGAACGACAAGTAACTCAACAAACGAAAATTCATGTTGTGCTTTTTGCCGTTCGCAAACACCGTCACGCGAGTCACATCCATACCCTCTTCGCGCGTGCGCTCGCGCCATCTGCCGCGATATTCATCCCACACGCGAAATTGGTCGTAATGCGGAAACGAAGTGATGACCGAAACTTGATGCCCGCGCGCGACGAGTCCGTGCGCGACGTCGTACATCAAAACACCTGTCGGGTTGACATCCGGGGGAAATTGTAGAATCAAGAGCAGAGTACGCATTCGTTCAATATGGCTCGCGAAGGGCGAGTACCATTGTGTTGCCCAGCGCTTCGCCGGGTGGAATCGCGCGCAGCCCGTACGCGGCGACTGCCTGCCCGAACTCGCGCCAAGAATAATCATCGTGCAGTTCGATGATGATGGCATTCACGCGTTCGAGCCACGTTGGGGAATTGGAAAACAACGCGCGTTCTGCGCCTTCCACATCTACTTTGAGCAAATCCACCTGTTCCAGCTTGGCAGCTGTGACAATTTCAGCAAGCGTGTAAGCGTCTACATTCAATGTTTGTGCTCCACCTCCACCTAGCTTGCCGCTGAAACTCCACGCCGACGGCGCGAACGTCAACGTCCCTGCGCTGTCACTTACCGCACCCTGAACAATTCTTACCTGCTCGC
Organism: Chloroflexota bacterium; assembly: GCA_029778615.1. GTDB lineage: Bacteria > Chloroflexota > Anaerolineae > UBA4142 > SHND01 > SHND01. Next base: position 3,364 of record JAKOPZ010000038.1, on the reverse strand, counting down.
CCAATTCTTTTGTATTTTGTCTCAATAGGGCAACGTTCGCCGGCAGCGGTTCCACACACACAAACCGGGCGGTAGGAAATTGACGCGCATAATAGAGCGTTACCAGCCCGATATTCGCTCCCAAGTCCACCACGTTCTCCACATGGCTCACCTGCGTCGGGAGCCGATAAGATTCGTCTAAAAAGACTTCATAAAATACAAACAGGTCACCGCTGCACGTTCGCAAGTGAACCGTATGTCTGCGGCTGCCCAACTTGAGCTGATAGACGTTAGCACGTTCACTTGGCGGCGGAAGCTTTTTCAATGCATTACGCCAGTGAAACTGAAGGGTAGCCCAAATGAGACGCAAACGGCTTGAGAGATTCGCGCCCAAAGCCCACGCCAGCTGGATTTCGCGCCAATAACGTTTTGCTTTGGACATCAAGTCACCGGTCCATCTATTTCTGAATCAAACAACTCTCAATGACCAACGCGTCCATTTTCGTCCGCAAAAAACATTCCACCGCTTCTTTGGGCGTACACACAATCGGTTCATTTTCGTTAAACGACGTATTCAGCACGAGCGGCACGCCGGTTTCGTTTTTGAACGCGTTGATAATTTTCCAATACAGCGGCGTCGCGTCGCGTTCCACCGTTTGCAAACGCCCCGTGCCGTCCACGTGCGTCACTGCCGGAATCTCGGCGCGTTTTTCCGGAAGGATATTGTACACTTTGATCATAAAGGGGTCGGGATAACTTTGGTCAAAATAACGCGCGGTGTCTTCCAACAAAATCGAAGGCGCGAACGGACGAAATTTTTCGCGATGTTTGATGCGCGCATTCAGAATATCTTTCATGTCCGCGCGGCGCGGGTCAGCAAGAATGCTGCGATTCCCCAACGCGCGCGGTCCCCATTCTGCCGCGCCTTGAAACCAACCGACGATGTTGCCCTGCGCGATGAGCTGCGCGGTTTGTACGCACAACGCGTCCTCGTCCAATTCTTGATACGCTAAATCATACTGTTTCAATGTCTGCGTCACGCGTCCATTCACAAAACGCGGACCCGTGTACGCATCGCGCATCACAAACGTACGCGGCTTGCCGAGCAATTGGTGATAAATAAAATACGCCGCGCCAAGCGCGGTGCCCGCATCGCCCGCCGCCGGTTGAATGAAAATTTCCTTGAACGGCGTTTGCGTGCGAATTTTTCCATTAAACACGCTGTTGAGCGCGACGCCGCCCGCGAGGCACAACGTGTCACTGCCCGTTTGCTTGTGCAGCAATTTCAATAACGCGAATTCCGCCTCTTCCAACATTTCTTGCAGCGACGCGGTCACGTCCATGTGCAATTGCGTGATTTCGGAACCCGGCGCGCGCGGTTCGCCAAACACGTCCACAAATTTTTTTGAGAACATGGTGCCGAGTACGGGCGAACCATTTTCCCATGTCATGGAAAAACCTTCGTTCAACGCGAGATAATCGGTATTCAATTCAAACGAACCGTCGCGCTGAATCCGCACAATGTCGCGCATCTTGTCGAGATATTTTGGCGCGCCAAATCCCGCCAGCCCCATCACTTTGCCTTCATCGCCATATTTTGGAAAACCGAGCCACTGCGTCACGAGCGTATAAAAGTAGCCGAGCGAGTGCGGAAAATTCACCGCGCCCAGCACCTCCATCTGATTGCCGCTGCCCTTGCCCCACATCGTCGAAACAAAATCGCCCATCCCGTCCACCGAAAGAATCGCCGCATTCTCAAACGGCGAAACAAAAAACGCGCTCGCCATGTGCGCGCGATGATGTTCGACGTTGTGAAACTCTGCGCGCAAAGTCGTCGCGTCCAATTTCATTTCTTCCACAAACGCGATTTTCACATCGCGCACGCGCGCCATGTTGTTCACGCGGTCGCGCATATAGTTAAAGTTGGGACGCTGCCGCAGCGCGTACAAAATTTTCTTGTGGAGATTCGCGCTCGGATTGCGCGAGATGCCAATGTGGTCGAGGTCGTAGGGCGAAATGTTTGCGCTTTCCAAACAAAATTGAATCGCGCGGACGGGAAAGCCCGCCCAGTATTTTTGCCGATTGAAACGTTCTTCTTCAACTGCCGCGACGAGTTTGCCGTCTTGAATCAAACACGCCGACGCGCCGCCGTGATAGGCATTGATGCCGAGAATAAACATAAGCGAAAAGTTCAAAGCTAAAAGTAAAAAATTACATTCGTCCCACTTTTAGCGTTGAACTTTTTCCTTTTGACTTGCCATTTCGTCGAGATGAGCATCCACCAATACGCGAAACCAAAACGCTTGGAGGAAATGAAACAAAAATCCTTGCTTGCCGTCGAGAAAACCTAAACGGAAAATATAGCGATAACTAAAATACAACAACGGGCGAATGTAAAGCGGCATCGCGTACCAGCGCTGCTTGAGCCACAACGTGCGCTCGTCGGGATTTCCGAAAAAATTCGCGCGAATCAATGTTTCGTGTGAGCGCTGCCGTTTCAAAAATTCTTCTTGCGCCAGCAATGCAGCATACCGATTGTGCTTGGCAATCCAAAACGCAATATCATTTTCTTTGAGATTTTCTTCAATCAAATCATTCTGCAAATTACGCGTCGCGCCGTTCACGTAAAAATGATGGTCCATCAAATCGTGCTGATCCATTTGGACGCGCGACGTGCGAAAGAGCTTGAGCAGATATTTCGGATAGTACGTGCCGTGCTTGAGCCAACGCCCGCGCCACACTTGACGGCGCTTGATAAAAAAACCATCTACTGCCCGCAGTGTTTCCTCTGCCATAAAAAGCGCCGCCAATTCATCCCGCAGCTCTGCGGTGATGCGCTGGTCGGCGTCGAGTCCCAAAACCCATTCATGCGCGAGCGGCAGATTCGCCAATGCCCAACTCCACTGCCGCGCGTGCGTTTCAAACGAATGCTGAAAAATGGTCGCGCCGTACTGCCTTGCAATCTCCAGCGTGCGGTCGCGACTGCCAGAGTCTACCACGTAAAGTTCATCCGCCCAACCTGTCACGCTCGCCAAACACGCGTCCAAATTTTTCTCTTCATCGTACGTGAGCACAATCACGCACAACGGCACGCGCGCATTCGTCATCGCGCGCCCGCCTCGCGTATTGCGCGTTCGTACAGCGCAATCAAATCCGTCGTCATTGCCTCGATGGAAAATTTTGCGCGTACAAGTTCGCGTGCCCGCGCTCCCATTTCTTGACGGCGCGCCGGATGCTCTACCAACGCGCGCATCGCCTGAGCAAAACGCGCCCCTTCTCCCGCAACCATCAGCCCCGCGCCCGCGCGCACAATCTCGCGCGCAATGCCAACTTCCGGCGTCACAATGACCGGCAAACCCGCCGCCATCGCTTCCACCACCGCAAT
>JAKOPZ010000255.1 GCA_029778615.1 Chloroflexota bacterium | reverse complement strand
GTGGAATCGTTTGGACTTGAAGCGGCTGCTGCGCGACTGACCACACTTGAGGAATTGAAATCATTTGTCACACAGTCGCGTTCTCATGTAATCGCTTTCGTCAATCTCGCGCCATTGCACGGCATCAATGTTTTGCACGCGGTGATTGTCACAATCATTGACGAACAAGCATTCCATATCCAGGTAATTGACCCTGCCAATTCCCCGCATGGCGAGCGCATTTGGTCGTTAGGGCAATTCGAACTCGCGTGGCAGCTCGCGCGTTTTCAAATCATTTTGATTTCGCAAGCCGCGTCTTGAACTTTTCCCACACATCCATCAATCCCCCCGGCAGCGCGAGCACGACGACGATAAACAAAATTCCAAAAATAATAATGTTGAGATTGCCGAGCGCGAGCGCGAGTTGCTCGCGGACGAGTACGAAAAAGAGCGCGCCGAGTACGGGACCAATCAACGTTCCCACGCCACCGACAAAGGTGATGAGCAAAGGGTCGAAAGACCAATTGCCTGCGAACGGGGCAGCGGGATAGTAACTCACTTGGTGATACGCAAACACCGCCCCTGCGAGTCCGGCGAAAAAACTGCTAACACCGGAGGCAAACAATTTGTGGCGGAGCAGACGTACGCCCGTCGCTTGCGCGGCATCTTCGTCTTCACGAATCGCAAACAGCCCCAAGCTCACGCGCGAGCGCAATAAAAAAAATGTCGTTAGCATTGTCACCAGCGCGACGCCGAGCGCGAGATAATAGCGTTCGGTCAAATCATACGCGGCAATCATTTCGGCGGGCATTGTCGTAATGTTTGAAAATACATTCCCGACGGTGATGCGTAACGCTTCGGCAAGCGCGAGCGTGCCGATGGAAAAATACACCCCGCGCAAGCGAAACGTCGGGATGCCGATGAGGAGCGCGAACAACGCGGCGACGAGTCCCGCCGTGACGAGCGCGAGCAAAAAAAACATTCCATTGAACCAAAGCGTTCGCATCACCAACGCGCCGATGCCAAAAAACGCGGCGTGTCCCAAACTGATTTGCCCCGCAAAGCCCGCGAGAATGTTCCAACTCTGGCTCAACGTGATAAACAAAAAAATCAAGAACAACAAATTCAACGTGCTTGAATTGTTCGTCAACAACGGAATGAGCGCGGCGAGAGCGAGAATCGCAACAGTCAAAATCCAACGCCACGGGAGATTTTTGATTTTGGATTTCTGATTGATGATTTTCGCTTGTTCAATATCCATTGTCATTCGCATAGGTTCTCGGTGGTTGAAATCATAAATCCGAAATCAGAAATCATAAATTCCAAATCAAAAATCAAAAATCAAAAATTAAAAATCAAAAATCAAAAATTAAAAATCAAAAATCAAAAATTAAACCTGCCCCTTACCAAACAATCCCTGCGGACGCACCAACAGCACCACCAAAAAAATCACCAACCCCACCACTTCGCGATATTCCGCGCCGATGACAATCCCACTGAGTGCTTCGGCAAGTCCGAGCAGCAAGCCCGCCGGAAACGCACCAAAGATACTGCCTGTGCCCGCGAGCACAACAATAATCAGCGACTTGAGCGTCCATGCCAAACCAATCGTCGGCGTGAACCCGTACGTCATGCCAATCAACGCGCCCGCGACACCCGCCGCCGCCGCGCCCAGACCGAACGTGAGCAAATACGTGCGCCGAATATTGATGCCCGCTTGCGTTGCCGCTTCCCAATCGTCTGCCGCCGCGCGAATCGCGCGTCCCATTCGCGTGCGCTGCAAAAAATACCACATGACGAAAATAGCTGCCAACGTGATGAGGAAGGTGGCAACGCGCGTGTAGGGAAATGCAATGCCCGCGAGCGTAATGCCCGTTCCCGAATAAAAGGTTTGAATCGAACGCTCGTCGCCCGTCCATGCCAGCGTCGCGCCATTTTGCAAAATCAACCCCAAGCCAAAACTAAGCAGCAGTGAATTTTTGATTTTCGTTTCGCGTTCCTGACGCGTGATGCGGTCAAACAAAACGAGATGCAGCAAAATCCCCACTGCGAACATAATCGGCACAACCAACACCAGAGCGACAAACGGGTCCAGTCCTGCACTGACAAACAACCAATAGCTCGTATACGCGCCGAGCATGAC
>JAKOPZ010000254.1 GCA_029778615.1 Chloroflexota bacterium | reverse complement strand
CTACCAAACGATTCTCGACCAAGTCCACGCGTCCAATGCCGTTCGCCGCGCCCACCGCGTTCAATTTTTCCACCAGCGCGACAGGTTCCAACGCTTCGCCGTCGAGCGCCACCGGTGTGCCTTGTCGAAATTCAATTTCGATGTAGGTCGGCTTGTCGGGCGCGTTTTCGGGCGCGACGGAAAGTTGGAACATGTCTTCGAGCGGTTCGTTCCACGGGTCTTCGAGTTCGCCGCCTTCATGCGAAAGATGCCAGAGGTTTCCATCGCGCGAATAAATTTTCGCGGCGGTCTGCGAAACAGGAACATTGTGCGCGGCGGCATACGCGAGTGCGTCGTCGCGCCCTTTGATGTCCCACTCGCGCCACGGCGCGATAATTTTCATTTGCGGCGCGAAGGCTTTGTAGGTCAATTCAAAACGCACCTGGTCATTGCCCTTGCCTGTTGCGCCGTGCGCGACGGCATCCGCGTTTTCGGCGAGCGCGACTTGGATTTGATGTTTGGCGATGATGGGGCGCGCGAACGACGTGCCGAGCAGATATTTTTCTTCGTATTTCGCGCCCGCCCGCAAGGTGGGAAAAATATATTCCGTGACGAATTCATGTTTCAAATCTTCCACGATGCACTTGGACGCGCCGCTCGCCACTGCTTTTTTTGCCACCGCGTCCATATCGTCACCTTGTCCGATGTCGGCGGTATAGCAAATCACTTCGCAGCCATAATTTTCGACGAGCCACGGAACGATGACAGAGGTGTCGAGTCCGCCGGAATACGCGAGGACGACTTTTTTCACATTGGACTTCATATTCAAAATACGGAGATTGGAGACTGGAGACTGGAGATTGAGTCTCTAGTCTCCAGTCTCTAGTCTCCACTGGCATTGCGAATGAGATAATCAATTATCTTGTTCGGAATATCCGCGCCCGTCGCGGTTTCACTGCCGCGAAATTCGGGCGTGGGATTGATTTCGTTGATGAGATAGCCGCGCGTTTCATCTTCAATCACATCAATCGCGAGAAAGCCGCCGCCGACCGCGTTCGACGCGTCGCGCGCGATTTTTTCCAGCGCGTTATCAACAGGACACGGCGTTGAACTTGCGCCGCGCGCGGTGTTCGTGACCCAATGTTCGGAGGAACGATAAATCGCGGAAATGATTTCGTCGCCGAGCATGATGATGCGAATGTCGCGCCCGGGTTTTTTGATGTACTCTTGAAGATAAAAAATTTCGTGCAGAAAATGTCCCAGAACCGATTTGTGTTCGAGCAGCGCTTCGGCGGCTTCGCGGTCATTCACTTTGGAAACCAATCTGCCCCACGAACCGATGACTGGTTTCAACACGACGGGATAGCCCATCGCTTCAATTGCTTGGAGCGCGGCTTCGGGTGTGAACGCAATTTCCGTACGCGGCGATGGAACATTGTGCTGCGATAACGCGGCGGTGGTCAATAATTTATCGCCGCACGTAGCGACGACGGACGCGCGATTGACGGTCTTGATGCCCCACGAGTTGAGAATTTGCAATGCGTACAGTCCGCGCGTAAATTCCATCGCGCGGTCGAGAATCACATCGAACGATTTGAAATGGGCAGGTTCGACGATATTGCCATCACCATTCGTAGTAACGCCTTGAGGCGTTAAATTGAAAATAATTTCTCTATCGTCAATCAATTCATGTGCGATGCCGCGTTTGTTCAACGCTTCGATGAGTAGTTTTTCCTCAAACCGCACGCGCGAGTAAATCAGTCCAATTTTCATGACAGATAACAGAACACAGATAACAGAACACAGACAACAAATCTGTCATCTGTGTTCTGTGGTCTGCTATCTGTACTATTCTCCCCAATCCTCTTCTTCTTTTGGCGCGAGGTCGAGGGTGATGGGTTCGATGTTGGTGACTTCGAGTTCGGCGCCGCAATCGGGACAGGTGACGATTTCACCTTTCATCGTTTTGCCGTTGAAAGAAACGCTGCCCGCACATTCGGGACATTCGGCGGTCAACTGCGTGGTGCTAATGGTTTGAGCGAACATGGCTGAAACCTCTCCTTTAGAGGTTGTGAGCATCGGGTCAACACCGGTGAAGGTAGTAGGGTAGCAAGTTGACAGGTAGTAGATGGAAGGTGCTACGTAATACTTTCAACCTGCTACTTGTTCCTATCATCCCTCCAAGCGTTTAGAGCTGCGTTGCTGCATGGCTGGACTCGCTGACCGATTCCGTACCAATTTGGCTAAACGCGGGTGATATTGACGCGGTGCGTGTTAAATTTTTTTGTAGTAACGAATTCAATTCGTTACTTGCTGAAAATAAAAAACCAGCCCTGCGCTAATGTGCAAGGGCTGGCGACATGCCTAAACCGTCTATCGTTGACTGTTCTGGAATGTTAGGATTGAGGACGCGCCTCACCGTCGCCAGCCCGCACTACGCGGGCGACGCGGCAAACGGAATCGAAGCACCTCAATGGATTTGTTCATAGTCAACGTTGCAGGGTTTATACAATGGATGGGGGGAGATGTCAAATTCAACTTTGCTCAACACCGCGTTTCAATTGGAAAAAATAGAGTGGTATTTCCTCTTGAGGAAGGTACCACTCGATTATTTCGTCATGTTGTGCGTTCAAGACACAATTTGGGTCAAAGTTAAAGTAGTTTTTTCCTTTAGTTTGAAAGATCGGCATAGCCGCCGTCGTCGTCGTGGCTGGGGATGATGTGGGCAAGCGTGCAGTTCGATTGTCCACATCATCCCCAGCCTGGCACTGGCTCTGTCGCGCGCGGCGTTCAGTTCAAGTACACTTGTGCCGGTGTGCGATAGTCCAGT
>JAKOPZ010000253.1 GCA_029778615.1 Chloroflexota bacterium | reverse complement strand
GGCACTCCTCCATTCACTCCGGGGGCTGAAATGGCGTTTATGAAAACCAATGCTGCAATCGAGACAAATAAAATCAAGACCGCGGTAATGCCTATCCATATCCACGCGTTCGAGCGGCTCGTTGCGATGGTCGGCACCATAACTGTTGAGCCATCTACAGGAGTTGGGTTTGCAATTCCGATGGCGCGGTCAAACGCGCGGGAAAATTGTCCTGCGCTTTGAAAACGGTCCGTTGATTTTTTTGCCAGCGCTTTATTCAAGACTTGCTCGATTTGTGGCGTGACGCGTGAATTGAATTGGCGCAGGGGCGGCAAGGTTGTATAGACGTGTTGATGCAAAACTGCCAATGGCGTTTCGGCGCGAAACGGCACGCGCCCCGCCAACATTTCGTACACAATGACGCCGAGAGAATAAATGTCACTCGCTGCCGATGCAGGTTGTCCCTGAATTTCTTCGGGTGCCATGTATTCCGGGGTACCCATAACCATACCGGTCTGAGTGAGTTTGGATGATTCGCGCGCTTTCGCAATCCCGAAATCGGTGAGGATGGGACGCCCCGTTGCATCGAGAATGACATTCGAGGGTTTCAAGTCGCGATGAACAACGCCGTTCTTGTGCGCTTCGTCGAGCGCCGATGCCACCTGACGCAAAATCGCCGCAGTGCGCGCAGCAGCGATCGTTCCTTCCTCGCGGATAAGTTTTGCGATGGAGCCGCCCTCGATGTACTGCATCGCGATAAAATACGGCGTCGTCTCGCTCACCTCAAAGATTGTGACAATGTTGGGATGATTCAAGCGCGCGGCAATTTTCGCTTCGCGCAAAAAGCGTTCGACAAAAGACGCATCATGCGCGAGAAAATCAGCGAGCAGCTTGAGCGCGACATAGCGTTCGAGTGAGCGTTGGTATGCTTTATAAACAACCGCCATTCCGCCGCGCCCAAGTTCCGAAACAATTTCGTAGGAACCGATGAGAGTGCCGGTTTTGAAATCCATGTATCATCCTTTGCGGAATTGTCTGCGTTGGTTACGGTTGCCACCCAAATTGAAACGTCCGCCCAACGGGACTGATGAGAGTCTCGTTGCCCGCCGCATCTCGCACAATCACTTGGAGATGCCACCAATAATTGTTGTTAAACTCCCAACGCGAATTGCAATTGCCGCCGCCGATTGTAGCGCGCGCTTCCTCCGCGTACACCACACACGCAATATCTTGAAAATTGGGGTCGCGTGAGACGGTGACTTTGTAAAAGTCGCGGTCACGCAACGGACTTGCGCTGCTCCACACCATCGTAATCTCATCGTTCAAGGTGAACTTGGTATTATTGGACGGCTGCAGGATGATGGGTTCGGCGTACAACTTTGTTGGTGTGCGCGTAGGTGTGTTCGTGGGGCCGGGTGTGTTCGTTCGCGTAGGCGTATAGGTTGGCGTATGCGTTGGCGTAAAGGTTGGTGTAAAGGTCGGTGTGTACGTCGGCGTAAAAGTTGGCGTAAAAGTACTTTCAACGTTCGCACCTGTCGTCGCCGTCGCCTCTGGAACGAGGGGCGTTGGAGAAGCAATCAACGGCACGCTTGTCGGTGGAACTGGAGTTGCCAAAGGAGTTTGCGTTGGGACAAATGGGGTGGGAGAGAGAATCGCAACAGGAGTCGCGGTTGGCGCACCGAGACCCGGAGTGAGAAAATAAAACAAGAGCGCAAGGAGAACGAGCGCGCCAATGATTCCGCCAATCAACGCCCACTGCGTTCCAGACATCCCACCACGCCGGGGTGGAAGACTTGCGGCGCCAATCGTTGAAGGTCCCAACGCTTCGGTTGCGACAATGCTTTCTGCGACCGCAAGCGTCGTTTGCCCGATTCCGATGCTATCGCCCACATTCAAAAGTTGTGGCGACACAATTCGAATGTCATTGACGCGCGTGCCATTGCCGCTGCGGAGGTCTTGAATCACAAACCCTTGCGCGGTGCGTTGGATTTGCGCGTGATTGCGCGAGGCGTACGGGTCTGCGAGCGGAATCGTATTGCCCGCGCCGCGTCCAATCGTTACAAGGTCTTGATCGAGTTCAAAGGACTGTCCTGCTTGCGCTCCGGTTTGAATGATAAGTCGCATGTTCGTCCTCCTGCAATCCGTTTTGAATTGCCAAAATATTTTTCTGCAAAAGAGCCCTTGATATTGGCGGTGACGTGCGATGGAGTTCATCACCTCATTCGTGAAATATGCGAATTTCGCGAGTAAAACGATTGAAATCGTTACTACATGCACGTAATGCGAGTTATGCAATCAACGCCGCGGACGCAGCTGCTCGCCGAGGAGTGGATATTCGAATGCCGCGCCTTGATAGCAACGCCATGCCGCATAAAATCCTCCTGCCACCATCGCCAGCCAAATCAAAATGAACGGAATAAATGTAAATACAAGTGACATTAAAAACACAACACACAATATCCCTTGATAAACCAACGCCTGTTTGGTTTGATGTTCAAGAAAAGGCGAGCGACTGCCGTACATTAAATAAATTGCTAACGGCGCAATGAGAGGTACAAGCACAATCGCACCATGCCCAAGCGCCGCAAGCAATCGTTCATCGGCAACATAGTTCGAACTGCTTTTGCGCGCATCAGATTGACTGCGCGGACCGTAGAATTTGAAAACACATTCCCCTACGCGAATCGAATCGCCTTCTTCCAAAAGCACGGGTTCGCGCACCAATTGTTCATTTAGCCATGTGCCGTTGCGACTTTGCATGTCCGTCAGGTAATAGCGTCCATGCGCGAAAAAAATCCGCGCGTGGAAATTGGAAAGAAAACGGTCGTTGAGCGGAATGAGGCAGCGTCGGTCGCGTCCGATGATGATGTCGCGCGCGAGGCGAAAACGATAGCCCGTCACGTCGCCTGCGCGTCCAACCAACATTCCTCCAGATGGTTGTCCCAAACTTGAACTGACGGAACGCGCGAGCTGCTCCATCTTTTTTACCGCAGCGTCCAGATTCGTACGCGGTGCGGAAATGGGTGTGGGCGCGCGAACGGGTTTGGATGGTAATTTGGGTTGCGGCGGTGAAACCGTTATGCGTCCCTGAAACGCCGCGAGCATTTCGCCTCCATTCGCGTATCGCTCGTTCGGCTGTTTCGCGAGCGCCTGCATCGTAATCCACTGCAGCTGTGTCGGCGTGTCGTGACGAATTTTTTCGAGCGGTGCGGGATACTCGACGAGATGCTTCCGCATTACCGCAGCGGGCGTATCGCCGTCGAACGGTGTGCGTCCCGCCAACATTTCGTACAACACGACGCCGAGCGAATACACATCACTGCGCGGTGTCGCGCGCTGTCCTTCCCAAATTTCGGGCGCGATGTATTGCGGCGTTCCAATAATCGTATCCGTGCGCGTCAGACGCGCGGCTTCCGTTGCGCGCGCGATGCCAAAATCCATTACCTTGACGCCCGACGATGTGATTCGGATATTCTGCGGTTTGATGTCACGATGCACAATGCCGTGTTGATGCGCGAGAGACAATGCATCTGCGATTTGCATCGCAATCGTCGTCGCCTCGTTCACTTGCAATTTGCCGCGTTTTTCAATCCACTGGTCCAAATCTTGACCCTGCAAAAGTTCCATGACGAGATAGCAGCTCTGCGCCGTCGCCGCGTAATCGCGCACGCGCACAATGTTTGGATGTGGCGGCAAGCCAAGAATCGTTTGCGCCTCATTCAAAAAGCGCGCGCGAAATTCCGCGCTCTCGGCGTACTGCGGCAACAACACTTTGAGCGCGACGGTCTCGCCATTCTTTTGGTCCAATGCGCGGTACACATTCGCAAATCCTCCGCCGCCGAGGCGGTCGAGGATTTGGTAGCGCGAGTTCATTGGCGTTGAATCAATCATGTGTCAAAACCATTATGAATCCTCGCGTGTCACAGGCGACGCGAGCGCAAAACGAACCAAGTAACACCCAGTAGTAGCTCAACACCGCCGAACAAGAGCAACAAATCTTCACCGAAACCGGAAGCGGGCAATGCACCGCCCTTTGTGGCGTTCGTACCCATTCCCGTCGCGGTATCAGGGGTTGCCGTAATCGCAATCGGCGTCGCAGTGATCGCAATCGGCGTCGCCGTCTCTTCGAGCGGCACTTCGGTTTCCGTCAGCGTTGGCTCTGGGGAATTTTGCGCGACTACAACAATCGTTGCGGCGGGAATTGGCGTGCGCGTCGGCGTCGGTGGAATGGAAATGCGCGTCGGCGTTGCAGTAATTTCGGCAACTTGAGTCGAGCCGCCGCTAAACAAGGCAAGCAGAAACAGAAATCCAATCACAAACAGCAACAGCGCAGCAGCAAGTGTGGGAATCAACCAGTGCGGAATTGCTTGTTTGCGTTCATTTGTTGAGGAACGGCGCGGCACAACAACTGTCTGTCCTTCGCTTTCTGTTGTTGAACCCGCAGCGCGTCCTTCCAACGCGGTGCGGAGTTGGCTCACACTCTGCAAACGTTTTGTCGTACTCAACTCCATTGCGCGCAGCAAAACATTTTCCAAGTTTGGCGAAAGAGTCCGATTCAATTCGCGCGGCGCGATGAGTTTCTCGGCATCGGACATTCGCAGCGGCGCTTCGGGCGGCACGCGTCCCGTCAACATGGTATAGAGCGTTGCGCCGAGTGAATAAATATCCGAGCGCGCGTCGGTGCGAAGTCCGTATTGCTCGGGCGCGGCATAACCGGGCGTGACCGCGCGTGCGCCCGTCATTGTTCCCCCGCGCCCATCATAAATTTTTGCGATGCCGAAATCTACCAACACCGCTTTGCCATCGGGCGTAATTTTGATGTTGGATGGTTTTACGTCTCGATGAATAATCGGCGGCGTTTGTGAATGAAGGTATTCGAGCGCGCCGAGAATTTGACGAATCCAATTCAACGCCGTCGCTTCGTTCAAAGGACCAACACGCTTGACCAACTTGTCTAAATCTTCACCCGCGATGTAATCCATCACGAAATATCGCTTGCCCGATTCGTGGCTTGTGAAAAAGTCAATCACGCGCGGCAGGTTCGGATGCGAGAGGCGCGCGAGCATTTCCGCTTCTTGCGTGAATTGGCGGTGCGATTCCGCGCTCGTCTGCAAATTTTCTTTGAGCGCGACTTGAATCTTGAGCCGCAAATCGTCCGCGAGATAGACGCGACTCATCCCGCCTTCGCCCAAGACGCCGCGAATGCGATAGCGGTTTTCAAGAATTGTTCCATCAGAGAGTGGCATGTTTAGGCAAAACTAACGCCCCGCACTACATCCACTGGGCCAGCGATAAAAGAGATAGACCTGTTCTTGATGCCCATCCCCAAAGCGTACGGTGATGCGGTAATCCACACTGTTGACATTTCGATTTCCGTGTGGATTCACAAACTTTGGCTGAATGTCATTCCAGTTCATGGGTCCTTCACCGTCGCGTGGACTGATGTTGGAATAGACGCGCACTTCACCGCCGTTCGGGGGGTAGGGCCAATCGTATCCATCCGTATAGACAAAAAGTCGTGCATTGCCGTCGGGGTCACATTCAATCCAATGGCGTACGCGATTTTGATTTTGCGCGGCGCGCGTTTGTTCGCGATAAATCGCTTCTTGTGTTAGCTGGGCGGCGACGCGCGTTTGCGCGGCGTACGTCGCGGCAGCATCTGCGGCGCGCTTATTGGCGTCGGCTTGTTGCGTTTGAATCGCCGCGAGAGTGGCTTGTTCGGCAATGCGTGTTTGCGCGGACGCGATGGCGATGCGCGTTTGTCGCGCGGATTCGGCGGCGAATGTCTCGGCAGCGCGGGTCTGAGCGAATTGCGCGGCTGCAAGCGTGGCTTGGCTTTCAGCCGCGCGCGTTTGCGCGATTTTTAATGCTTCAAGCGCTTGTTCCTCCGCAATTCGTGTTTGTGATGCGGTCAACGCGTCAAGAGTTTGCTGCACCTCTGCCGCGCGCGTTTGCGCGTCTTGAATGGCAGCCAAGGTTCGTTCCGCTTGCGCGGCGCGCGTCTGTTCCGCCGAGTTTGCGGCGAGCGTTTCATTCGCGGATGCTGCGCGTGTTTGCTCTGCGAATTGCGCGTCGACGGTGGCTTGTCCTTGCGCCGCGCGCGTTTGCGCGTCTTGAATGACTGCGCGTGTTTGCTCCACTTGGACAGCAGCGCGCGTTTGTTCGGCTTGCGCGGCACGGGTCTGTTCGCCAGAGGTGCTGTTGAGGGCTTGTTGAGTCTGCACAGCGGCGAGCGCAACTAACGTTGCTTGCGTGTCCACAGCGCGCGTTTGTTCAAGTGATATGGCGGAGGTTTGTTGCGGCGCAATGGGCGGTCTTGGCGATTGATTCGTGAGCAGCACAATACCTACGATGAGCAAGAGCAAAGTTCCAATGACGGGAATCAACCAAACGAGTTGTTGATTTTTGCGATTTGTCTTTATCGTTGGCGGCGGTCGAGTGGTCGTTGCGCGTCCTTCCAACATTGCGCGCAGCTGTGCCACATTCTGCAATCGCCGCGTTGTGCTTACTTCCATCGCGCGCAGCACCGCGTTTTCGGCACCTGAAGAGAGATTGCGATTGACCTCGCGCGGCGGAACAAGTTTTTCTGTATCCGTTATTCGCAGCAACGCGTCGGGTGGAACGCGCCCCGTAAGCATCGTATAGAGTGTTGCGCCGAGTGAATAGATATCGCTTCGCGCGTCGGTGCGTTGCCCATATTGTTCGGGTGAGGCGTAACCGGAGGTGACGGCAAGCGCGCCCGTGAGTGTGCCTTTGCGCGGGTCGTACACTTTGGCGATGCCGAAATCTACAAGCACCGCTTTCCCTTCGGGCGTGATTTTGATATTGGACGGTTTGATGTCGCGGTGAATGATTGGCGGATTTTGCGAATGGAGATAATCGAGGGCGCCCAAAATTTGACGCGTCCATTCGAGCGCGGTTGCTTCGGGCAATGGACCATTATTCCGCTTGATGAGCGTCTCCAAGTCGTCGCCCGCGATATAGGTCATTACGAGATATTGCTGTCCCGTTTTTGGGTCATCGAAATGGTCGGTCACTTGCGGCAAATTCGGATGCGAAAGACGCGCGAGCAGTTCCGCTTCTTGCGAAAATTGACGGCGCGATTCGGGACTGACTTGAAGATTCTCTTTGATCGCGACAGGCAATTTCAAACGCATATCATCCGCGAGATACACACGGCTCATGCCGCCTTCGCCCAACATGCCGCGAATGCGATAGCGAGTCTCCAAAAGAGTTCCATCAATTAGACGATTCATGTTTCACCTCATGAAAGACAATTTTCGTTTGTCCAATCAAAATCGTATTGCCGTTGCCTAAAACCTGCTTGGTGATTGGGCGTTTGTTGATGCGCGTGCCTTTTTGTGAGGAAAGATTGTTGATATAGTAGCGTTTGTTTTCAAAATAAATGACCGCGTGACGTTCATCCGCGTTTGAGTCATGCGCGAGATGAACTTGATTGTCTGCGCGATGTCCGATATAGACATGCGCGTTCGGAATCAACGAATAGATCCAATCGCGTTGTCCGCGTTGTTTGATGGCGAGCCATGCTTTCGTTTGGACGACGTGTTGTTGCGGCGCAGTCGCTTGCGGCTTTTGGTTTTGCGGCGCGCGCGGCGGATTCGATGGACGTTCGCCTTTGAATTCAAAAAAAGCGCCGAATGGAAAACGCACCTTCGCGCTCGTCTTGGGATTCAAGGCGATGGATAACAATAAAATGATAAATACTGCCACCAACAAGAACAGAGCGAAAATGGCAATGTCGTTCATACGCGCAGCTCACACTACTTGGCTTGAATGTCCATCCGCAATTCATTATCTGTTGCAGTGAAATTTTTCACGCGCACCGGCGCGTTGCGCCAACCTTCCACCATTCCCTGATTGATTCCGTTCGAGATGATGTCGCCGACAAAAGGTAGCGGCAGATTGTTCAAACGCTCCAAACGCAGCTGCGGCACATCATTTTGGGCATACACGCTCCCCTCGAGTGAAACGGGGTTATCAAGAATGAATGCAAAAAAACGAACCTGACTCGGCGGCGCAAAGGTGAGATTCGCGCTGTGAATGGCGCGCGCCGTGCGATTTTCCAGAAACGGTGTGGCGAATGTCGTAAAGTCATTCGTCGTCAACACATAGGGTTGAGGCGGATGCAGCACCGAATATTCCCACGGGTAATCGCGCAACGTGCTTTGGGCAAAGTTCGCGATGAAAAATGAAAGTCCAATCGCAAGCGCGACGGCGGCAATCACCAAGACCACTGCAATTACGAGCATTGCCTCTAATACAAGTCGCAACGCACGGAGAGTAATTCGTCCCAACGCGCGCGCGGAACCAACACTGACGCGCCGCGCAGTATCCAGCGTCTTGACCGCCAATTCTTTCGAGGCGGTCGGTGTTTGAATCGTCGTCGAGGCAGGCGTGGCGTAGAGCTTTGCGCCGGGGATGCTTGCTTGAAGCACTTCTGCCATTTGCTGCCCGGTGGCAAAACGATTTTGCGCGTCTTTTGCGAGTCCGCGTTCGACCACGCTGACGAGTTTTTTTGGAACCGCCGAATTCAATTTGCTCGCGTCAGGAACGGGGGCATGGACTTGTTTGTACAGCACCGCTAACGGCGTTTCGCCTTGATAAGGTGTTTTCGCGGTCAACATCTCGTACAAGACAACCGCTAACGAATACAAATCTGCGCGCCCGTCAATTTCTTTGCCTTCCGCTTGTTCGGGCGACATGTATTCGGGCGTGCCCATTGTGATGCCGGTTTGTGTGAGACGCGTGCCTTCGAACGCGCGCGAGATGCCCAAATCGGAAAGCACCGCGCGTCCTTCGCCGTCAAAGAGAATGTTGCTCGGTTTGACGTCGCGGTGAATGATGTTGTGACGATGCGAGAAATCGAGCGCGAGCGCGATCTGTGAGGCAATGGATACGGCTTCGGGAATCGGAAGCGGGTTGCCATACGCTTTGAGCCGCGTAGCAAGATTGCCGCCGGCGAGATATTCCATGACCATGTAGGGCATACCTTCTTCTTCGCCCGTGTCATAGACATGAATGACGTTGGGATGGTCGAGCTGCGCGGTGGCGACGGCTTCTTGCTTGAAGCGTTTCAAAAAATCGGGGTCTTGCGCCAAATTTGGCGCAAGCACTTTGACCGCCACGTACCGATTCAGCGAAGCTTGATGCGCGCGATAGACCGTGCCCATTCCGCCTTTGCCGATTTCGGAATCAATTTCATAGTTGCCGAGCGTTTTGCCGACGAGATTCATCGTTGCCTCTGTGCGTTATGGTTTTGTGCTGGCTTGTTTGAACACGAAAACAACATTGCCGACTTGAATGCGGTCATTCTCCACAAGTTTGTGGCGCCCGCGCAGCTCTGCGCTATTGATGCGCGTTGTGTTGGTTGCGCCCATGTCGTACAGGAAAAGGTCCGCGCCTTCGCGCTTGATTTTTGATTGATGGCGTCCCACCATCGGGTCACTCAAAACAATGTCATTGTCCGCCGCGCGTCCGATGCCCGTTTCTGATTCCTGCAAAACAAATTCGCGTCCAACATGCTCGCCTTGTTCCATGACGAGAAAAGCAACACTCACTGGTTTTTGGCGCAAGATGACGGTCTTTTGCTGCGCGGGCGGTTGTTCGCTTGATGAACCAAAATCAGTGCCCATTGTTTGTGTGGGTGACGGACGCGGCGAGACAAATGGGCGCGGCTCTTGAATCGTTGGGACTTGAATCGGCAGCGGCGCAGAAACAGTGTCTCGCAAATCGGGAGGGGGTTGTTGTGTTGGCGGCGGTGTACCGCGTCCGCGCAGTGCAAGAACGGCGAGACCAAAAATCAAGACCAACGCGATGGCTGCGATACCAAGTTTCGCCGCAAGCGGCAGCGCATCAATCGTTTCAAGAAGGGTGATTCGTAATGTTTCAACACCCGCAGATGCTTCACCCATTTGTCCGCGTTCGTCATACGCGCGCACCTTGACAATATGCAGCCCGAGCGGATAGCGCGCTTCATCTCCGGTATTCCAAACAAAATTCCACGGCGCGAGCGTTTGCGTAAAGACGGGCGAATCGTCAATCAAGAACACCGCGTAAGAAATCGCTTCATTGGTGCGAATCTCTGGAACAATTGGCACATTGCCTTTAAGTTTTTGTCCGGTGGACAACTCGCGCGTCGTTTCGCCGTCGCGATAAAAGAGCGTTACATCGGGCGCTGCTTGAATCGTCTTGGGCAAGGTAAATGTCGTTCGCGTTTCGGCTTGACCATTATTTGTCTTGACGGTCATTTGCAGAATGTGGTCTTGGTCATCGGGATACAAACGCGTTTTGTACGTCACGGCATATTGGCTCTTGAGCTGCGCGGCGATATTGCCAAACAGCTGGGTGAGTTGTTCGGGATTGTCCGCGCGTTGATAGCGTCCGCCAGTTTGCACGGCGAGACTTGAAAGATAATCCGCATCCACATCACCCAAGCCAATCGTAAAAACGGGAATGTGCGCGGCTTGCGCTTCGCGACTCGGGTCCTCGCGCGCAGAAATGCTGCCGGGCAAAACTTGTGTTCCATCATCGCTGAGGCGTTCATCTTTTCCATCGGTGAACAAAATCACCGCACGCGTGCCCAATGGCTGCGAAGCGACGAGTTTAATCGCCTTGAGCGCGGAATCATACAGCGGCGTTCCGGGCTGCGGGTCTGCTTCAAGCGATGCAATGAATTGTTTGAGGGCAGCACGGTCGCCGGTAAAGCCAAGCTCTTTGGGTGGGTTGAGGGTGAGTGGAGAATTCACGTCAATGCGGTCGCTGAACGCGATGACGCAAGCAGTATCATCCGGACCCATCTGGTCAATAAAACTCGCGGCGGCATTACGCGCGCTCACCATTTTTGGTCCCACCATGCTGCCGCTCACGTCAATCGCGAGACAGACCGAGATGGGCGCATCTTGGGTTACATTGACATTCTCGACGCGTATCGCGCGGGAATCTTCCAAGAAACTAAAATTCTCGGGCGTGAGTCCGGACACGGGAAGCCCATTGCGGTCCACAACGGATGTGTTCACCGTGAATATCGGAAAGCCATTCACGGCAACATCTCGGATAATGGGCGTAAGGTCGGAACCTTGCGGGAGCGCGACGCCCGGCATCAGGAAAAAGGCAAGAGTGCCAAATAAAAGTGTAATAAAGAATGTGTGGATTCTTGATTTCATTGGATTCCTCCTCGCACAAAGTTTCAATGTTACGACGTACTATACATTACAAACACATCGCTGGAATCTATCTTGCGTTTGCTTTTAGGAACGCTTACCGCGCACCATCCC
Source organism: Chloroflexota bacterium (assembly GCA_029778615.1). GTDB lineage: Bacteria > Chloroflexota > Anaerolineae > UBA4142 > SHND01 > SHND01. The sequence continues at coordinate 16,654 of JAKOPZ010000253.1, read as the reverse complement.
AACGAAAAGACCAATTCCGAGCCCAATAGCGAAAACAAGCGCAAGCAAAATCGGAGACATCAATTCCGCAGGTAAAGGTGGTTTTGTCAACAGCTCATCCCAATTCTTTCCGAAAAGCAGTCCAAGCGCGCCGACGAGCAAGACGAGCAGAATCAACGCAAGTGCTACCATCAATCGTCCGCGCCAAAGCGATGGCTGCTTATTCCGACGCGTCGGTGAGGGAACTTGAATTGCGGGTGCGGACTCATTCTCGGTGGGCGAGCTCGCTTCGGGCAGCGTCGTCGGTTTCGGCGGCGCAACAATTGCGGTTCTCGATTTGACCGCAGGCGCAGCAAGTGGGGGGGGGGGCTTGGGCGGCGTTGGAGGAGGAAGTTTTTGCGTGGTTAAGCCGCTGATTTCGGGCGCAACGGTATTGTTTTGAACAAGTTGTACGGGAACAGAGTTTGGTTGTCCTGCTGCAAGCACGCGCGCAAGAATGACGGTGATGTTGTCATGTCCCCCACGTTGATTCGCCAAGTCAACGAGGGTTTGACAAATCTGCTGCGGCGGCGCGCCGTTGCGCGCAAAGCCCATTATCTCTTCACTCTTGACATGATTGACCAAACCGTCGCTGCACAACAACAGCACATCGCCCGTCTTGAGCGATTCGACGATGCGGTCTACGCGGACGACGTTCGTAATCCCCAACGCGCGCATCAGACGATTCTTGCGGCTGTCGTTCTCCGCTTGCTCCAATGTCATCAGACCATCTTTCACCTGTTCCATCACCCAACTATGGTCTTCTGTAAGCTGCTTCCAGCCGCCTTCAGAAATCAAGTACGCGCGCGTATCGCCGACGTGTCCGATGAATAAATTGCCGTCCTTGACCAGTGCTGCCGTTACCGTTGTTCCCATGCCTTGCAAGTCCGCGCGTGTCGAGGACATCTGATATAGCTGCGCGTTCAATTTTTCGATGATTTCTTTGAGCGCCAAGATGTAATAGTCTTCGCGATTGGATTGATGGTCCACCCATTCGCGGTATTTTTGGGAAGCAAAGAGCTGTTTGAATTTTTCAATCACATAGCCGCTGGCAACTTCGCCGTGATTGTGTCCGCCCATTCCATCCGCGACGACAAACAACGCGTCCAAGTCGGACGCGAGTTCGGGGGGAACGAGGACGCAATACGAGTCTTCGTTCAATTCGCGGATTTTACCGACATGTGTGAGATGCCCTACCGCAAAGGTTGCTGCCATGACACTCTCCATTCACATTTTCAAAAAAAGTTGGAAAAATTTATGGGGCTGATGATTCATGTGGCGCGCTCGGCGCGCGCGTATCCACTAACATAAAAGCGAGAACAGTCTCGCCCAGTTTGATGTTCATTCCATCGGCAAGCGCGTGTTTGAGAATTTCTTGCCATTCTTGATTTTCGGATGCTCGAATGTAGGTGTGATTCCCACTCGCAAGGTCATAGAGGAAATAGGCGTTGTCTTGAAATTTGATGCGCGCGTGTTCGCGCGAAATGGAATCGTCGTCCAAAACAATATCGTTCACGTCCGCTTGTCGTCCAATGCGCGTATCGGCGTCGAGCGGGAAAATTTTGCCTTCGTGGGGTCCCGAACGGACGACGAGATACGCGAGCAATTTCGGCAGGACTTTTAAAATCCGCGTCGCGCCTACAGGCGCGGCATCGGCGCTTGCTTCGCGAATAGATTCCAATTGAACAGTCTCATCGCGCCGCGCGTCCATTGCATTGGGCAGCGAACGCATCTCCCATGTTTCGTCCGTGCGTACTTGTGGTGGTGGAGAATTGACAGCAACATTCAACAAGGTTTGTGGTTCAACATCGAACACAGGTGCAGGTTGAATTTCATGCGACGCGCCGCGCGGTTTGTCGTACTCGCAGTAGGGACAATAGGGCCAACTCGGGTCACGCGGGCGTCCACAATTCGCGCATCTCATCCCACCGCCAATCGTAATGCCCGCGCTGTGCAAAGCAACTGCTATGAGCGCAAGCAGCGTTGCGCCAATTCCCAAAAGCGTCAGCGGCATCAGCGCATTGGACAAGGACAATGTGAGATTCGGCACTGTGGCGAGAATAACCGAAGGCACAAGGAGCGTGACCGCAAAGACGCTCAATCCTTTCCACAACGCCGCATCTCGATTCGTGCGTCCCGCGTCATAAAAAATCCAAAACGCGCAGAGGAGCGCAATGACGAGGGCGACGAAGCATGCCCAGGTGTACCAGGAGGTTTGAAGTTGTTCCATAAATTTCGTGCCTCAATTCCCGCGTTTTGGGTTTCCCCCGCCGCGCGCACACATACGCCTCGAATAAATTCTCGAACGCATACACTTGTGGATACAGGTGTTTGAAGGTTTTCATCAACGGGTTTCAAATTTCGGAAATCTTCAAGATTTCCGAAATCTGAAAAACGCACATCCGTTTATCCTGACGTGTCATCACGCACAAGTCAGGCATTGTGCGTGATGACACGTCACCGCTTTCCCCATCCGTTGACCGCCCTCCCCCCCCAAATTTCCAAAAAATTTTTTTAAACGTTCAGAAATCAGAAACCCAGAAACAGGAGGAGCTACTGTGCACAACGAAAACCGATAACGTCGCCACGACCGCCGGGAGTGACGTTGACGCGGCCCGCCGCACGGACGCTGACTCGAATGCTGCCCCACGACCCGCCACGCAGCACGCGATTTTGCCCTGAAGTGGGACTCTTTGGATTATCGCGCGGCGAATTGCTATAGTAACTCTGGTCGTACCAATCGTTCACCCATTCCCACACATTGCCCGCCATATCGAGCGCGCCATACGGACTCGCGCCGTTAGGATAGTTTCCAACAGGGGCAGTGTCCTCAAATCCATCATCTATATCCTTGTCTGACCAACTAAAGTTGGTGTTACGGTCTGCAAAGTTGAGCAAATTTCCCGCAAGCGCTTGATTCCCCCACGGATAAATTCTGCTGTCTGTCCCGCGCGCCGCTTTTTCCCATTCCGCCTCCGTTGGCAATCGTTTCCCTGCCCATTTGCAATACGCGTCCGCATCATTCCACGAAACATATATGACGGGATAATTGTCGTATTGCGTATTGCCGTAATACGAATCGCGCGTGTACGATTTCGTCGGATTTGGCGGTTGACAGTCACCCGCGTCCACGCATTTTTTGTATAACGCGTTTGTCACCTCCATTTGGTCAATCCAAAACGCGTCGAGAAAAACAGTGTGGATTGGTTTTTCGTCGTCATAGCTATCGCTGCCCATCGTGAATTCGCCCTCTGGCACGTACACAATTTCCGCGCCGTCGCGCGGCGAGATTTGTGTCGAATTGATGCCCAACGCGGTCGTAGCTGTTGGCTTAGGCGTGTTCGTAACGGAGATTGCAGTCGCGGTGACGATAACCACGACCGTTTGAATCACCGGTAAAGCCGTTGGCGGAACGCGTATAGAGGTCGGTGTACTCGTCACAAGATTCGTTGGGGCTGCGGTTGGCGCAGCAAGTGTAAAGGTTGGCACATTCGCAATCAGCGTCGTCGCCGCTGGAGCAGGCACGGATGGAGGGTTGCGCCATATCCCGCTCAACCCAAGCAGAACGAGTACTAGAATGAATCCCGCGCCGCCGAGTCCCAAAAGCCACGGCAGCGGATTCATACGGCTCGGCTCGCGCGGCGCGCGGCGCGGTGACGCCACCGTTCGCGATTCAGCCGCCGCCGCGCGTCCCTGTAACGCAGTTTGAAAATCCGCCGCGTTCTGCCAACGCTGTGTTGTTTGCACCTCCATTGCGCGCAAGATGGCGTTCTCTGTCGCGGGGGACACGCGGACTCCCGCGCGGCTCGGCGGAATCAATTGTTCTTCGCCCGACATTCGCAGCGGCGCTTCGGGCGGCACGCGACCTGTGAGAATCGTATAGAGCGTCGCGCCCAACGCGTAAATGTCCGAACGCGGCGTCGTCCGCAGCCCGTATTGTTCGGGCGGCGCAAAGCCCGGGGTGAATGCGCGCGCGCCCGTCAACGTTCCCAGACGCGGGTCGAATGTTTTGGCGATGCCAAAATCCACCAACACTGCTTTGCCCTGCGGCGTGATTTTGATGTTGGATGGTTTGATGTCACGATGAACGACGGGCGGATTTTGCGCGTGCAGATATTCCAACGCATCAAGAATCTGGCGAATCCACGCGAGCGCGGTTTGTTCGTTCAGCGGACCGACGCGCTTGACCATCGCTTCAAGGTCTTCGCCTTCGATGTAATCCATCACGAGGTACTGGCGTCCCGTTGCGCGGTCCGTGAAATGGTCGCTCACACGCGGCAAATTTGGATGCGCAAGACGCGCCAACATTTGCGCCTCGGCTTCAAATTGGGCGCGCGCTTCTGGTGTCGTCTGCAAATTTTCTTTGACCGCCACGCGCACGGCGAGCCGCACATCGTCCGCCAAATAGACGCGGCTCATCCCGCCCTGCCCGAGCAGCCCGCGCACGCGATAGCGGTTCTCGAGGAGGATTCCATCAGGTAACGGCGTGTTCCAATCCTGTCTCATTTCAAACTCGCCGGCTCGTCAAGGCACCAGTCATTGGTGATTACCCACAACGCGTACAAGGCATTCTCTAATGCCGAAGTGGTCGCGCTAGAGAACGCGCCCTACGCAAGATGTGGGGAATCACCAGACCAGTTACACATTGTCATCTCGAAAGCGTTGTCAGGTCGAACGCGTTGTCATATCGAACCCCTCAATCCTTCGCAGTGAACTCGGTGAGATATCTCGCTCCGCTGCACAGAACTAGAGCGGGGTTTGTCATATCGAACAGAGTGAGATATCTCGTTCCGCTCGATATGACAAGTTCTCCGCTCGGACAGCCCGCGTGGGCTGATTATCTCAATATGACACCTCGTGTGCGAACGCTAACGCACCTCTTTGAAAATCAACCGCGTGCGTCCCAATTTGATTTCATCGCCGTCCATAAGCAAATGTTTCTGGACACGATTGCCGTTCACCTGCGTGCCATTTGCGCTTCCCAAATCGTACAAGACAAAGCGTCCGCCTTCATAGCGGACTTTCAGGTGCTGGCTGGAGACGGTCGAATCGTCGAGAACAATGTCGCTTTGTGTCGCGTCGCGTCCAACCATCGCGTTGCGCCCCAGCCGAATATCCGTCCCCGCGCGCCGCCCACTTGCAATGACTAACCAGGCAACCGCATTGAGACGGCGACCGATGGCGCGTGTAGGTTCTGCCATCATGTCCTCCTTACGTCGCGTCAGTTTCTCTTAGCGTGGCGCCGCACACGGGACAGAATTTCATGAACGATTGTACGCTGTGTCCATTGGGACAGGTTGTTGCGCGCGCAACGGGTGTGCCACAGTTGTAGCAAAACTGCGCGTTTGGCGCGAGTGCGCTGCCGCAATTCGTACAATGTTCTGTTGTTTCGCTCATAGCAGGCGCAACAGGTTGAGACGCCGCTTCTATGGTGTCGTCAATGATGATGGGCGCTTGTTTGGGCGCGGGTTTCGCAGCAGGTTCTACCGTCTTGAATACAAAAACCGTTTCGCCAGCGCGCACGCGGTCTCCATCTTTCAGGACGGCGCGCACGACATTCTGGTCATTCACGTACGTGCCATTGGTACTCGCGAGGTCTTGAACATAAAAGCGCATATCGTTTTGCGAATTGTTTTCTTTCCACACTTTCGCATGTCGGCCCGACATGGCGCTGTCGTCCAGTACAATGTCATTTTCGGCATCGCGCCCAATCCAACTCCCCTCGGCGTTGATTGGAAAGACATGCCCTGTGCGATGTCCGGACATGACAATCAGCCACGCGAGCGCGGGTGGTGGTTGATGCATCAAAGTCGTCCGTTGTGCCATGCCGCCGCCGGCAGGCGCTTGAAACGCATCCGTTTGGAACGAGGTCCTCGGCTCATCCGGAATCTCGTTCATTTGCAAGGGGCTGCGTGTCTGGTCCTGGAATTGCATCGTGGGGCGTTCATCTTCTTGCATTTCGCTCCTCCTCAAATAGGAATTACAATTTTGATTTGTTTCAACGCATTGGGCGCGTTTTCACTTCTTTGAACACGAACAGCGTGTTGCCCACGCGCAGTTCGTCGCCATCCAAAAGACTCTGTTTTTGAATGTTGCGGTTGTTCAAATAGGTGCCGTTCCGGCTTCCCAAATCATAGACAACGAATTGTCCGCCCTCGAAACGCACTTTGGCGTGCATCCTGCCAACGGCAGAATCGTCAAGGACGATATCGCATTGTGTGCTGTCGCGTCCGATGATGTTTTCACTGCGGCGCAAGGCATACTCTTTGCCGGGACGAACCCCATTTCGCGCGACAAGCCATGCCGTTGTGGGCGCGGGAGGATTCACCGCTTGCGTGCGTTCAATGCGCGGGCGTCCAGAACTTGTCGGCGGGGGCGCGGGAGCGATGGGTGGAAGTGGCGCAGAAACGGGTGGCGAAGTGGTGGGTTGTGGTGGGTATGGCCCACCCATTCCATCGGTGTAGATCCGCACTTCTTCGCTCATCAAATATAGAATGGGGAGGAGATTGAACAGCCCGACGACGACGTAGAAAAGCGCAAACGCTCCTACAAACGCGAAGCTGAAAAAAAGCAGGATGCCCAAAGCGATCCAACCGAGCGCAGCCGCGACGGCAGCGATGATACCTCCCGTGCGCCCCCATGGACGCGCTTGGAGCAATCCGACGGCAGTGACCCAATATCCTAGACCCGCCGCGATCAAAACGACGCCAATCGCTAACAGCAGAATTTGAAGCGTCTGAAAGATTACAGTGGGTCCTCCTAAAAGCGCGGCAGCCCATCCAAACAAGCCGAATACGGTTTGGTAGGAAAAGGCATGGAGCGCGCCTCCTGCCGCAGCCGCGAGTCCTGCGATAAAGAACCAGATGACGGTGAGGACAATCCCCGTAGGTCTTTGTGTAACCATGTTTGCCTCCTTGTTGCTAAATCATTTCGACGAATAGATAAATTCATTTTTGTTCACGGCATATGTTTCCTCCTTGAATCCATCAGACTTGAAATTGCAGAATCGTTTGCCCCACTTGAATTTTGTCATTCTCGCGGAGTCGAACCGTCGTCGTGATTTTTTGTCCGTTCACAAAAGTTCCGTTCATCGAGTCAAGGTCTTGTGCGGTAAATTCTCCGGAATGTTCACCGATTTGTAAATGTTTGCGCGAAATGCGTTGGTCATCAGGGTCCAAGTCATTGCGTCCCAGCACAACGCCGCCGCTGTATAGAGGAATCGCTCTCCCGCGATTGCGCCCGGCAATAATGAGCAAACGCGGCTGTGCCAAGCGTCCCGAAACATTTGCGCCTTGTCGAACGGAGTCTCCCAACATCAACGGGGCGACGCTGATTTTGATATTCGGTTGATAGCCGATGGCGCGCGCAAAATCCATTGCATTTTGAAAACGCCGTTCCGCCTTTTTGTCCAACGCGCGCATCACAGCCGCTTCCATCTCCGGCGGCACATTTGGATTGAATTGACGCGGCGACACGGGCGTTTCTGTCATGTGTTTATGAATCACTTCGAGCGGCTGCCCTTGAAAGGGCCATTGCCCGGTCAACATTTCATACAAAACGATGCCCAGCGCATAAATGTCGCTTGTGGGCGTCACCGTCAAACCGCACGCTTGTTCATACGACATGTAATATGGCGTGCCAAGACGAATGCCCGTGGAGGTTTTGGAAGAAGCGGTGGTCAATTTAGCAATCCCAAAGTCAACGAGTTTGACCCCACCTTCAGTGGACAAGAGAATATTTTCGGGTTTGATGTCACGATGAATTACATTGCGGCTGTGCGCGTAAGCGAGCGCTTCGCACGTTTGCCCGATGACTGCTCGTGTGAAATCGAATGCAGTGGGTTTTCCATGTGACAGCCGTTGTCGCAACGAACCGCCGTCAACATACTCCATAATGATGTACAAAACACCATCCGCTTCGCCGTAATGAATAATTTTTGCGATGCGCGGATGCTGGAGACTCTTGCCAATCTCTCCTTCTTGGACAAATTTTTCTCGAATGAACGGGTCGGCTTCGTGTAAAATTTTGATGGCGACCGTCGAACGGTCAATCAATGAAACGCCGCGAAAAACCGTCGCCGCGCCGCCCGAACCAATTGTGTGCGTCATCTGATACGTCTTGAGGTCGTACTGCCGCACGGCGGGCGTGAGCGGAACGGCGGGCATCGCGCTGACCGCCGGGGTCAAATGAGAACGACTTTTTTGACGCGCGTCCGATCGGAATACTAAAAGGTTTTCACCAATTTGAATTTGGTCGCCCGGTTCAAGCACATGTTCTGCAATGCGTTGGTCATTCACATAACTTCCGTTCGTGCTGTCAAGGTCTCGCAAAATAAAAAAACCATCTTGCAAGCGAATCTCTGCATGAAAGCGCGAAACCATCAGTCCATCCAGAGCAATGTCATTCTCTTTGGAGCGCCCGAGCTTTAGGATGGAATTGCGAAGCGAAAAGTATTGCCCGGCGCCTTGACCTTGAATCCATTCGAGACGGGCAGTAGAGTCAATTGACGCCGATTGACCGGAAACAACGTCAACTGGCTGAGAGTTTGTGGAATTGAGTGGCGGCGGCGAACCTTGAGAGGAATAGTTTGCTCCGCAAAACGGACATACGCTTTTTCCTGCAATCTGTTTGCGCCGACATTGTGGACAGACGCGCGGGGGACGGAGCAGCATTCCGACAATCAGGAGCAGGAAGCAAAGTGCCACCAGCCCAAGCGCTCCGATAATAATCAAGGGGGTCGAGTCGGAAGAATCGAGCGACATGGAAAGTTACATGGCAAAAACCTTTAACGTCTGGCGAGAGATACAGAAGAAATACAGCTTATCTTACCATCCCAAGGTTGAGATTAGGTTATCAATTGGTCAAGATTTGATATGCTTTCCCTGGGTTGTGCATTTCTTCACTCCCATCCACTTTCCAAAAATTTTGAACGCGCGCGATTATATGCTCGCGCGAACGGTTTTACAATGGGCAGCGTAAGAAAACGCGCGCATGCCGTTGACATCATCTCGTCACACGTGCTAAAGTTGCAACCACTTGCCAATTCCTGAGCATCCACATTTTTGAGGTTCCCATTTTTCTAACCCCCCATCGGTGACAACATATTGAGAGGAACGAGCCATGGCGCAAGTCCACATACATCTCCAAGGAGACGCATCCGACCACGACCGTGTACTAGCGGCGATTCAGATCGCGGCACTACTTGACTGGACAGATTTGGCGCTCGACACCGCAGGACTGTTGCAGCCGATTCCACCTGAAGAACGCGCGCGGCTGATTGACGAAGCGGAACGACGCGCGGCTGGCGGTAGAATTCTCTCCATTCCTCCGGCTGCCGAACCCGTGTTTATCCGTCCAATCACTTATGCCTGTCCAAATAATTTGGCGCATCCCAAACACATCAGTTTTGAAGACCAACCCGTCCCGAAATGTTCGGAGCATGAACCGCCAATCGCATGTCGCGAATGGCAGCCCGGGGGTGAATGAAAATGCTCGACACCATTTTTGAAAGTGTCAATCAAGCCACCGGACGACGATGGCTCATCAGCGCGCTCGCGCCCGCATTGATTTTTTGGACGGCGATGGCGTGTTTGTACACAGCATGGATTGGCTTTCCATCTCTGCTCGCGTGGTGGGACGCGTTTAGTGATGCGGGACGCACACTTGTATTGCTCGAGAGCGCCCTCGTCATTTTCTTGACCGCAATCGTGGTGGATGTGGTTGGCGCGGCATTTCTGAAATTGGCGCAAGGGGAGTGGGAGCGAATTCCGTTTATAGGCAAACCGCTCGGACAAACCTTTCGTACCCGCCATGTGCGCCATGCTCAAAGGCTTCGTCAACGCCGTGGCGAATTGAGTTGGAAATGGCTCGCGCGGTATCAGCCGCCCTCTGAATTCCCGGACCTGTGGACGGGGCGTGAACCGCCGAGCGCGATTACCGAACAAGAAGAGCGCGAGTTACAACGCGTGGACGCGGAACTCGCCGTCATGCCCTTGCCCGACACAGAACTTGCGACGCAGCTCGGAAATCTCTTGCGCGCCGCCGCGCAGCATCCGCAGCGCTATGGACTTGACGCTGCAATCACGTTCCCCCGTCTCTATCCACTTTTGCCCGAAGTCATTCGCAGCGATTTAGACAATGCTCAGACTTCACTCGATACCGCTGTGCGCGCGATGTTGCTTGCGCAGGTTGCTCTCATCGGATGGGGCATTGTGTTCTTTGTAACGGGGGCGCTTGTGTTTTTGATTGCTGTGATTGTGGGCATCGTTGTTGTATGGCTCTCGTTGCGCGCCGCCGAACGCGCCGCGCGCAATTATGGCGACGTGTTGCGCGCGTGCTATGACCTCTATCGTTTTTCTCTTTATGACGCGCTGCATTGGGCATTGCCCGCCGATTCGAATGTCGAAAAGCAAGTCGGAGAGCAACTCACTGCCTTTCTGCGTCGCGGACCCAACGCGTTGAAACCAAAAGGAATTGTGTGGCATTCGACCAAAGGAGGAGAAGATTGAGTTACGGCACAAAGGTCATCTTGTTTCCGCCCGACAAAAGCCCAACGGATATGTTCATGCTTGCCGCGCAAACGCCTGACGGAAACTTTGCGGGTTGGGCAAAGACCGATGGTTCGTTCACCAGTCCAAAGCAGATGGTATCCGGGTTCGCTGGCGCGGTTGCTTTTCGAACCGCGCAAGACGCGATTGCTTGGGCAGAAGCCGCGCCGCGTCACTGGCAAGTGGTGAACAAATTGATGTTTGGCGCGCATCCGCTCACCGTGCCGCGCCGCATGACTGTGACGGTGACAGAAGCGAACTATGCGCCGTGGTACGTTTTACACGAATCTATAAAAAAGAGATTGGAAGCGGGGGAGCAAGTACGCCAAGTCGAAATCAAATTCCGCGCGTTGGATGTGGTGACGCCGCTGACGGGGTGCTATGTGGTAATAGACAGTCAGTCCTACGCGATGTTGGGCGCCATCGGCGTGTGCAATCCCGAGGGCATGGTTGGGCGCACATTCGTCCTTGAAACAGACGACCCCGTAGACACAACGCTCCCGTTGCGAATTGCGCGCGTGGTTAGCACATAGGAGGTGCATCATGGTTGACGAACACCGCCGCCGCGAAGCATTTATTCTGATGGGCGAAGCAATGGACGCGGCAATGATGCTGCGCGACTATGACCGCGCGGTGAATCTCTTTACGCGAGCGATTCAACTCGACCCACGCAACGCCGAGATTTATCACAATCGCGGTATGGCATACGCGTATCTGCGCCGTTGGCGCGAGGCGATCGATGATTTCACCCGCGCGCTTCAATACGAGCCGCATCCCTCATCGTACGAACAACGCGGGAATGTGTATGGCTCGATGGGCGACAAACGCGCGGCGCGCCAAGATTGGGAACACGCGCTGCGTATGGACGCGCGCCGCGTCTTGCCGCTTTTGAATCTTGGCTGGCTTGCCTTTGAAGAGCGCAATCTAAACGAAGCGTTAGATTACCTCAACCGCGCGCTCCAAGTAGAACCGACGATGGCGCAAGCATATCTTCATCGCGCCAAAGTGTATTATGAAATGGGCGACCAAGCGCGCACTTTTAGCGATTTGCAGCACGCGAAAGAATTGATCGAGAGCGGCGCGGATACTTCGGAACAAGACCTGTTCAATTGAAAAATGAAACCCACCTTTCAAGATGCGTTGGCGAATTTTCTTGAAGCGATTGCCCGCGCCCGCGATTTGCAAGACGCGCAGCGCGTCGTACAGATGCGTATCGAACTCGTACAAGACGCGCGCTTTTTGCCCGCGCTCGCAATAGAATTTGGTGCGCCCGCCGCGAATTCGATGATGATATGGATGACGCAGATGGCGTTGGCGAACGCGTTGAATGAAATCCCGCCTGCGCGATTGGGTGCGGGTGGATTGATTGTTCTCCTCGCGCTGGGTGAACAGAAACTTCAGGCGTTTGCGAATGAATATGCCGCGTGGCTTGACGACGCGTTTTTTGCGCGCTTGAGAGAAACTCTTGCGGCGCTCGAAACGGTCGCGGCAAGTGATTTTGCGCGCGTTTTAACAAATCGTTTGCGCGCCGCGTCGGGCGGGTTGCGCGTGCGCCGCGCAATGGATGCGCTCAAGCTGTTAATCGAGCAACTCTTTTATCAAGAACCGCAAACGTTTATGCAGACGGCGGTGGCGCAAGCGCGCCGCGCCGACCGAATGACGGGCGAGTCCTTGGAAACTGTGATTCAAGATTTTTTCGCGCAAGGTGAATTCGGCGCGCTGGGCGTTGCGTTCTCCGCGTGGTCGCTCCAACGCGCGATAGATTTGGTTAGCGAGATAGATGATACGGACACAGCCGCGTTAGCAGACTTGTTATGCGCGTTGGCAATGCGTCAGATTGGCGAATGGACGCGCGACGCCGCGCTGTCCAATGATTTGAAAACAACCGAGAGTTGGTCGCGGATTGCGGTCTGGCTGGTGTGGGGCAATCAACCCTCCAAACCGCAGCCGACGCTCAAGCAGCTGGCACGCGTCCGAAATGAAAATGATTTGCGAAAATTAGTAGAACAAGAACCGTGGCTATTGACCGCGCCCGCTATTGATAACATTCGCGGCGGCGGAATTTTTGTATTGATTCCTGAATTGCTCGGGCGCGGCAAAGAGTTGGAACGATTTGCGCAGTGGCTGGAACGATGGCTCGTCGAGTTTGCGCGCTCCGACAAGAATCCAATTGCGTCACTGGCACAGCAAGTGTATCAGCGCAATCAATCGCTGGAACAAGCCAAGCGCGCGCTCGAACGCGTCAAAGGGTTGACGGTGCTGCACGTTGCCGCGCTGGACGAAAGTCTACAAAGCGAACGCTACCGCGAGCCCGAATACGCGACGATTCTCGCCGAATTGAATCATTTTGCGGCGTCACGTCTAAACAATCGGCTGCTGCTTGGTTACACTGCATTGGCGGCTGGCTTTGTGCGTTTGGAACGCGCGCCCGCAATCGAAATCAAGCCGCATCTCGAACAAGCGGTGACAATTGCGCGCGAGTTGGAACATCCGATGCTCTTGGGACAAGCACTCGACTCGTTGGGGCAAGTTCACGCGGCATTGGGCGAAATACCATCTGCATTGCAATTGTTCGCGGAATCGCAACGCGCCTGCCGACGATTGCCACCGGGATATGGACGCGCGGAAACGCTGCTGCACATAGCTGGCTTGTATTTGGAACGCGACGAACAGCAGTTGGGCGAACGATTTCTCCGGTATGTTTCACATTATCTCTCGCCCGATGAAGTGAGCGTGAACGCGGGACGCTATTGGTTTTTGTGGGGCGGTTTGCTTTGGTATCGCGGTGACCGCGAAGGAACGCGTGCGGCGTGGGACCGCGCAGAGGCGATTGGACGCGCCTTGAACAATTCGCAGATTTTGGATGAAGTGCAGCGGCATCGCGCGCAGTACGAATTAGAGATGGGAGAAACCGCGAGTGCACGTGGTCTGTTGGAGCAAGCGGCAGCGGCAACGGCGCCATCGGAGCGCGTGCGTTTGCTCCAAGTGTTAGCGATGTTGGCATGGCGTGAAGGGGAATACCAAGAAGCGATTGAACAATTTCGCCTTGCCCTCGTCCAGGCGCGCGCGCAGCAAAACAAACAAATCGAGTTGAATGTGCGTTTGCGCTTGATGTTGTTGTATCAAGAACTGGATTGGCGCACTGAAGCGGACCAGGAGCAAGCGCGTTGTCAAGAGCTCGCGTACGAGCTCGGCGACGAAAGCGTTCAGGTGCATCTTTTGTTGAGTCGCGGTTTGTCCGCAGCACAGAGCGGTCTCAAACGCGAAGCGTTAATTGCGTATCGCGCCGCGCTCTACCATGCGCACGCGCACAACCAGAAGCGGTTTGTTGACACACTGTTGCAAAATATCGGCGCGTGTTATCTCGACCTTGGCAAGCCGCAGCTGGCGGGATTGATACTCACTGCGGCAGAAGCATTTCAATCCAAACATCCCACACCTCTGGCGAAATTGGGGATTCAATTGAATCGCGGAAAAGTTTGGGCGTTGGAGGCACAGCAATTAGAGCAAGCGGGACAAACCGAGGCGGCTCAAGTGGCATTGGAAAAGGCAGAACAAATCTGGCGCGCGGCGGCAGAACGTACCGATGTGACGGTAGACTATCGGCTTGCGTCCCTTGCGAATCTGGCGACTCTCTACGCCGCTGCAAACAAGCTATCACAACGCGCGTGGGCGTATCGTTTCGCCGTTACCCTCTTGGAACAACAACGCTGGGAATTGACGAGCGCGGTACTGCAAAAACGATTTCTGCGCGAACATGCGAGCTTTTATGGTGCGGCAATTGAAGCGTGCGTGCAAGCGGAACAGTTTCAAGAGGCGGTTGCAATCGCCGAACAACTGCGCGCGCGTGCATTGGGCGCGCGACTCTTGCAGCTCGAATCGGTCCCTGCCGAATTTGAATCTGAATTTCGTCGCGCGCAGCGCGAACTCGAACAAGCACAAGACCACTGGCTCGGTGTTGGCATCACGCGTGGCGATTGGAGCGACCAGCGTTGGGCAATTCAACAGAGCAGTTTGGAACAAGAATTGGATTTGAGTACGTTGGCGCATCAAGTGGAACGCGCGCGCGCGGCGTTTGAATCGGTTGTAGAAAAAATTCGCGCGCAGTATCCAGACTTTGCCGCGTTGTCGCTCACGAACGCCCTGACGTGCGCGCAGATTCAACATCTTCTCAACACACAGCAAAATACCGCGTTCGTCTATTTGACTCCGCGCCCAAAAGGAACAGTTGCTTGTCTCGTTACACTTCACAAAGTGACTGGTTTCATTTTGCCACTCACGTTGGAACAAATCACTACGATGCTGAATTTGTTGCGAATGAGTCGCGCGCGTCCCGAAGGATATTTGCGCCAAGCGCAGTGGCTCGCAGGTTTTTTCTCGACAGAATCGTTCGCAAGGACGATTGAATCGTTGTGTATCGGACTTGGGCGATGGTTGTGGTCATCTCTTGCCGCGCAACTTGATGCGTTTCAAATCAAAAAGGTTATTCTCATTCCTGATTCTTTTTTGGCATTGCTCCCGTTGAGCGCCGCGCCGCTGCCGCAAGCGAATGACGAGGAGCCATTATTGGAAACCACCGAATGGGTTTTGGACCGTTATGCAGTTAGTTTTGCGCCGTCCGCGCAAGTATGGCAAGTGTGTCAGGCGCGCGCGGCTGCGCGACGTGGACAAAATTGGTTGGGACTTTTTGAGGGGGTCATCGGCGATACGCCGCTGTCAGCGGCGCTCGCTGCGACGTTGGAAGACACGTTTGGCGCAGGCAAAGCACTTTGGTCCGAACGAACAAATTTGGAAAAATTCCAAACGCAATCTTCTCATGCGGACCTCTTGCACATTCACGCGCACGGCCGGTTCGACGCTGACCTTCCCGAAAGCGCCGCGCTCGATTTGGCATGGGAACGCAACGCGCAAGGTTACCACGTACAAGAAATCACGTTGGCAGAAATCAATCAACAACTGCGCTTGGAACGCGCTCGGCTCGTCGCGTTGTCCTCGTGTGAAAGCGGTGAGGTGGCGATGGAGCGCGTGCCTGAATTTATTGGCATCGCCACTGCGTTTCTGGGCGCCGGCGCAAGCACGGTCATCGCTTCACAATGGCGCGTGGATGAAACCGCGACGGTTTTGCTCTATGCTGAATTTTATCGGCAGCTCGCGCGCGGGGTTACCATTGGCGACGCGTTGCAAACTGCACAGCGTTGGCTGCGCGAAACTTCGCGCGCTGAAATTCTCTCACGCCTTGAGGAGCTGCTCGCGCAAATCAAAGTGCGGGTGAAAGAGTTGCCTCTGAACGAAGCGGCAAGCGCTCAGACCGCTCTTCGTGGCGCGCAACAAAGATTGCGCGCACAAGCGGCTATCTTGCAACGGCTCTTGGAGAAACTATCCGAACGTGATGCAAAAGTCGCATCTCAATTGCTACTGGAAGAACTCCGCGCGCATCCACAAGACCAAGACAAACTGGAAGCATTTTTGTACAAGTGGTTGGAAAATCTGTGGATGGAATTGACATCTGTCGAGTGGGATACACCTCGCCTTATTGACCAATTAAGGCGCTTGTATGGGCAGCCCTTTGTATCTCCATATTATTGGGGTGGCTGCCAAGTCGTTGGCTCAGCCGATTGAACATAAATGCCGAGTCCTCGTCTTGATTGGCTTCTTCGCGAGCCAGAAAAGCAAAAGGACCTCTTGAAAAGGGGCATGATAATTGCTTCGAATATGTCTCCGACATTTGACGCGCTGTGATAAAATGTTTTCATATTCATTGCCTGGCACCTTTCCAAGCGCAGAACTGGAGAACTTCTCTCCTATTTTTTTCGCACTCGATGAAATGCGAAAGGAGAAGGTCACGAACGCGGTTATTGACCTTCTCCTCCAAAAATCGAACCTACTCCTTGCCAAGGAGAAGGTCGCGGGTCCGAATCCCGTCTCCCGCTTTTCGGAACCCCCCAAATCGAGGGTTCGCCCCACAAACCGGTCTAGAGCAGACCGGTTTTTTGTTTTCTTCCCCACTCGGAGCGAAAAATCGCGCGGCTTGTGAGCATGGCAAACCATGACACACTTCCTTTTTCGCAAAGACGACATTCTCTCTTCCT
>JAKOPZ010000037.1 GCA_029778615.1 Chloroflexota bacterium | reverse complement strand
GACTTCGGCCACGGCGGGATGCGCTTGCAGCAGCGATTCCACTTCTTCAGACGAAATTTTCATGCCGCCGCGATTGATAATGTCTTTGATGCGTCCGACATATTTGTAATATTTTTTCTCGCCGTTCACGTCCGCGATTTCAAACGCATCGCCCGTGTGATAATAGCCGTCCGCATCTATCGTCCGCGCGGTCATTTCGGGCGCGTTGAAATACTCTGCCATCACAGCAGGACCCCACACGCACATTTCCCCCGCTTCGTTGGGTTCCGTAATGTCCGAACCATCGGGGCGCACCAATTTTGTTTTCATCCAATTGCCGACTGCGTTCGCCCACGTGAAACCTTGCACGCCAAAACGCGGGAAATACACCGCGCGCAGTTCGGGGTCGGGAATGTCGTGATGACTGCCGACGATGGTGATGCCTTCGTTCGAACCGAAATAATTGATGACGGGAATTTTGTACTGCTCTTGCCACGTTTTCACCATCCACGGCGACAGCGGCGCGGAACCCGACCCAATCACTTGCAGCGAATCTAATTTTGCTTGCGCGAGAATTTCAGGTTTTTGCAAAAGCATGTTGAGGAGCGCGGGCGGTGCGACGGTGAATTCGATTTGTTCTTGCGCGATTTGTTGCAAAAACGTCGGCATTGAAAACGGCTGATGCAAAACCATTTTGCCGCCGTTCAAGAGCCACGGCATGAACATGCCCCCGATGCCTGCCATATTCACCAATGGAAACGGATTGAGAATGTGCCACCCGTCACGCGGGTCGGCGGCGAAACTCGTCGCGCGTCCGGGCACGAGCCAATCGTTGTAACTGCGCGGGACGCCTTTTGGTTTTCCTTCCGTGCCGCTCGTCCACGCAATTGTAATAATCTCGTTCGCGTTGGTTGGGGTCATCGCTTTGTGCGCGCTCAAAACTTGTTGATTGTAGCCGCCCGCGATGAGCGGGTCGAGCGCCACAACGCCGTCGGGAACATTTTCGCCGAACGCGAAAATCGTTTGGAGCGACGGCAATCTCGCGCGCATGTTTTGAATCATTTCCGCGTGATTGTGTTTACCGATGCGCGTCGCGGTGATGTAGGGAACGCTGGCGCCAGCGTTCCCTACTTTCGCGTTCAACTGATTCACAATCTGTTCGATTTCGTACTCGCGAAATTGAACGGGCAGCGGCGAGACGATGCAGCGAACGTACGCGGCGGCGAAAAAGAGCGCGACCAATTCGACGGTATTTGGTAACTGCGCGACGACAATGTCATCATTGCCAATTCCATTTTCGATGAGATGCGTCGCGAGATTTTCCGCGAGATACCCCAATTCCTTCCACGTCAAACGCTGCGGCGCGCCATCTGTAAATTCCGCGCGATTCAACGGGTCCACCACCGCCACCGCGTCGGGCTTGTTGACAATGTGACGCGCGAGCATTTGCGCCCACGTTTCATCGCCCCACCAACCTTGTGCGGTGTATTCGCGAATTGTATTTTCGTCTCTAAGAATCATCTTTGACTCCCTTGAAAATATCCGCTGTCAAGCGGCAATTGGGATAACGGGTTTCAGTTCAACTTGAAAGCCCAATTGCTCCAACCGTTTCACGGCACGCCGCTTGACCGCTTCTTTGTTGCGTTCATCAAAATAGTTGGGACCCAAGTCCTTGTAGTCTTGTTGCCGAGTAATCATGTGAAATCCAGTCACCAACAAACTATGCG
>JAKOPZ010000252.1 GCA_029778615.1 Chloroflexota bacterium | reverse complement strand
TCGCACCATTTTTCGAGGGCGCGTTTGATTTCCAAAAAATCGTCGGGCGCAATGTGATAGAGGTCGGTGTCCTCTCCAAGATGCTCGCGAACAAGTTCGATGAGCGCAGGACCCGATTCATCTTCGTAAATGCCTTCGTAGGCGCGGTCGCTGATAGTTAAAATTCCAATACGCATGGGCGGGATAATAAATGAGATGCGCGCGCCATGTCAACCGCGCTCGCTATTCCCAAGCGCGCGGTAAAGCGATATAATTCGCCCAATGGCTCGTGTCCAATCGGTTTCCCTCACACCGCGCTCGCGTTGGCGCACGCTGCTTGACAGAGCGGCACCCTCGCGCGCGCTGCTGTTGATTATCATAGTCGTGGCACTCGTCGCGCTGGGTCAAGTGGTGGAAGATTTGCTGGATACGCCGACGTTGGAAATGCTCTCACAGGCGCGCGAAACTTTGCGGACTGTTACGATTCCCCGCTGGGCTGTGATTGGGTTGACTTTGTACATGCTGCTCATGCTGCGTTTGATTCTCCGTACGGCGACATATACTTTGCGTGAAATTCGTACTGCTGTGCGGATTGACGATGCGGCATTTGAGGCGGTCCAGCAGCGAATGACGCGTGTGCATTGGACGACGGAAGCAGGACTGGGCGTCCTCGCGCTTTTGTTCGTTGTGGCTTTGTTGTTTCCCCCGCCTTTTTTACATGCCCCGATTCCGATTGTGGACCATCCCCAGATGCCGAACGGTGAAACTTTTTTGCCCACCGCGCCGCCGCTCGCGCTAATTGTGTTGACGGCGTATTGGCTCGTGGGCTGGACGGCTTTGAGCTTGTTGTTCAATGCGGTACGTCTCGGCAAAGCGTTGGGTGATTTGACGCGCCTGCCTCTGACCATCAACATTTTTGACACGGATAACCTCGTGCCGCTCGGCCGAATGGCGTTGGTGCTCAGTCTCGCGCCCGCAGGCGTGTTTGTGATTCTTTTGATTGGCTTGGGAATACCGACAACGCCGTTAGCGTGGTTCACGTTCCTGCTCGCTTCGCTCGCGAGCATTCTTGCGTTGGTTCTGCCGCTGCGCGGAGTACATCAGCAAATGGAGACGGCGAAAAATGCCGCCGCGCGCGAATTGAATCTCGAACTCGCGAAAATCCAGTCCGAACTTTTGGC
>JAKOPZ010000251.1 GCA_029778615.1 Chloroflexota bacterium | reverse complement strand
GCATACAAGCTCGACTCTGTGAGGGTCTTGCGATACCGTTCGGTCTCCGAGCCAGCACCGGCGGGCAAGGGATCTTATCTTTGCACCGGGCTCGCAGCCATGTCGCTTGAACAGATTCACCTTGTCCGGATGCCCGC
Source organism: Chloroflexota bacterium (assembly GCA_029778615.1). Classification (GTDB taxonomy): domain Bacteria; phylum Chloroflexota; class Anaerolineae; order UBA4142; family SHND01; genus SHND01. The sequence continues at coordinate 23,196 of JAKOPZ010000251.1, read as the reverse complement.
CCATTAAATTTCATTGGAAGAAACTGATGATACCATGTGCAGATAATATACAAGTCCCTTGACAAGGATATGTCATTTCGAACCCCTCAATCCTTCGGGGTAAACTCTGTGAGAAATCTCGTTTGTCACGAAAGGTTGAGATTTCTCGCATCCGCTCGAAATGACAATTGGCGCGACTTTGCAGTTGCCTTGGCTTGCCCAATTGCTTCATTGACATTTACTCTCTTTTATGGTTTGCTTGTTGGACAATCCGTTTGGCGCGTCGGAACGTAGTTAAGCTAAGAAACCACGGACGATCCAATTCCTCCTTCCCCCCTTTTGGAAGAACCTGCGTCATTCCACTCCGCTCAAACAGTGATTCTACTCCGAACCTGCGCGCAGATTGATTTCAGATTTGGAGTGAGGGCGTATGATTCCCGATTGGAACATTGACAAAGAGGTCAATCTTCTGACAATCCTCGAACCGTTCGACGCGAGTTCTCTCGAGCTTGAACCGGGCGCAGAGAGTGCCGCGCTCCTCGCGGGCATTCTCGCATCGGCGATGGATGCAATCATCAGCGTTGACGCCGACCAAAAGATTATTCTCTTTAACGCCGCCGCCGAAAAAATATTTCGCTGTGCCAAAGCCGACGCGTTGGGCACACCCCTTGAGCGTTTCATCCCGGAGCGTTTTCGGGCACAGCACCGCGAACATATTCGCGCATTCGGCGCAACGGGCGTGACGCGGCGTTCGATGGGACATCGCCTGTCGCTCAGCGGCTTGCGCGCCGACGGTCAGGAATTTCCAATTGAAGCATCCATCTCCAAGCTGCGACAGGGGGATACACAGTACTTTACTGTGATTGTCCGCGACATGACCGAGCCGCAGCGCGCCGCGCAAGCGAAACAGGAATTGGAAAAATTCCTCGCGCAAACCTTCATTTCCAATCCCGCCGCCATGTTAATCACGCGCGTCGAGGACGGCGTGCTGGTGGACATGAATGACACGTTCGAGACGCAGTGGGGCTATCCGCGCGCCGAAAGCATCGGACGTTCGATTTACGATTTGAATTTGTATCTCGACCCCGCACATCGTTTCGCTTATTTGCAGCAGCTCGTTCGAGAGGGCACGGTGCAAAATTTTGAGCTCCAAGTCAAAACGCGGGGCGGTGAAATCCGCGACGTTTTGCTCTTTGGCACGCTCATTCGTCTTGAACACCAAACGCACACGTTGACCCACATGGTGGATATTACCGAGCGCAAACGCGCCGAAGACGCGCTGCGCGCAAGTGAAGAACGTTTTCAACATGTTCTCGACACCATGATGGAGGGCTGTCAGATTATTGATTTCGATTGGCGCTATGTGTACGCGAATGATGCGGTACTGGAACAATCACAGCACCGCCGCGACGAGCTCATCGGACATACAATGATGGAAACATTTCCCGGCATTGAACAGACCGAAATGTTTGCTGCGTTGCAAGAATGTATGCGTGAGCGCGTTTCCCGACGCATCGAAACCCGCTTTGTCTTTCCCGACGGACGTGTGGGCTGGTTCGAGTTGGGCGTGCAACCTGCGCCGCAGGGCATTTTCATTCTTTCCTCTGACATTACCGCGCGCAAACTGGCGCAAGCGCGCACCGAGCAGATCAACGCCGAACTCGAAGCGCGCGTCGCCGAACGCACCGCGCAGCTCAAGGCGGCAAACCAAGAGCTGGAAGCATTCACCTATTCCGTTTCACATGATTTGCGCGCGCCGCTGCGCGCGATTGACGGCTTTTCGCGCAATGTGCTAAAGAAATACGGCGACGCTTTACCCGACGAAGGCAAGCGTTATCTCGACATCGTCCGCGCCAACACACAGCAAATGGGCACGCTGATTGACGATTTGCTTGCCTTGTCGCGGTTGGGGCGGCAAGCGTTTTCCAAAACGCGCGTGCCGGTCGAACCACTTGTGCGCGAGATTACACACGAACTGCAAAGCGAAGAAGGCGAACGCAACATCCACGTCACGTATACCAATTTAGAAAATTGTCTCGGCGATGCCGCGCTGCTCAAACAGCTGTGGCGCAATCTCATCAGCAACGCGTTCAAATATAGTCGGCACCGCGATCCGGCGCGCATCGAAATCGCGCAGACTCAATTGGCAAACCAAGATGTGTTTTCCATTCGCGACAACGGCACAGGGTTCGATATGCGTTACGCGGACAAATTGTTTGGCGTCTTTCAACGTTTGCATCGCGCCGAAGAGTACGAAGGCACGGGCGTCGGTTTGGCAATCGTCCAGCGCATCGTCCTGCGGCACGGCGGGCGCGTGTGGGCAGAAGCGGAACCGGATAAAGGGGCAACGTTTTTTTTCAGCTTGCCGCGTGAATCCGGAAAGGTGGCGCCATGACTCTGCCGATTGAAATCTTGCTGGTCGAAGACAATCCACATGATGTGGAATTGACGCTCGACGCGTTCGCCGAGCACCACATCTCGAATCGCATTTACGTCGCGCGCGATGGCGCGGAAGCGGTGGAATATCTTTTTGGCAATCACGACAAGAATCAGCGCGGGGCGGAACCTCCGCCCAAATTGATTTTGCTCGACTTGAAATTGCCCAAGATAGATGGCTTGGAAGTGCTGCGCCTCATCAAAGCCGATGAACGCATGCGCCGCATTCCCGTCGTCGTGCTCACTTCGTCCAGTGATGAGAACGATATTGTGAACAGCTATAACCTTGGCGTCAACAGTTATATCGTCAAGCCGGTGGACTTTGAACAATTTACCCAAGCAACGCGCACGCTGGGTCTGTATTGGCTCTTGCTCAACGAATATCCGCCGACCTGAATTTGCGCGCGGCAGATAGACGAGGGGGGGAACTCTGAATTTGCTCGCCATTTGCGCAGGAGGATAAATGGCAGAATTGATTCGCGTCCTGCTCCTCGAAGATGACGCCGACGATGCCGAATTGATTATCGAGGAATTGCGCGCCGCCGACTATGAACCGCAATGGCAGCGCGTGGTCTCGGAGCAAGAATTTCGCATTGCGCTGGATACTCCCTTTGACCTGATTCTTTCTGATTACAAACTGCCGCAGTACGACGGTTTGAGCGCGCTGGTCCTCGCGCGCGCCAAGCAACCCGATACGCCGTTCATTCTCGTTTCCGGCACCATCGGTGAAGAACGCGCGGTCGAAGCCATCAAACAAGGCGCGGCAGATTATTTGCTCAAAGACCGTCTCGCGCGTTTGGGTGCGGCAGTGCATCAAGCGCTCGCCCAGCAAGCCATCCGCACCGAGAATTACCGAATGCACCAAGCCCTCTTGGCGCGCGAAAAACGTTTTCGCGCCCTTGTCGAGCACAATGCCGATGCGATGGCGCTTTTGGGTGCGAACGGGAAAATCACGTATGCTTCCCCCGCGGCGACAGACCCGAACCACATTTCTCCCGAACTCCTTTTGGGTACAAGCGGTTTTGAAACGATGCATCCGGACGATGTAGCTTCGGCGCGCGAAATCTTGTCGCAGGTGTACGCCAATCCCCGCGCCACCGTTCCCTTTTTACTCCGCTTTCAAGGTCCCGACGGACGTGTGCATTGGGTCGAAGGCACGGTCACTAATCTTTTGGATGAACCCGCCGTGAACGCGATTGTTGCCAATTACCGCGATGTAACCGCGCGCGTGAACGCCGAAAAAGCGCTGCGTTCGAGCGAGGCGCTGACGCGCGCCATTTTGGAAGCGATTCCCGTCAACCTCGCTGTACTCGATGCAAGCGGCACAATCATCGCGGTCAATTCGGCATGGGAAAAATTTGCGCGCGAGAACGGCGACCCACAGTTGCGGTACACCGGTGCGGGCATCAACTATCTGCAAGTTTGCCATGCCGCAGTCATGCACGGCGATGTCACAGCCGCCGAACCGCTCGCGGGCATTCAAGCGGTCATGCACGGCAACCGCGACCAGTACACGATTGAATATCCCTGTCATTCGCCCACCGAAAAACGCTGGTACATGATGCACGTGAAACCGTTTCAATATACGAACGGCGCCATCATCATTCACAGCAACGTCTCGGAACGCGTACTGGCGCAGCAGCATTTGGAACGCCGCGCGCAGGAATTTCTCGGTTTGTACGAAACGGCGAACATGTTCAGCCGTCATCTCGATTTGGAAGCGCTCTTGCAAGCGATTGTCGTGCGTGCGACGCTGCTGCTCAATGCGCCAAGCGGCGCGATTTACCTGTACGACGCGGCGCGCAGCGAGCTGCATCTCACCGTTACCCAACAGGTTCCCGTCCGCGTGGGCGTGCGTCTCCCTGTGGGACAAGGTGTGGCAGGACGCGTCGCGCAGCGGCGCGAGACGATGAATGTTTCCAATTACGGCGAGTGGGATTTGCGCGCGTCGGAGTTGGCAGAGCCCGAATTTGGCGCCATGCTCGCGGTGCCAATGATTTACAATGCCGAGCTGCAAGGCGTCTTGTGCATTGCCGAACCGGGCGATTCCCGACGCCAATTCTCGAACAGCGACGCGCGGCTTTTGGAATTGTTTGCCGTGCAAGCGGCAAGCGCCGTTCACAACGCGACGCTGTTTCAAGAGTTACAAAACTCACACAGCGACCTTTTCGACGCGTACGAAACGACGTTGGAAGGTTGGTCGCGCGCGCTCGATTTGCGCGACAAGGAAACCGAAGGACACACCCGGCGCGTGGCGGAAATGACCATTACCCTCGCGCGCGCGCTCGGCATGAACAGCCAAGAACTCGTGCATGTGCGGCGCGGCGCGCTGCTGCACGACATTGGCAAAATGGGCATCCCCGACAGCATTTTGCTGAAACCCGGTCCGTTGACAGAGCAAGAATGGGTCGTCATGCGCAAACACCCCACCTACGCGCGAGAGCTGCTCAGTCCCATCGAATATCTGCGTCCCGCGCTCGATATTCCGTACGCCCATCACGAAAAATGGGACGGCACGGGATACCCGCGCGGGTTGCGCGCCCAAGAAATTCCTCTGGCAGCGCGCGCGTTTGCGATTGTGGATGTGTGGGACGCGCTTTCGTCTGACCGTCCCTATCGCGGGGCGTGGGAACCGGGACGCGTGCGCGAGCACATTCGCGCGTTGGCAGGCACGCATTTCGACCCCGCGATTGTTCCAATCTTTCTCGCGTTGCTTGACAACATGAGTGGTTGAAAAGCGATTCGAAATCGCGCCAACACTTGCATTCGCAACGAATCACGCTGCGCCGAAAAACTTTGCCCCAAGGTGGACTGCCCCGCGCAAAATCCTTTGGTTGACCTTTCGCTCTATGTTATACTCGACTCTCGTTACACATTCTCGCGCGGACGCGCGCGCGCGTCAAGAAAAATTTTGATGGCGGACCGCAACGTAATTATTTTGGGCGCCGGACCGGCGGGCTTGACGGCAGCATACGAACTCACACAACATCAAGTGGCTGTTACCGTTTTGGAACGCGATGGCATTGTCGGCGGGATTGCGCGCACGGAATTTTTCAAGGGCTATGGCTATGACATTGGCGGACATCGTTTTTATACCAAGATGCCGCCGGTCAACGCGTTGTGGCATGAGGTGCTCGGCGCCGAGCTCTTGCGCGTGCCGCGCCTCTCGCGCATTCATTACGAAGGAAAATTTTTCTACTATCCGCTGCGTTTGATGAACGTCCTGCGCGCGCTGGGCATTGTGCAGAGCGTTTGGATTTTTCTCAGCTTTGTGCGCGCGCGGCTCTTTCCGCTGGTGCCCGAAGAAAGTTTTGAAGATTACGTCTCGAACCGTTTCGGGCGCAAACTGTACCGCCTCTTTTTCAAAACGTATACCGAAAAAGTGTGGGGCATTCCCTGTACTGAAATTCGCGCGGAATGGGCAGCGCAGCGCATTCGCGGTCTGTCCTTTACGTCCGTCGTCAAAAGCGCGCTGTTCAAAAACGGCAGCAGCATCAAATCGCTCATTGAAGAATTTGAATACCCGCGTTTGGGTCCCGGCATGATGTGGGAAACCTTTCGCGCGCGCGTGGAACAAGGCGGCGGAAATGTTTTGCTCAATGCGCCCGTCGTGCGCGTGAACCGGCAAGGCATGTGCATAACCAGCGTAATAATAAAGAACGCAGACGGCGAGCGCGAAATTCCCGGCTCGCATTTTGTTTCCACACTCCCCCTGCGCGATTTGGTCAACGCGCTGCATCCCGCGCCCCCGAACGACGTTCTCCACGCGGCAAACGGTTTGAGTTATCGCGATTTTCTCACCGTCGTTTTGATTGTGGATGTCCCCGAATTGTTTCCCGACAACTGGATTTACATTCACACCCCGCGCGTGAACGTGGGACGCATTCAAAATTTCAAAAATTGGTCGCGCGCGCTGCTGCCCGACCAGAGCAAAACATCGCTCGGTATGGAATATTTTGTTTCGGAAGGTGATGCGTTGTGGAACATGCCCGACGCGCAATTGATTGAATTGGCAAAGCAGGAACTGGAACTCATCGGTCTGGCGCGCGCAGAACAGGTGCTTGACGGCACGGTGCAGCGAATGCAAAAAGCGTATCCCGTGTACGATTCCACCTATCACGAACATCTCGGCATCGTGCGCGGCTATCTCGACGCGTTCGAAAACTTACAAACCGTCGGACGCAACGGAATGCACAAGTACAACAATCAGGACCATTCCATGATGACCGCGCTCTTGGCGGCGCGCAACATTTTGGGCGAACAAAATGATGTGTGGGCAGTGAACACCGATATGGAATACCAAGAAGAACTCGTCCTCCACGACCCGCACCCGCGCACGCGCGACCGTCTGCGAAAATTTATTCAACGCTTTACCGGCGCGCCCGGCAAACGCTGGAAGGGCACGCGTTTTGAACAAGATTAACGCGCGACAATGAACACGCCTGATGTCTCGTTGATTGTTCCCGTCTACAACGGCGGCGAAAATTGGACGCGCGTGTTGGACGCGCTCGCCGCGCTCGACCCCGCGCCGCGCGAAATTCTCATCGTGGACGATGGCTCGACGGACGATTCCGCTCTCTGCGCGCGCGAACGCGGATTCAACGTTTTGCGTACACCCCAGCCGCGCAGTGGTCCCGCCGTCGCGCGCAATCTCGCCGCCGCGCACGCCCAAAGCGAGATTCTTTTTTTTATTGACGCCGATGTGCTCGTGTCCCCTGACGCGGTGGCGCGCGTCACGCGCGGCATGTCCGATAAAAAAACAGACGCGCTGTTTGGCTCGTACGATGATGCGCCCGCCGACGCGTCCTTTGTGTCCCAATACAAAAATTTGCTGCACCATTACGTGCATCAACATTCACGCCGCGAGGCGACGACGTTTTGGGCGGGTTGTGGCGCGCTGCGCCGCGAGACGTTTCGACAACTTGACGGTTTTTCCACCACGTACACGCGTCCTTCGATTGAGGACATTGAATTGGGCAATCGGCTCGCGCGCGCGGGCGGACATATTTTGCTCGTGCAAGATTTGCAGGTGAAACATCTCAAGCGCTGGACGCTGCGTTCCCTGCTCAGCACCGATATTCGCGACCGCGCGCTGCCGTGGGCGGAACTCCTCGCGCGGCAGGGCAAGCTGCCGTCCGATTTGAATTTACAAATTTCGCATCGCGTCAGCGCGCTGTTGTGTTGGCTGCTGCTCGCGGGTGTGCTCGCATCGTTTTTTGCATCCATCCTTTGGCTCGGCGTTGGCGTAATGGTTGCAGCGCTCCTCGCGTTGAATTTCGAGTTGTACCGTTTCTTGTTTCAAAAACGCGGCGCGTGGTTTACCGCGCGCGCGCTTCCCCTACATTGGTTGTATTATCTCTACAGCAGCGCGGCATTTGCGTATGTTGTTTTGAAAAACGCGCGCCCTCACCGCCGCGCGCCGCGCGCGCAAACCTTTATCTCTGATTCCAATGTCTAAATCCAATCGTTTCACTCTTTTCGTCCTCGCGGGGTTGTGCGTTTTCGTTTTGAACGCGTGCAGCAGCAACGTCGCGCCCACCGCGCCGCCTCCGCTCGCGCCCGGTACAGAACGCTCGCCGCAGCGTTCCCCCGTCGCACCCGCTCAGGGTTCCCCCGTCGCCCCCGCGCCCATTCCAACCAGCGCGGCGATTCCGACGATTACGCCATCGTCGAACACGAACGCGCCTTCCACGAATATCTGTCCATTCACCGGCTTGCCGTTGAATGGCGTGAATCTCGCGCAGCGTCGCCCGCTCTTGGTCAAACTCGGCAACTCGCCGCCCGAACGCCCGCAAGCGGGTTTGTCCAACGCGGACATTGTGGTCGAGCATTTGACCGAAGGCGCGATCACGCGTTTCGCTGCCCTTTTTTATTGTGCCGACGCGAGCGAAATCGGTCCCATTCGTTCCGCGCGTTTGATTGATTTGGAACTGGTGCCAATGTTTGGCGCGATTTTCGCGCACGTCGGCGGCAGTGAACCGGTGCGTCAAATGATTGCGGCATCGGAAATCGCCAACGCGGATTTTGACGATTACGGACGCGCACCGATTTTCCGCGAAATCGCCGAACGCAAACGTCCGTTCAATCGCTACACCAGCACGCCGGAAATGTACGCGCTCGCGGCAAAACAAAATTTAATCACGGGCGCGGCGGTTCCATCATTGAATTTCAACGCGACGGTTCCCGCAGGCGGACGCGCGGCAACAAACATCACCGTGCCGTACCGCAAAAATCTTTCCGACGCGGTGTGGGCGTACGACAGCGCGTCGAAACTGTATCAACGCAGTACGGGCACGACGCCGCACCTCGACGCGAATACCCAACGCCAAGTGACCGCCGCGAACGTCTTGGTGTTGTACGCGCCGCACGAAACCACAAACATTGTCGAAGATTCGCTCGGCTCGCGCTCGATTCAAATCACGCTCACCGGTTCCGGCCAAGCCACTCTCGTCCGCGACGGGCAAGCGTTTGACGTCACGTGGACGCGCAGTGACCCGCACGCGTTTTTTCAACTCGCCGACGCGAGCGGCAACGCACCGGCGTTCCAGCCCGGAAACATTTGGATAGAGGTTGTGCCGACGGAAATGCAAGTGGTGGTTCAATGACCACCGCGATTGAAACGCGCAATCTTACCAAGCGCTATGGCAACGCCACCGCCGTGCAGGATGTGACGCTCGTCATTCCGCACGGCGAATTGTTTGGCTTGTTTGGTGCGAATGGCGCGGGCAAGAGCACGTTGATTCGCATGTTGACCACGCTGCTCGCGCCCACGCATGGCGACGCGCGCGTCAACGGTTTCGATATTGTGCAAGCAGCGGACGCGGTGCGCGCATCGGTCGGACTTGTGTTTTCCAACGAGCATTCGTTTTACGGACGACTCACCGGACGCGAAAATCTAAATTTTTTCGCCGCGCTCCAAAATGTGCCGCGCCAACTCATTCGCGCGCGGGTGGATGAACTTTTGGAAATGTTCACGCTCACGCGTTACGCGGACGCGATGTTTCAAACGTACTCGACGGGGATGCGGCAAAAACTGAATGTCGCGCGCGCGCTCCTGCATGACCCGCCGATTCTTTTTCTCGACGAGCCGACCAAAGGCATGGACTTGCAGACTGCCGACACGGTGCGCGCGTTGTTGAAAGAGGAAATTGTCGCGCGCCAACACAAAACTGTATTTTTAACCACGCACGATTTGTACGAAATGGAAACGTTGTGTGACCGCATCGGCGTCCTCGCGCACGGCGAAATGCGCGCGTTCGGACGCCCGCGCGATTTATTGGAACAGGCGCGGCGCCGCACTTGGTACGAAATCGAATTGGCGCAGCCGCTCGCGGATGCGGCGATTCTGGAAACGGTACGCGGCATTCGCGCCGTGCGCGCGCGGGACACGCGCATTGAAATCGAAATTGACGCGGACGATTTTTCGGAAAAAAGTTTGTGGGATGTGATTTATGGCTCAGGCGGACAAATTCGCAAATTCGGTCCTCACGCCGACGGACTACGCGCCCTCTTACGCGACGCGGCAGACGACACCCGCGTGGTATAAACTTGTGGCGCTTACGTGGCGCGGTTTTCTCAACGCGCGCAGCTATCGCCTGAATTTTATCGGCACGTACTTTGGCGGCGCGCTGTATGTTTTTTTCTACGCGCTGCTCGCGCATTTCATCGGACAACAGCCCGCGGCGATTCGCGAATTTGGCGATTATTTCACGTACCTGCTCATCGGCGGCGTCTTTGCGCGTTATCTTTCGCTCGGCATGAAATATCTCGCGCGCGAAATTGAAAACGAAATGGTTATCGGCACCGTCGAGCCGTTGATGGTGACGGCGACGAGTCCCGCGCTCGCGCTGCTCGGCGCGTCGGCGTGGCTTTTTATCGAAGGCGTACTGGTGATGCTTTTGCAGCTCGGCGTGGGCGTATTCGTCTTTGGCGCGGATTTATCGCGCGCGAATTGGCTTGCCGCGCTGGTGACGACCCTGCTCGCGTTGGGCGCGCTCAACAGCTGGGGTATTTTGTCCGCCGCGTTTTTGCTCGTGTTCAAACGCGCCGACCCGTTGAACTGGTTGATTGATTTGACGACGTTTGTTTTTTGCGGCGTCTATTTTCCCATCACGCTGCTACCGTGGGGCTTGCAGTGGTTTTCGTACATTCTGCCGCTCACGTACGCGCTCGAAGCGCTGCGCGGCGCGTTGATGCGCGGGCAATCGCTGTACGAATTGCGCGCGCCGTTACTCGCGCTCGTCCTTTTCAACGTCGTGTTGGTCCCGTTGTGTCTGATTGTTTTGCGCCGCGCGCTCGCGTACACCAAACGCGCGGGCAGTTTGGGGCAGTATTGATAACGGCGGCTGACGAACGACGAATGACAAACGACAAACGCCCAAGTGCAGAAAATCCTTTACCCCTCGCTCCCGCGCGTACGCGCGCGTGGCTCGGCGCGGGCATCATCGTTCTCGTTTTTCTCGCACTGATTGTTGCCATCAATCCGCTCGGTAATTTTCCGGTCGAAGACGATTGGGACTATGCCAAAGAAGTTTTGAATCTGTTGCAGACGGGAACGTTTCACCGTCTCGAAGTGACGCAAGCCACTGTTTTTTTTCCCGCGCTGTGGGGCGCGCTGTTCTCGCAGCTGTTTGGTTTTTCATTTGCCATACTCCGTCTTGCCACGCTCGTCCTCGCGTTGGGCGCGCTCTTGTTTTTTTACGCGCTGCTTGGCGAACTCGAATTTGATGTGCCGCGCCGCGTCATTGCCGCGCTCGCGCTGCTGCTCGCGCCCGCGTTCGTTTTTCTCGCGTTCAGTTTCATGACCGATATTTTTTTACTGTTTGGAATTTTGGGCGCGCTGTATTTTTATGTGCGCGCGTGGCGTTCGCAAAACGTTCGCTTTGCCATCCTCGCGTCATGTTTTGCCGTGCTCGGTTTTCTGGCGCGTCAAATCGGCATCCTCATTCCTTTCGCGTTCGCGTTGTTTATTTTTCTCGAACGCAAAACTTGCGCGCCGCGCGCGTGGCGACGTTGGATTCTTGCGGGCGCGGGCGTTCCGGTTCTCGTCTTGGCAATTTATCTGTATTGGTCGCGTTTCGGCGGCGGAGCGAATTGGGCGGACAGCGCGCGCACGTTGACCGGCACCATCGGTTTTTGGTTTCAACTCGATACGCCCGGCATTTTTGTTCAGCGGTATGCCAAAGCGGCGGCGACGCTCGCCATTTATATTCTGCCGCTGTGGTTCGCCGCGTTGGGCGCGCTCGCGTACACACAAAACGTTTGGCGCGCGACAACGCGCGGACAAAAAATTTTGTTTGCGTTCCTTGCGCTTGTTTCCATCATCGCCCTCGCGCGCGCCGCCGCGCGCGGTGAATGGTTTCCGTACCTCACCGATATTTTGACGCGCGCGGGAATGCGTCCGTATCTCGCGTTTTTTGCAGAAGGTTGGGGCGCGACGCGTCCGCTGATTATTTCGGATGCGCTCGCGGCATTTTTGACCATCGTCGCGGGCGCGCTCGGCATCGTTTTGTCCGCGCTCATTGTCGGACGCGTGCGCACGCAAATTTCTCCCGCGCTCGCCTTGCTTTATCTCACCATCTTGCTCCTCGCACTCGCCTCGCTCACTTTTTTTACGTACTTTGAACGCTACCTCTTGCCGCTGCTGCCCGGCGCGATTGTTTTGCTTCTCGATGCGACGCGTCGTTTTCGTTTTTCCTTTGCGGCAGGCGCGGCGGGCGCGCTCGTCGTCGGCGTCCTTTCTGTTTTGCTCATGCGCGATTATTTTGCGTGGAACGCGACGCGTTGGGACGCGGGACGCGCGCTGTTGGCGAGCGGCGTCCCCGTTGAAAAAATTGATGGCGGTTACGAATGGAACGGCTGGTATTTGTACGATGCGAGCATCGCGCACATTCGCGCACACAATTTGGAATTGGCAATTGACCCGTGGAAATATTTGCTCGACCCCGAATACATGCTCGCGTTTCGTGCGCCCGAACATTATCGCATCGTGCGGACGTATCCGTTCGTCACGCCCTTGCGCGCGGGCGGCACGGACGCGTTGTTCTTGCTCCAACGCGAATGAACACCGCCAAAATTTCGCAACCCATTTTTTCGCCGCTCGTCGTCGCGCTCGTCCTCGCGTTTTGCGTTCGCGTCCTGCCCGCAACGTATCATTTCGTCATCGGCACCGACGAAGCGTTATACTTGACGCTCGCCGGACACCTCGCCGCAGGCGATGGCTTTACCGCCGATGGCGTGCATCCGCATTCGGAATTTGACCCCGGTTATCCGCTGTTCGCCGCGCTGATGTATCGCCTCACCAGCACGCTTCCCTTTGACGCGTCGCTCACGGCGAACGATGTGTGGCGCATCGAACTGCCCGCGCAGCTCAACATTTTGCTGCTCGGTTCGCTGCTCGTCGTTCCGCTTTTTTTGCTCGCGCGCGAACTGGATGCACGCGACCCATCCTTTGCAATGCGCGCCGCGCTCCTCACCGCGACGGTTCCCGCGCTCGCGCTCGGCGTACCAAATTTTGAAGCCGCGTCGGAACAACTTTACGCGCTCGCCATTTGGAGCGGCTGGCTTTTTTTATATCTCGCGCTCAAGCGCCGAAAATGGTTTTGGTTTCTCGCGAGCGGCATCGCGTTCGGCGTCGCGCATCTCACGCGCTATGAAGGATTGGTCAGCGCGGCGCTTGCGGTCGTCGTCGCGAGTGTTTGGTTGTGGAACGCTGCGCGCGCGACGCGTGAAAAAATTTTTCCGCGCGCGGCATGGTCTCTTTGCTTGCTGCTCGGCGGCGTGCTGCTGCTCGCCGCGCCGTACGCGTGGTATCAAACGGCGCGCACGGGTTCCGTTTTTTCCACCAAATCCATCGTGCATCAATTGCACGGCGAAGCGCTCGCGTCGCCCGACCCGTTCGCGTGGGAAAAATCTTATGCTCAGTACGAATTGGTGCGCGATAATCCGGGACTGTATCCGCCGCTGCCTATTTATTTGTGGGAGCATCGCGCACAGACCGCGCTCAATTATGCGCGCAATACGCTGACGCAGCTGCGCCTCGCATTGACATCGCCCACCTTTTTATTTATCCTCTGGCTGCCGGTCGCGATTCTCGGCGCGCGCAAATTCCGCCGCGCGCAAAATCTTTTTTTGGCGGCAGCGCTCGCGCCCGCGCTCGTCTTTCCGCTTTCGGTGGTGGACGGACGCTATTTGCTTCCGCTCGTTCCTGCTGCCATGTTGTGGACCGCGCGCGGTTTGGGCGCGGCGGATGAATGGGTCGCGTTGCATCTGCGGCATCACGTTTCACATTTCGCGTTTTACATTTCACGTCATCGCGTTACCGCGCTGTTCCTTGCGCTCTTTGTCACCGCCGACGTTGCCGCGATGTTTTTCATCCCGCGCCCGACAGAGTTTCGTACGGCGGGCATCGCGCTGCGTAACATTCTTGCGCCGCACGCGTCCGTGTTGATGCGCAAACGTCAAATCGCCTTTTACGCGAACGCCAAGTACGAATTCATTCCCTTTGCGGATTTGGACGGCGTGCTCGCGTACGCGCGGCTCAAGAACGCGGACTATATGGAATTGGACGCGCGCACCACGCCGGACACGCGCCCGCAGCTCGTTTATCTGCTCGACCAAACTATCGCGCCCTCGCTTCAAGTGGTCTATGCTAACCAAAACGCTCCGCGCGTCGTCGTCTATCGTATTCTGAAATAATCGCCTCCGATGCCAAACGTTCCCGCGTCCGTTCGCCAGAATTCTATCGCGCTCATCGCCGCGAGCATTCCGCTTGCGCCCGATGCCGCCGCGCTGAAAACCATTTTCACGCGCCCGGATTTGGATTGGAGCGACGCGCTCTATCTCGCCGATGGACACGGCATCACGCCGCTTTTGTACAAGGTGTGGGGCAAACTGAATTTGCTCGCGCACGTCCCATCAACACCCCGCGCGTATTTGGAACAGACCTATCGCGATAACACGGCGCGCAACGCGGACGCACAGCGCGAACTGCGCGAACTTGTCGCGTTGATGCAAAACGCGCGCGTGGAATTCATTGTGCTCAAAGGTCTGCCGCTCGTCATGCAGTTGTACCCCGACCCCGCCGAACGCGTGTTGTATGATTTTGATTTGCTTGCGCGCGATGAATCGCACGCGCAGCGCGGGTACAACGCGTTATGCGCGGCAGGCTTCACGCCCGTACCCACAAAAACCGGCGCGTTCGTCAACAAACATTTGCCTTCGGTGTGGCGATTGAACGGCTTTGTGCGGCGCGGCTATTTGTTTGATGTGGCACAGCCGCGTCCGGTGGAAATGCACGTCGCGTTGTGGGACTCGCCGTGGCGCGGTTTGGATGTGCTCCCCTTGCCCGATGTGTGGGCGCGCAGGCAATGGATTACGCTTGGCGATGTGTCCGTGCGCGTCATGTCGCTCGAAGATACGTTGGTGCATCTCTGCGTCCATCTCGCCACACATCTGGTCGAACGCGAAGCGCGCGTTGGACAGGCGCTGGACCTTGCGCGCTGGCTTGCCGCGCGCGCAGAGCAAATAGATTGGGCGCGCGTGATTGCGTCAAGTGACTGCGCGCGCGTGACGCGCTTTGTGTATCTCGCGCTGCGCGCCACGCATACGCTCACCGGCGCGCCGCTGCCTTTGGAAAATATTTTGAATGCATTGTGCGCTCGTACACCACCGCGTCTACGCGCGTGGGTGGAACAACACGGCGCGGCGGATTTGCTCGCGCTCGATTTTCGCGAGACCGATTTGAGTCGCGCGTATGCGTTGACGTTTGCCGCCACCGCGTCGTGGCGCGAAAAAGCGCGCGTGCTGCGTTTTGCGCTCCTCCCGCCGCGCGAAGCGTTGGAGCAAGAATACGGCGCGCGCGGTGTGTGGCTCTATGCGCGACATTTGCGCGGACGCGGGCGCGTGTATCTGAATGCACGGCGCGCGGCGCGCGCACGGGAATTAGAATGATGAGGTTTGCTGCTTGCGCGCCGCGCTTGATGCGCCTTGTCGCGCTCCCCATCATTTTTGTCCTGCTCATTTTCAACCTCCGTCGGCTCATTTTGACCCTGACAATTTTCCTCGCGCCGCGCCGCCTCCCGCAAGACCCAACCCAAGAGCTGCCCGACGTTCTCGTTGTCGTGCCGTGCCGTAATGAAGAACGCGTCCTGCGCGGCATGGGACGCGCGCTCGCGCAGCTCGAGTACCCGCGCGCGAAATTGCAAATCGTTTTGGTAGACGACGGCTCGCGCGACGAGACGCGCGTTATCATGGAACAGCTCGCGGCGCGCGCGGAAAACATACATTGCCTTGCGCTCCCCGAGTCGCGGGGCAAAGCGCGCGCGCTGAACGCGGCGTTGGAAACATTTTCGTTTGGCGAAATGATTTGTATTTTCGACGCCGACCATCGTCCCTTGCCCAACGCGCTGCGCGTGGCGATGCGCTATTTCGACTCGCCGCGCGTCGCGGGCGTAAGCGGGCGCACCATTCCTTTGAACGCCTTCGCAAGTCCGAGCGCGTATTACACGACGGTTGAAAGTCTTGTGAATCAAATGCTCACGATGCGCGCCAAAGACCGGCTCGCACTCGCGCCCGCGCTGCTCGGTTCCAATTGCGTGTATCGGCGCCGCGCCCTCGAACAATGCGGCGGTTTTCCACCGGGCGCATTTTTGGAGGATTCGGAATTGACTCTGCGTTTTTGCCGCGCGGGGTACCAGCTGCGCTTTGCGGCGGATGCGGTCGCGTATCATCAAGTGCCGCAAACGGTGTCCGGTTATTTGCGCCAGCACGCGCGCTGGGGACGCGGCTTTAACGATATTGCGCGCAATCACGCGTGGGCGTTGGTGCGCTCAAGTGATGCGCGTCCCTTGTTGCGCGCCGAATTGGTGTTGTTTGCGCTCGGCTATCTGGACCGACTGGCGCTGTTGGGCGCGGGCGTCCTTTCGGCGCTGTCGGTTGTCTTTCCGCGCGTGGTGAGTTTTCCGCGTGCGGTGTTGGTCCTCGCGCTCGGAATGCCGTTCGTTCAAATCGTCGCGCTCTTTGTCGAACAACGCGTCAGCGCGGCGATGTGGCTGCGGCTCCCGTTCGTGCCGCTTTTTTTCGCGCTCGATATTTTTGCGGCGCTGCGCGCCGCACTCGATTCGCTCCTCTGTCGCGCGCGCGTATGGACAAGTCCCGAACGCGTGCGCGATGATGCGGTGTAGAAAATGTTCAAGCGCTCCAAGGAACGTTGGCTGCTGTTCGCTCTGCTCGCGGGCGCGTTTTTTTTGCGCGTGTGGGAGCTTGGGCGCGAGAGTTTGTGGTACGACGAAATATTGCAAGCGCAGATTGCGGGCGGACCCCTCGCCGATTTTTTTCCACAGCTCATTCTCCATGCGGCAATGCCGCTCGATTATTTGATTGAACGCGTCGTGCTCGCGTTGGGCGCAAATGAATTTCTGCTGCGTTTTCCCGCCGCCGCGTTCAGCACGCTCGCCGTTGCGGCCATGTATCGTGTCGGACGCATCATGTTCGGACGAACGGTGGGCATTCTCGCCGCCGCGTTTCTTGCGGTATCGAGTTTTGCGATTTTTTACGCGCACGAGGCGCGTCCTTATTCACTCTATTTGCTTTGCGCGCTCGCGTCGTTCTATTGGTTGTATCGCGCGCTGCAAGCGAATAAATTTTTCGCATGGCTGCTCTATGGCGTGTTTCTCGGCGCGGCAGTGCTGGCGCACTTGTTCGCGTTGTTCGTCGCCGTCGCGCAAGCCGTCTTTCTGGTGAGTGGCTTGCTTGTGCGCGCGTTCGCGCCAGCACGCGCACCGCTTTTTTCAAAAATCACGCACACCGCGTTGGTGGGTGTGCTCGTCGTCGCGCTATTTTTTTTCGCCGCGCTGTGGCTCACGCCGAACGCGCAATTCGTGTGGGGCTCCGCACAGCGCTTTCTTGCGTTTTTGCTTGCGCCGAATTTTACGCCGCCGACGCAAACGTGGGGACTCGCGCCGGGCGAAACGATTCCGCAGCTCTCGCTCGATTTTTTCTACACGCGCATTCTCGAAAATTTTAGCGGCGGCGGATTCCTCGCGACGTTTTCTTTTGTCGCGTTGGGCGTTCTCGGTTTGACCGAGTTCCGAGAAAAAAAGTGGGAAACTCTTTTGCTCTTTTTCTGGGCAATTCTGCCGTCCGCGCTCATTTTTCTTTTTCTGTTTTATCGCGCCACGTTGTTCGCGTCGCGCTATCTGATTGCTTCGCTGCCCGCGTGGCTGCTCCTGGTCGCGGTGGGGACGTGCGCGCTCGCGACGTGGTTCAATCGCCTCACGCCGCGCAATCATTTTTTGCGCGGCGCGGCGCCGTTCGTTCTCGCGATGTTGTTTGTCGTCATCTCACTCGAACGCGCGACCGTCGCGCTGGCGCTGCCCAAAGAAGATTGGCGCACCACCGGGCAGCTGCTGGACGCGAACGTGCGCGCGGGCGATACCGTCGTCACGCCCGGCGGCACGCGCGTCGTCTTGTATTACGCGCCCACCGCCTCACAATTCCACAACGCGGCAGAACTCGCGCCGCAGATTACCGATGTCGAACATCACGCCGCGCGCGTGTGGCTGGTGATGAATCGCTATGTGTTTGACCCGGGCGCGGAAATTCAAGCGTGGCTGGAAGGACGCGGCGCGGTGGCGCTCCGCGTGGACGATGGCATCACCGTGTACTATTGGCGCGCGGGGGCGGACAATGCCGCGCTGCTGGGCGAGGCAAAGAATTTTGCGCTGCCTGAGTCCGCGTTCCCGTACGCCTCGCTCGCGGAACAAAGCGCGCGCGACGGCGATTATTCGACCGCCGAACATTATTTTGCGCGCGCGCGCGCCTTGGCAAAAACTCGCGCGCAAACGGCAATGGTGAATCTCGCGTGGGGACAAGCCGCGCGGCGCGCGGGAAACCCGGAGGATGCCGCTGAAAAATTTCGCGCCGCGCTCGCGGCCGATGCAAATTTGGTGGACGCGTGGAACGGTTTGGGGCGCGCCTATCTGGAACAAAATCAACTGCCCGCCGCGCGCGACGCGCTAGCGCATGCGCTCGCACTCGACACGCAGTCCTACCCCGCGTTATTTTTTCTCGCCGCGTACTATGAACGAGCGGGCGACAACGCGACCGCGCAAGCGTACTCTGCGCGCGCCGCTGCCATCATTCCCGAATTGACGACACCGCCATAAATGAAACCGCGCGCGCCTGCCTTTCAGCTTGTCATTCTGTGCGTTTCGCTCGCCGCGTATTTCGCGCTGGCGTTGTGGATGACCGCGCATTGGAAGCCGCTCGGCGACGAACCGCATTATTTGCTGGCGGCGCATTCGCTCGCGGTGGACCGCGATGTGGACCTCGCCAACAATTACGCCCAGCGCGATTTCCAAAATTTTCTGGAGGGCGAAACGCTTGACCCGCACGTCAAAATTTTGCCCAACGGCGCGCAAATTCTCAATCACGATTTGGGTTTGCCGTTTTTGCTCGCGCTGCCGTACGCGTTGGGCGGACGCGCGGGCGCGGAACTTTTTCTCGCCTTGTGCGGCGCGCTCCTCGCGTGGCAAATGTGGAAACTCGCATACGATGTGACGCGCGATGCGCGCGCGTCCACGCTCGCGTGGTTCGCGCTTGCGTTCACCCCCCCCCTCGTCTTGTACGGCGCGCTGATTTATCCCGAAGTCATCGGCGCGCTGATTTTTATATGGGTCACGCGGCGCATTCTTTTTCACACGTCCGCGCAAAATTCAGCTGCCGTAATTTTGGTGTGCGCGTGCGGAGCGGCGCTGCTGCCGTGGTTGAGCATTCGTTTTAGCGTACTCGCCGCGCTGCTGGTGGGGTTTGTCGCGTTGGAATGGCGCGGTAATTGGAAACGCGCGCTGCCATTTTTTTTCGTGGTCGCGTTTTCTGTCGCCGCCTATTTTTTCGTCAACACGGTTTTGCTCGCGGGCAGTGTCCCCAAAGGCACTCCTTCGGACATTGCGAGCGGCAATCTTGTGTCGCATTCGTTCGCGTCGCTCGCGCGCGGCGTGTTGGGCTGGTGGATTGACCCGCAGCGCGGCACGTTGATTATGGCGCCCGTATACATTCTCGCGCTCGCGGGGATTCCACGTTTGCTGCGCGGTGAATCTTGGCGCGTCGGCATTTTGTTGTTGTCGCCGCTGCTCGTATTAATTCCGCTTGTCACTTTGCTCGGCGGTTTTTGGATTCCGTTCGAGGTGGGCGCGCGTTATTTTGTGGTCGCGCTGCCTCTGCTCGTCGCGCCGCTCGCGTGGGCGTTTCACGCCGCGCTGAAAAATTCTCTGCCGCGATGGCAGCGCGCGGCGTTCGGCGTTATTGCCGGTGTAACTCTTGTGCTG
Source organism: Chloroflexota bacterium (assembly GCA_029778615.1). GTDB lineage: Bacteria > Chloroflexota > Anaerolineae > UBA4142 > SHND01 > SHND01. The sequence continues at coordinate 3,454 of JAKOPZ010000251.1, read as the reverse complement.
AGTTTGTACAATGCTGCGTTGATGCTCGCCGATGCGTCCTATGCGTACGGCTCGGTGGTGAGCGCGTACAGCCGCGCGTTGGGCACAGATGTTTCCGCATGGTTTGCGGGGATGGGACACGCCGCGTACATTTCGCCGCAAAACGCGCCGCCCCAAAATTCCACCGTGCGCGTTGTGCAACGCGATGGCGAATGGGTGTGGCGCGCGCAATCGGGCAGCGCGGCGACAATTGTGTCGAGTTTCGATTTGACGGAATTGACGGTGGGCAATTACGCCATCACATTTCGTGCGGCGGCGCGCGGAAATTCTTCCGACGCGGAACTTGTCACGCTCGACGTATTTTCGGCGGAGGGATTGCCGCTGGTGCATTCGAGTTGGAGCGCGCAGGAATTGGCAAGTGATTCGCTCCAACCCATCGCGATTTATTTTGACAATCCGTATTTCGACCGCTGGGGCTTTCCGCTGACGCTTCAGGTGACGACGACGGGCGACGCGGAATTGGACCTGAGCGCGCTGACGTTTGACCCGAATACACCGACGACGTGGCTGCGCGCGGCGCTTTGGGTTGCGCTCATCGGCGCGTTGATTTTTGTTTTGGACCGGGATTTATTTCGCGCGCAAGCAAAAACGAAAAATGAAAAATTTTCGGCGACGTGATGTTTTGCGCGCGAGGGTGCGTAAAAATTTTTAGGCGAGGGCGCGAATCGTTTCGACCAGTTGTGCGCGATTTGCGCCGAGCGATAAACGAAAACACGACGCGCCCGCGATGAACGCGTGCAAAACATCGAGCGAACGTGTGAGCGCTTCCGGTTCATCCCAATAGAGCGAATCGGGCAAGACGCGCCTGAACGCTGTTTCCGCATCCAAAGGTTCGACGGTCGTTTGTGTTTGGGCGGTGCGTTCCAATAAACACAAAATCACGCGCTGGGGAAAAATGGCGTCCGCTATCATTTTGTGCGGCGCGAGCGCGCGCAGATTGACAACGTGTTTTGTAATATTGTGCACCGAAACTTCTTCGCCCTCCCCGCGCCATTCGGGAAACAGGGCGCGCGCGTCGTGAGTGAGTTTCACTTCGCCCACCGGATAACCGAGCAATTCAAATTCCTCATTCTGCCCGCGCACAAACAGCAAGCCATCTCCGAGCAAGCGATACCCCGCGTTCAACAAATGAAATGCGGTGGTAGATTTTCCCGTGCCGTGCGGAGCAATCAACACTAACGCACATTCATCCCGCACGAGAGTCGTCGCGTGCAATTCCCCGACCCCTTCCCGTACCAAAAAATTCAACACCGCGCGGTCGAGCACATAACGGCTCACGATGCGCGCGTCGGCGGCGAGCGCGGGCGAGAGCAGCGCAATCATTTTGCGCGCGTTCAAATCCGCGAACCATTGAAGCCACGGTGTCGCGGCTTGAAACAAAAAATCGCCGACGCCCACCGTTTGTAAACGCGTTGGAAAATCGGCAGGCAGGGGTGTTTCGGGCAAGGCGGGGATGTGCCGGACACGCAGTTCAATCGGCGGCTGTGCGCGCGTCGCGGCGCGCGCGTAACGCGCGGCAGACATTTGCGCGGCGTCCGCCACCGCGCGCGCGTTGGTTTGCAAAACGATTGCATTGCCAAACGCGGAAAACTGCTGTTCAAAAAAAGAATCGTCCAAACGACGATTCCAAAAATCTTCGAATGCGTTGGCATGGGCGCGCCAAAACGTTTCGTCCATCATGCGGCATCCCATTCCAACGCGGGCAACGTGTCCATTCCATTCTGCTTTGCCACGCGCGCCACAATGTCCTGCAACGCACGCGCAACATTTGCGTCCATTACGCGCGGTTTCAATTCCGGTTCAATTTTTTCGCGCTGCAAACGCGCCCGCGCAATCGTATCGAGTTTGCCTTGTGCGAGCCACGTGCGCCGCGTCACGCGGTCCACAATCGGCGAATGTTGAATCTGGTCGAGGCGAAAACGGTTGAACGTTTGCTCGGAATCGAGAAACGTTCCGCCGGGTCCAATCGCTTGCAGCGCCTCCAGCGCCAAGGTCCCATCCTCCACGCGTCCGATGCCTTCGATGGTCTTGCGCGCCATCGCAATCACTTGCGCGTCGGCGAGCATTTTTTCGATGCTGAACGCGCCCGCGCTGTCGAGCAGTCCCGCGCCGCTCATCATGTTCACGCCCGCGAGCGCGCCGAGCAGCGCGCTCATGCCCGTTTCCCAACCCGCTTGCATATCGGGCAGTTTCGTATCGGACAAACAGAGATAGCCATGCGTGGGCAAGCCCAAATGTTTTGCCACTTGCGCTGTCGCACACGACATCATTGAACTTTCGAGCGCGCCGAGCGGTGTCACACCCATCCGCATATCAAAAATGGCCGGCGCGCCGCCAAAGACCACCGGCGCGCCGGGCTGGGCGAGTTGATGCAGGGTCAGCCCCGAGAAATTTTCGGCGACATGCTGGACGACGGAACCAATCAGCGTAATCGGCGCGGCGGCGCCCGCGAGCGGAACGGCGACGAGTTCGATGGGAATGAAATGGCGGGCGCCTTCGATAATGTTCGCGCTCGTATTGTCGCTCCACTGCAAGGGGGGGGTGGGACAGACGTCAAATACCGCGCGCGGTTTATGACGCAGTGCGTCATCATCGCCGCGCGTCACGCGCAGCAGTTCGCGCATCACGCTCATTGTTTCCACCGCAAACGCGCCCGTGACAACAGGTTTGTCGGAACAGCGCAAGCACAAATACAAACGGTACAAGTCGCCCATCTCGCCCGGCACATCGTCGGGAATGAACGCGGTGGCAAGCGCGTCGAACGCATCCAAGTGGTCGGCGAGACGCGCATACGCGACGAAATCGTGGGTGGTCGGCGCGCGATATTCGTGCGTGATGCTGTCGTACATCCACAGCGCAGAGGAACCGGGGTCAAAATGAATCGCGTCGCCGCCGTAGCGCACGCGCGGATTGCCCTGCGCGTCGTACAGAAAAAATTCGCGCGGGGCGGACTGTAACGCGCGTTCGACGAGGGCGCGCGGAATGTGCGCGGTGTTGGTTTCAAAATTTACCTCCGCGCCGTGTGCGGCGAGCAGTTCGAGCGCGGGCGTCCATTGAAAAATGACGCCGGGATTTTCGAGAATGCAAAATGCTTCGTCGAGAATTTGAGGAAGGATGGCAGGGTCAAGAAATTGAACGCGCGGGCGAAACATGGAAACTCCCTTGAAAATGTTTTGTAGTGACGAATTCATTCGTCCGCCCAGGGGAACGATTGAGGCGATGTCGTTCATCGCACGTTACTACGAGCTGTTACGACGCGCTGTTACGACGCGGCGCCCATTTTCATTGGCTGCAGGTGAGCCAACGGTTCATGGACAACTCCCTTGAAAATGTTTTGTAGTGACGAATTCATTCGTCCGCCCAGGGGAACGATTGAGGCGATGTCGTTCATCGCACGTTACTACGAGCTGTTACG
>JAKOPZ010000006.1 GCA_029778615.1 Chloroflexota bacterium | reverse complement strand
AACCGCAGGAACGATGATTGAAAAAGGACGCGGCGCGGTGAAATGTCCTGTATGCCAACAGGTGACGCCCGTAGAAGATTTGCGGCGCGCGGGGCTGGAAGGCAAGATGGGCGAACGCATGACGGCGGTCATCACCGACACACCGCAAGGCAAGGATTATCGCGCAGTGGAAGAAATTGATTTGCGCGCGTTTGAAAAAGCGAAACGACTCGCGCAAGAGGTGGAACGTCCGAGTGAAATGATTCTGCCTGAAATCACAGGTAACGATGAAGATGATATTTCCAACTCGACAGGCATTCGCGTTCATCTCTACGGAATGAAAACGTGGGGTTCATTATTCAATCCGCGTCAACTTGTGGCGATGCAAACATTTGTGGAATGTTTGCATGACGCGCTTGCGGAAATGAAAGAACGCAATGGAGAGGATGATTATCAAAAAGCGTTGGCGGCGTATTTGGGATTGTGGTTGAGCAAACTATCTCCTAGACTTACAACAGTTGGGAGATGGCATTTATCGGGTGAGAAATTAGAAACTCCATTTGATGCACAAGCAATTCCAATGAAATGGGATTTTCCCGAAATCAACCCGCTTAATGAAGTGACTGGTGGCGCGTTAGGTCAGTCAGCTTGGATTCTTCGAGTGATTAACCACGAGTCAACAGTGGGACACGAGGAGCTGATACCTGCGCGCATTATTCGTGGAGATGGTGCATTCTTGCCAATTGAACGAAGCACAGTTGATGTTGTCGTGACCGATCCGCCCTACTTTGACGCGATTGCTTATGCTGACCTCTCGGATTTCTTTTACGTTTGGCTCAAGCGCAGTTTGGGAGAGATTTTGCCAGAAGCGTTTATGACACCTTTGACGCCTAAGAGCGAAGAAGCAACCGCGCTCAAACATCGGCACAATGGCAATGTCGAAGAAGCAAAAAAACATTGCACGTCGAAACTCGCCGCGTGTTTTGCCGAAGCCAAACGCGTCTGCAAACCCGATGGCGTGATTGCAGTAATGTTCGCGCACCAATCTACCGAAGCGTGGACTGCACTCATCAACGCGCTCTTTGAAGCGGGTTTGAACGTCACCGCAAGTTATCCAATTGATACCGAATTGCAGAATCGTGTAGTTGCTTTAGCTGGCTCGGCACTTGCCTCATCCATCACCGTCATCTGTCGCCCGCGCGAAATTCGCGCGCCTGCATCGTTCCGCGACGTGCGGCGCGAAATCGAAAAGGTTGTCACCGAAAGCGTCCGCCGCTTTTTTGATGTGTATGGGTTTCGCGGCGCGGATTTGATTGTCGCGTGTTACGGTCCTGCCGTCGGCGTCTTTGGCAAATACGAACGCGTCGAACGCGCGGACGGCACGCCCGTCACCGTCGCAGAATTGCTCGCGCTCGTGCGCGAAATCGCGCTGCGCGCCATTGCGGGCGAATTCGAAGGCGACAATCTTTCGCGCCTCTATTTTGTCTGGGCAAATTTGTACGGCGTCGGCGAACAAGCGTGGGACGATGCGCGGCTCGTCGTCCAAATCGGCGGCGAAGCGGAAAGCGCGATGGAAGTGGCAAAGAGTCGCGGCTTGTTCGAGGTGGATGGTTCCAGCGTGCGCCTCGCGCTCCTCGCCGACCGCGCCCACAAAAAACATCTCGGCGATGAACGCAGTGACGCATTGATTGACCAACTGCATCACGCGATGCGTTTGTGGCAGAATGAAGCGCGCGCGGATTTGGTCACGTACTTGTGGCAGCACGATTTGTTGGAACACAACGCGTTCTGGAAACTCGCGCAAGCATTGTGGGAAGTTTTGCCGCGCGACACGGACGATTGGAAACTCATCAGCGCGCTCTTGAGCGAACGCGAGACGTTCAAGACGGAAGCGAAAAAGGGACAGAGACAGGAAAGATTGCTTTAGTCGAATATGTAAACGCTCATGACATCCAGACAATTCGCAAGCGAACTGAAAGAGCTCGGACCGATTTGTCGTGACAACTCTAGGCAAAATAGTCACGAGAGAATTCCGACGCCAATGTTATTTTCAAACATCCCGATGCTCTGGATGTTTCTCGAAATGGTCGTGCAAGATTGGCATCGATATGTTGAACCCTATCAAGTGGCAGTGGACAATGCCGACATTTTCTCCAAGAGCTTTCATGTTGCATCAGGATTTCTAGAACTCCAACCCTATTACCTCAAGTGCTTGTTTTCGTATGTATTGTTTTTCGTCGCCCTCGATGGCGCGTATCAAACGTTTTATGATGAGCTCGCGACCCTAGCAAAAAAACTGGGGCTCAATAACTCCGATTTTGTGAAACCCCAACGTTCTCCGTACATCCAAAAGGTGCGGAATATCAGAAATCTATCCATCGCGCATATCGGTTCAAAAAAAGCCAAGCCGATTGATACGGCAGCTGCAATGATGTGGCAGCCAATGTCAATGTCGCCCAACGCTGAGGGTAGAATAGATTTCAGTACACTTACTTTTGGAGATGCCAATCTCATCAGTCGCAATAAATCTGGCGAGACCGTGGAACAATCACTCGATCTCAAAGTCGGTGGCATTCCTGAATTGGACCTTCACTGTCGAGAATATCTGTCTGAGTATGACTACAACTGCACGAACTTTCTAAAACTCATTCACAGCAACCTGCCGATACAAATCGGAGATGAATACTACTTCGAGTTCAAGGTCAACTCCAAGAATTGACTGAGCCGCATAGGAGCTGGATATGCCACCGATGAATGACCAACCAAATACCCCAACGAATCAGAGCGGCGGAATCAACATGAGCGGCGGACAAATGCACGTTGATGGCGACGCGGTGGGCGGCTCCAAGTACGTGATTTATCAAGCCGCGCGCCAAGCGCACCCGCGCACATTCACCATTCCCGCGCCCCCGCGCGATTTCACGGGAAGAACGCAAGAGATTGATGAACTCGTCAAACTCTTGACCGAAGGAAAACGCGCGGCAATTAGCGGCACAATCAGCAGCTTGACGGGGATGGGCGGTGTCGGAAAAAGCACGCTCGCCAGTTATGTCGCGCTCCAAGTTGCAGCAGAGTTTCCCGATGCGGCGATGTGGATTGATTTGCAAGGAATGAACGATAACCCCCTTGCGCCGACCGAAGCGATGCGCCAGGTGATTCTCGCGTTCAATCCGCTTGAGGATTTGCGTAAAGCAACGGATGACGAACTCGCGCAAATGTATCGCGCGGTGCTGCACGGCAAACGCGCGCTCATTGTCTTGGACAACGCCCACGACGCCAAGCAAGTGCGTGAATTGCTCAAAGCCGAGTGCGCCTTTATCGTCACCTCGCGGCGTCAGTTTGTCGAGCAAGGACTGGTGCTCATTCGTCTCGATGTATTGCAAGAAAATGATGCGCGCGAATTGTTGAAAAAATTGTGTGCGCGGTTGACGGAACAAGAACTCGCGCAATTGACAGAGCTGTGCGGCAAGCTGCCCCTCGCGTTACGCATTGCGGGAAGCCACCTCGGCACGCGCCCGAATGAAAGCGCCGCGCGTTACATTGAAAAATTAGAGCAACAGCGCATTGAGCTGTTGAGTGAAGCGAACGATGAGACACTCAATGTCGAAGCCGCCTTTGCCTTGAGCTATGACCGCCTCGACCCCGAAACGCAAAGGCGTTGGCGCTTTCTTGCTGTGTTCCCCGCGCCGTTCGATGCCAATGCCGCCGCCTATATTTGGAAAACGGAACTCGACCAAGCGGAAAAATCGTTAGGCGATTTGGTACGAGAAAGTCTGGTAGAGTTTAGCGATGGACGCTTTCGCTTGCACGACCTCTTGCGCGATTTTGCGCGCGGGCGGAAATAGATGACTACCTAATGTGCAACACTTTTGTCATTTCGAGCGGAGCGAGAAATCTCGCAAGGCGCGAATGAGATTTCTCGCAAAGACGGCTCGAAATGACATTTGTCCCGCGCAAGAGTTGCACATTGAGTATGACTTACTTGGCAAGCATAGATGAGCAAGCGATATGAATTGACGGACGCGGAACAAGCCGAAGCGGGAAAAGCGCATGCCGAGTTCTATATGCAGTGTGCGCGGTTAGCGGACGAATTGTATTTGCAGGGACGCGAGAATACCTTGAAAGGGTTAGCGTTGTTTGACAGAGAACTCGCGCACATTCGAGCGGGGCAGGCGTGGGCAGCAAAGAATTCAGAGAATGATGATAATGCGGCACGGCTATGCAATAAATACCCGGACGCAGCCGCATTCGCAGTGCATTTGCGTCTTGGTCTGCACGAACAGATTTCATGGTTGGAACAAGCCCTGAATGCGGCGCGCAAGCTGAGAGAGAAAAAGGAGGAAGGCAATCGGCTCGGTAGCCTCGGCATTGCATATTATTGGTTAGGTGACGCGCACAAGGCAATCGCTTATTACGAGCGCGCGCTGGCGATTGCTCACGAAGTCGGCGACAGACTTGGTGAAGGAAACCGCCTTGGCAATCTTGGGATTGCTTATTATTCGTTGGGCGACGCACAGAAAGCGGTTTCACTTTACGAGCAAGCGTTAGAGATTGACCGCGAGATTGGCAACCGGCGCGGTGAGGGGACCGACCTCGTTAACCTCGGATTGGCATATTCCGATTTAGCCGAGATGAACAAAGCCATCGCGTATTATGAGCAGGCATTGGCAATTGCGCGTGAGGTTGGCGACCGGCATGGCGAGGGAGCTGCGTTTGGCAATCTTGGTACTGCGTATGGAACGCTTGGCGAATTTCCGAAAGCTATCCATTACTTTGAGCAGGCGTTGGCGATTCGGCGCGAGATTGGAGACCGGCGCGGCGAAGGGATTGACCTCGGCAACCTTGGACTGGTCTATTCAGATTTAGGCGACATGTGGAAGGGAATCGCATATTTCGAAGAGGCGTTGGCGATTGCACGCGAAATGGATGACAGGCGCGATGAGGGACTGTGGTTGATGAATATGGCAAGTACTTGGCAAAAATTGGGAGATACCGACAAAGCGCGAGCGTTGTGGCAGGAAGCGCTGTGGATTTTTGAAGCGATAAAAGACCCGCGCACGGCGAAAGTGAAAAAGTGGCTCGCAGAATTGTGAATATTCAATGTGAATGATGAATAAAGAGCGAAGGGTAGAGTTCTGAGCACATTGGAACTTGATTCTGTTTCAATCAAGCGACTATGCCCAAACCATGGGAGTGGACACAAGAGGAACAAGCACAGGCCGAAAAAGCGCACGCCGCGTTTTATTTGCTCGTCGCGCGGGCGGCGGACGAGTTGTATTTGCAAGGAAACGAGAATGTCCTGGATGGATTGGCATTGTTCGACAGCGAACTTGGCAATATCCGCGCCGGACAAGCATGGGCAGCTTTGCACGCGCGCGAGAATCCAAATGCGGCTCGACTGTGCAACGAATACCCAGATGCATCAGCGTATGTCATGAAATTGCGTTTGAGCGCGCGCGAGCAGGTCCAATGGTTGGAGCAAGCCGCAACGTCGGCGCGCGGGTCCGGGAACAAACAAGCCGAAGGAAACCACCTCGGCAATTTGGGAAGCACCTATTACGCGTTGGGTAACGTGCAGAGAGCCATCGAGTATTATGAACAGGCATTGGCGATTCGACGCGAGATTGGCGACAAGCGCGGCGAAAGCGCAGACCTCGGCAATGTCGGACTGGCGTATGCGGACCTTGGTCAAGTGCAAAAGGCGGTGGAGTATTACGAGCAAGCGTTAAGCATTGATCGCGAGATTGGCGACAAGCGCGGCGAATGTGCGGACCTTGGAAATCTCGGACTTGCGAATGCTGATTTGGGTCAAGCGCATCAAGCCATCGAATACTATGAGCAGGCATTGGCGATTGCGCGCGAAATCGGGGACAAGCACAGCGAGGGCGCGACCCTCGATAATCTTGGGCTGGCATACTCTGACCTCGGTCAAGTGCGCCAAGCCATTGAATGTTACGAGCGCGCGTTGACGATTGCGCGCGAGATGGGCGACAAGCGCGGCGAGGGGAATCGGCTCGGAAATCTCGGCAGCGCGAATTATTCGCTTGGCGACGTGCAAACTGCGATTGCGTATTACGAACAGGCATTGTTCATTGGGCGTGAAATCGGCGACAAACGCATCGAGGGCAATGCACTTGGCAATCTTGGAAGCGCAAATTATGCGTTGGGTAGATTTCAAGAAGCTATCGCGTATCATGAAGCGGCATTGGTGATTGCGCGTGAGGTCGGCGACAAACGCAGCGAAGGCGCAAACCTCGCTAACCTTGGTAATGTATACGCCGAGATTGAATTGCGGACGGCAATCGAGTATTACGAGCAGGCACTGCTCATTGCGCGCGAAATCGGTGACAAGCGTGGTGAAGCAAACCGCCTCGCAAACATCGGAATTGTTTACAGGCGACTTGAAGACAAGACAAAAGCAGGTGAATTTTGGAGAGAGGCGTTGATAATTTTCGAGTCTATTGCAAGTCCGAATGCGGCAACGGTACAAGAATGGCTCAAAGAATTATGAGTTTTGAAATCGTGATTGAGTTTCGATAATCAGAGTATGCCCAGGTCATGGCAGTGGACGGAACCGGAACAAGTGCTCGAAATTTTCGACCAACTTCATGACCCAAAAGCAGCGGAATTGAAAAAGTGGATGAGTGGATTGTGAACCGCTTTTGCTTTGCGTGAGTGAGACATCGCAAAACCATGCCAAAAGTTGAAACAAGAACGGTAGGGCGACAAGAGACACACAAACAAAAGGGATGAATCATGGCAGAGTTAAAACCCTGGTACGCCATCGCGACTCCCCACCAAGACATTCGCAAAGGACAACTTGCCGAAGCGGTCTTTGCCGCGAATCTTTGGGCAGTCGCGCAAAACAACGCGCCCGAAATTTATTCCGACGCCGAAATATTTTTTGAAAAAAGTTATCTCACCGCAGGTTTGAAAAATGTTTTGTCCAAAGTGGGCGCGGGCTTGAACGGTGCGAGCGACAGCGGCGACCGCATCATCAGTTTGCAAACGTCGTTCGGCGGCGGCAAAACGCACATGCTCATAGCCTTGTGGCACCTCGCCAAACACGCGGACGTTTTGCGAAAAGCGAATGCGTTGAAAAATGTGCGCGCCGCGCTCGGTGACACGCTTCCGAAAAAATCGGTCAACGTCGCGGTCTTTACAAATCAAACGAACGATGCCACACAAGGACGCGATGCGGGCGATGGAATCCACACGCGCACGTTGTGGGGCGAACTCGCATATCAACTCGGCGGCGCAGAACTGTATCAACGCGTTGCGGCGAACGACGAACAGCGCACTGTGCCGCAAGGTCTCTTTACCGAAATTCTCCAACGCGCCGCGCCGTGTTTGATTTTGTTGGATGAAATCGCGGACTATTGCGTTGGCGCGTCCGCCGTTCCCGTTGGCGACAGCACGCTTGCCGACCAAACGATTTCGTTCATTCAACAATTGACCGAAGCGGTGCAAAATGTTTCGGGCGCGGTCGTCGTCGCCACGCTGCCCGCGAGTCATTTGGAAGTCGCCAGTTCCGAAAAGGGCGCGGAAATTTTACAGCGTCTCGAAAAACGTTTCGGACGCATGGGCGCGGATATTAAACCCGTCGCCGACGATGAAATTTATCAAGTTGTGCGCCGCCGCTTGTTTGAAACGATTGGCGATGAAAAAGAACACGCAAAAATCGCATCAGCGTATCTCAATCTCTACAAGCAGCATGAAAAAGAAGTGCCGAACGACGCGACCAAAGCATCGTATCAAGAACGCATCGTGCGCGCGTATCCGTTTCATCCCGAATTGATTGATGCGCTCTATTTGCGTTGGGGCGCGCATCCCGATTTTCAACGCACGCGCGGCGTGCTGCGTTTACTCGCCAGCATCGTCAGCGATTTGTGGCAGCGACGCGACACGAATACACAATCGCAGCCGTTGATTCAACCGTGTCACATTCGCTGGACAATGGATGCGCTGCAATCGAATCTCACGCGCTTGTGGGGTGCAACGTATCAATCCGTCGTCGCGGCGGATGTCATCGGGGAACGCGCGAATGCGACTTTGCTCGATTTAGAAAAAGGCGACGAGTACGAACGCGAAAAAATTGTCGAAGGACTCGCGGCAGCGATTCTGCTCGGCTCGTTCGGCGGACAAGCGGAACGTGCGGGGTACAGCAGCAAAGACCTCAAGCTCGCCGTCTCGCGTCCGTCATTGAATTGGAATTACACCGATGGCGCGATTCTCGCGTTTGAAGAGCGCGCGTTTTATTTACATCAAGCGAGTGCGGGCAGTTTGGGCAAACGCTATTGGTTCGGCACCAAGCCGACGCTCAACAATCTCATCGTTCAATATCGCCAAACCTTTGCGGCGCGCGTGTTCGATGCAGAAATTGTGGAAGAGCTGACGCGACAAACGCGCGAGATGAAAAGCGGCGGCGCGACATGGAAAGTGTTGGTGGATCCCGGCACGGATTTGCCTGAGCAAAAATCGCTCGCGCTCGTCGTTCTCCCACCCAACGCCGCGTTAGGTGACAATGGCAACCGCCGCGCGGTGGAACAGAACATTTCGCAACTCTCGACCAAATGCGGCGGACGCGAACGCCATTTTCGCAACACGTTGCTTTTTCTCTTGCCATCACAGCGCAGTATCAATCGCCTGACGAACGCGCTGCGCGAACAAGCCGCGCTCGAACAGGTGCAGCGCGATTATGCGAGCCAACTCGACCCCGACCAGGTGGAAGATTTGAAAGGACGCCTCAAAACCGCGCGCACGAATGTTCAAGACGCGCTCACGAGTGCGTATTCGAATGTGGCGCGCATTGAGGGACAACAAGTTGTTTTTGTCTCCCTCACCGATGCCAAGCGCGATTGGGGCGAACATCTAAATTTGGCGTGGAAACAACTCATCGAAGAAGAGGAATGGGTTTTGCGAAAAGTGGGCAGCGTCACGCTGCAAAAAGCGGGTCTCATTCCAAGCGAGGGCGGCATTCGCTTGAGCGACGCCATCGAAGCATTTTTGCGTTACACCGACAAACCGATGATTGCTTCGCGTGAAGCCGTCGCGCAAGGATTTTCCGAAGCGTGCAAAAACAAACTAGTCGGCATCGGGCGCGGTTTGCGCGCGGACAATTTGCAAACGCGTTGGATTGGCGAAAACATCACACTCGACCCAAACGAAGAAGGCATTTGGATTATCCCACCGTTCTCGCCCGACGCGCCCTCTTCACCCCTCCGCACCGATTTCAAATACGACACCGCCGCGCCAAAAGCAACATACGGAGCGACAAGCGCAACACAAACAACCGACGCGACACAACCTAACACTGCGGAAACCGCAGCAACGAAACAAATCCGCCGCATCGTCATTCGCGGCAATGTCCCCGTCGAAAGTTGGGCGGACCTGTTCCGCAGTTTTGTCTCGCCCGCCGCGCGCATGAATCTAAAACAGCTTACGCTTGGAATCGCGTTTGAGCTAGAGGCAAAAACTGACGCGCTGTTTCAACCAGAGGACCAGGCGATCAAATCCATGAAAGAGGCGGCGCAGCAGTTGGGATTAAAGATTGAAATCGAGTAGATTCAAATCCACTCGTCCCGCTCTTCTCCTCTTCGAAGATTGTGTTTGGTGAATTTGGAAAATCCGACGACCCTCACGAAGGCAAAAGGTCGGATGAGTCATCGGATGCCGTGCCGGATGAGGAAAAGCGCAGCGCAAGCGCATGCATGGCAGCGATCACGCGCCGGAATTCCGTTTCTGGCGCAAACAAGTTGAGGTCGTAATGAATCGGCGGATTTGAAGCGTACGGCGCAAATTTCGCTAATGGATTGTTAGGGTGCGAAAAGAGTACCGCCGCGCGCGGCACAATGAGCAGAGGGTCTTGCGGCAACAATGAGATTTCCATCGTCCAGCCCATACGCACGAGTTCGGACAATTGGAGATATGTTTTATTT
>JAKOPZ010000250.1 GCA_029778615.1 Chloroflexota bacterium | reverse complement strand
GGCATTGCGGACATCAACGCGACATTTTGTCCTTGCGGCTTGTTTTGCGCGGATGCGGACGCTTTGGGCGTGCGATATGTGAAATCATCGCTCACATAAAACGTGCCGTCGGCGGCAGAACCTTGAAAGCGGAAATGATAAACTGTATCGGGTTTGATATTGGTCAACTCACGTCTTGGTGCGGAGTCTATTTGTGTTGACGATTAGCCATTGAGTGGTCGCTGCAAACCCGCCGCAACGAGAAACTCGGCGCGCAGCGCGGGATTATTCGCAAAGTGACCGCGCCACACCGTCGAGCGCGTCAGAGGCGAAACTTCGCGCACGCCGCGCATTTGCATGCAAAGGTGATGCGCTTCGAGGTACACCGCGACGCCGTGCGGCGCGGGAATCGTTTCCAGCGTGTCCGCAATCTGCTGCCCAATGCGTTCTTGTACAGCGAACCGTTTGGCGTACAAGCGCACGAGCCGCGTCAATTTGGAAAGCCCGATGATGTGTTCATGCGCGATGTATCCGATATACGCGCGACCGTAGAACGGGAGTGCATGGTGCTCGCACAAACTATAGAACTGAATCGGACCTTCGACCACTTGCGCGAGGCGGCAATCGGGTTCCCCGCGACATTCGGTCTCGAAAACCTTGAGCAGTTTCGGGTCGCCTTCATATCCTTCCGTAATATCCATCAACGCGCGAATAAAGCGGCGCGGTGTGTCCACTGTAGCAGGCGTGTTCAAATCCATTCCCAGCGCGCCAAAAATTTCCGCGACGTATTTTTCAAATTGCGCCAGCTGCGCGGTTGACAAGCTGCGGCGATTGACTTGCATCGCGATATCCAATTCGTCGTCATCCAATTCGTGATGAATGTGATTTTCCATGTGGCTCCTGAGTCAGGGCTGATAGACGCGCGTTTCGGGTTTGAACGCCGCCCACGAAAACCAAAAATGTGGGCGAATCACTCCCCGCCATGCTCGCAATCATGGGCGGCATGCCCATCATCGCCATTAACATTCCAAAGACGATGCCGCCGGCAATCCCGCCGACGATGCCGCCAATGACGAGTTTGCTCCATTCCGCTTGGTGTTGTTGAATCGCTTGCATTTTTCTTTCCTCCTGAATGGAATCGAATTTTTCCGACCTGCAAACAGGGTACTCGCAAGTCCCGAAAAGTTCTGTACGCGAGATTACAAAACCACGGCGTGTTCTGCTTTGTAAGCCCCATCACAATCGGCGACACGCAAAACGGATACAATATGTGCAGTATGGAAAACACAAAACAATTTTCTTGGAACAACATGAAAACGCACCCCGCTTCTTGGCGCAATCACGGCGCGCGCATGTGGAATGGTACACTCGACGCGTTAGCGCGGATCAATTCGCGAACCGCGTTGAATGTTGTCTCTATCCCGCGCGGCGACGCGAGTAGCGGCGTGGACGCCGAGCTGCGCGTTTTGATGAATCGCCTGCGCGCGGAGGCGTACGTCGCGGAACGCAACACATTCGACTATGCCCGCGCGGCGTCAAGCGATTTGGATTTGCGTTTGCGCGAAACGGCTGCGCAACTGGTCCACTTTGACCCTGCCACATTATCAACCGAAGCAGAGCAGCTCGCGTTTTGGATTAATCTGTAAACGGGGTTGCTTGCGCCAAGTGCATTGCGGGTCATTGGCGAATTGTATGTGGCGGATATTAGTGTGCCGCGCACAATTTTCAAGCAGCTGGGTTTGGAGGTCCCGAATCTGTTTCGAACGGCGAGCATTGTCCGCGTGCACTAAATCGGCATTCATACACGCAAAAAAGAACGCTGCATATGCCATCAATGGCACAAGACTTTCAGTGTGCGCAAGGGCACATCGCATTATCGTTTACGCACTGCCGAAGTGCAGGTCACGTTGGTCTTGACGTTGCTGGCACATGGCTGCCCCGCGGCGGTCATTGTGGCGGCGTTTCAATTGGACAAATCCAATCACACGTTAGCCATCGTCGCGAGTGACGTAAACACTCGCGACGATGGCTATTTTATTTTACTATCCGCGCCTTTGTTCATCTAATTTTCACGCCGACCCTAATAAGGCGACTGCAAAGTCCCTTGACAAGGATATGTCATTTCGAACCCCTCAATCCTTCGGGGTAAACTCTGTGAGAAATCTCGTTTGTCACGAAAGGTTGAGATTTCTCGCATCCGCTCGAAATGACAATTGGCGCGACTTTGCAGTTGCCTTGCCGCCCCTAACATCGTAACATTTTAAACGGATAGATTATGCTATCATGCATGCTTGCGCGCGGTGTGTACCAAACTGCGAATGCAACGCGGCGCGGATGGCAACAAGGTTGACGACAGGTATCTTAATGGTGTAATTGCGTGGGGTATTTGACAGGCGACAGTTCAGGCGATTTTTTGTTTGGCGCGTTGTATCGCGCGGGCTTTGCGAATCAGCCCACTTCGC
>JAKOPZ010000036.1 GCA_029778615.1 Chloroflexota bacterium | reverse complement strand
GTTTTGTCATCATCGGGAATTCCGACGAGAATCACGCGCCCGCCGGGCTTGACTGCATTCACCGCGTCATCCACCGCGTCTTGCGCGCCCGCACATTCAAACACCACATCCAATTCTTGATTGCCGTCCCATTCCTGCGCGCCAAAATGTTTCGCGGCGGCGAGGCGATGCGGCAAAGGTTCGGTGACAAAAATTTTGCGCGCGCCGTTCACGCGTGCGACCTGAAGCGTCAAAAGACCAATCGGTCCGCAGCCAAAAACGCCGACGCGCATTCCCACTTGCAGTTTGCCCAAATTCACCGCGTGCATGGCGACGCCCAACGGTTCGAGCATTGCCGCGTCCGCGTCGCTCAATGCGTCGGGAATTGGCACGAGACAGCGCGATTTCCACGCAACCCATTCGCGTAAACCGCCGTCGTTGCTGCCGTGTCCGGCAAAACGCAGCGCGCTGCACAAATGCGGATTGCCCGCGCGGCAGAACTCGCATTGCTCGCACGGAATCGCGGGGTCCACCGCCACGCGTTGTCCGCTTTCGGTCACGCCCGCGAATTCGTGTCCCAACACCAACGGGCGCGCCAGCCGCGCGTCCCCGATGCTGCCCTGACTGAACCAATGCAAGTCCGAGCCGCACAAACCAACCGCCGTCACGCGCACGAGCGTTTCATCCGCATGCGGAATCGGCAGCGGTTCGTCGTGCAAACGCACATCCCCCACTCCGTGCAAGCGCGCCGCAATCATTGTTTCCACTCCACTGTCGCCAAACTGTGCGGCGGTAATTCCACAACCCACGCGTCGCCGTCGCGCACAACGCGCAACGCAATCGGTTTCACGCGTTCGGGGAATTCCGCGCTGTTGGCGGCGTTTGGTTTGTCGGCGGTCAAAAGTGTTGCGTGTACATTTTCGCGCGCGTCATTGCAAGAAATTTTTACGGTTGCGGCTTGATGCAAATGCCGATTGATGATGGTTGTTTGAATTGAATTATCCGAACGCGATGCGGTTGCGCTTACCGCGTCCAAGTCCATCTCCACTTGCAATGCATCTGCGCCAATGTGCGGCGCGTGCAATTGAAACGCGTAATAGGTCGGCGTCACCCACATCGCAGCCCCTTGCGTTTGAATCGGCGCGTGCAAGACATTGACAATTTGCGCGAGATTCGCCATTGACAACACATTGCAGTTGCGATGAAAAATTTCAAATGCGATGCCCGCCGCGAGCGCGTCGCGCAGTGTTCCCGCTTGTTCGTATGTAATCGGCGAACGCATCGGCGCGCTGCGCGG
>JAKOPZ010000249.1 GCA_029778615.1 Chloroflexota bacterium | reverse complement strand
GATTTGAGATTTATGATTTCTGATTTGAGCAACCTTCCGAAAAATCATAAATCAAAAATCATCATTCAAAAATGCCTCCACCTCTTTTCGACCTCACCAACAAAATCGCCATCGTCACCGGCGGCGGACGCGGACTTGGGCGCGCGATTGCGATTGGACTCGCGCAGTTCGGCGCGGATGTCGCCATCGTTTCGCGCACGCAGAGCGAATTGGAAATCACTGCGCGCGAAATTGAAAAACAAGGACGCCGCGCGCTGATGTATTCCGCCGACGTTTCCAAAAAGGCAGACATTGAAAAAATTGTCAGCGATGTCGTCGCGCAGTGGGGACGCATTGACATTCTCGTCAACAACGCGGGCGTGGACGCGGCGAGTCCCGCGATGGATTATTCCGAAGAGGATTGGGATTTTGTCCTCGACGTGAATTTGAAAGGATATTTTTTGTTCGCGCAAGCGTGCGCGCGCGAAATGAAAAAAACGGGCGGCGGCGCCATCATCAACAATTCCTCCATCTGCGGCGACGTGGCGGTGAAAAATATCGTCGCGTACAACGCGAGCAAGGGGGGGGTGAACATGTTGACGCGCACGCTCGCCGTAGAATGGGCGCCGTACAACATTCGCGTCAACGCGTTTTCGCCCGCGTACATGGAAGCGTTCATGCCCGGCGCGGCGAGCGAACACGATGAAGCAAAAGAAGCAAGTATTCGCGACTTGACGCCATTGGGACGGAGAGGAAAACCCGAAGAACTTGTTGGACCGGTTGTCTTTCTCGCATCGGACGCGTCGTCATACGTGACAGGCGAAGTGTTGATGGTGGACGGGGGATGGACGGCGAGGTGATAATGATGGGGTGATGGGGTGAACGGGTGAAGAGGTGATGTAGAGACGTTTCGGTGAAACGTCT
This sequence comes from Chloroflexota bacterium, assembly GCA_029778615.1. Taxonomy (GTDB): domain Bacteria; phylum Chloroflexota; class Anaerolineae; order UBA4142; family SHND01; genus SHND01. Next base: position 5,303 of record JAKOPZ010000249.1, on the reverse strand, counting down.
GATGCGATGAATAACAACGGAGGAACAAATATGAGTATGAAAGAACTAATCGAAAGCGCAGAATTTCTAGTAGATGCGCAAGGAAGAAAGAAAGCAGTCGTTGATGTGCGAGTATGGGAGGAGATTGTCACACTGCTTGAGGACTTGGAAGATGCGGCGGAAATCCAACAGCTGCGCGATGCGGGCGAAGAGACTCTGAATTGGGAACAAGCGAAAATAGTTATTCAAAAATGAAACATTTTAACCGCGCACAAATTTTGCCGGAAAAGAAACTACCCGACGCGAATGAATTGATTGCCGAAGGCAAAAACCTCGCTCAATCAGTTCGTGTCAAGCCGAATCCATTTTTGGAAACGCATAAAGTCGCGTCCGAGAGCGAATACAAACGCGCAATGATGGCGCGCGGGGAGGTAATGTTTCATTCGCAAATCGGGTATCGCCAATTTTCAAAATCGCAGCGCGCGTACGCGGAAATTTACCAGCGACTGAACGCGGTGGGATATCGCATTGACCGCTATGGCATTTGTCTCGACTGGAACATGGGCTATCCCTCGCACGAACGCGCGACGCGTCCGCGCGGGACGGGGATGATTCTCGAATGCGCGGAAGATTATCGCGCGCTCACCCAGTCCGCGCCCGTTGCGCCGCATTTCGGCGATTTTATGATGGGAATGCCTGCCGCCGTCGAAAATGTTTCCGCCGCGCTTGAAGCGGGTTCGACGAGCATCGGCAATCTCGGACAATTTTTTACCTATCGGCTCCCGCAGTGGCACGACGAACTCGCGCAAACGTCCGCGACAATTACGGCACTCGCGCTTTGTTCCGCGCAGCCCGTTGAAATTTTGATTCATTCGAATCTTGATGACGGATTCGCGCCATTGTTCAATGACCTCACGTGCGTCTTTGGAATTGTGCTGCTCGAAAAATATATTGTCGAAACCTTGTTGGGCGGACACGCAGTCCATTGTTACGGACACACGTTTGAAAATCCGCTCACGCGTCTCGCGTTTCAACGCGCGCTCGCGCGCGTGAGCGATACGCCGGGCAGCATGGTGTACGGCAACACGACGATTTATCTCGAAGGCGAGGCGGAAAATTACGCGAACCTTGCGAGTTATTTGCTCGTGGACATTCTCGCGCAAAAAATTTTGCCGACGGGTCACGCCATCAATCCGATTCCCGTCACCGAAGCGATCCGCATTCCCGAAATTGACGAAATCGTCAACGCGCAAATGTTTGCGAATCGGCTCGCCGCGCGCGCGGAAAATTTTCCCGAACTGCTCGACACCACACGCGCGGACGCGATTGCAGACCAATTGATTGCAAGCGGCAAACAATTTCAAGAAAATGTTTTGCAAGGATTGAGCGAAGCGGAGATTGATATTGCGAATCCGTTTGAACTGATGCTCGCGCTGCGGCGCATCGGCGCGAAAAAATTGGAACGCGAATTTGGTCCGGGCGAATTGCGCGCGGAACAAAAACGCGCGCCTGTCGTGATGGCAACGACTATCGCCGCGTTGCAAGCGCGCGCGGATAAACTGGTAAACGCGTTGGACGCGAATTTGCGCGACGAGCTGAGCGCGTCGGGAGCGATTGTCGTCACTGCGAGCACGGACGTTCACGAGTACGGAAAAATTTTTCTCGAAGCGGTCCTCGAACGTCTCGACATGCAGCTGATTGATTGCGGCATTGCCGCCGACCCCGATGTCGTCGCCGCGCGCGCAAAACAATTTCACGCGGACGCGATTGCGATTAGTACATACAACGGCATTGCGTTGTCGTACTTGCGCGAATTGCGAAACGAATTGCAGCGTCATCACATCTCGCCAATGATTTTTATCGGCGGACGTTTGAATCAAATTCCCGAAGACAGCGCAAACAGTATGCCCGAAGATGTGACGGAAGAACTGCGCGCGTTGGATGCAACAGCTTGCGTGCGCGTGGAAGATATGTTGGTGGAATTGTCAAGAGTGGTGGAGCCGAGAGAAAAGGTTGGAGATTAGCGACTGGAGACTAGAGATTAGAGACTGGAGATTGGAGATTGGAGGTTTCCGAATGAAATGGGTTGTGCGAATTCTTGTCGGTGTTGTTGGTTTTATCGTTGTTGTGATTTTCGCGGGCTGCGCGTATCAAACGATTTCGGAATGGAATGATGCGCGCGCGTATCCGCCGCCGGGACAATTGCTCGATGTCGGCGGCTACAAATTGCATTTGTATTGCATCGGGGAAGGCGCGCCGACAGTGATTCTCGACGCGGCATTCCCCGCGCACGTGTCGAATTGGATTTGGGTGCAGCCGCAAATCGCCAAAACAACACGCGCGTGTGCGTACGACCGCGCGGGTCACGGCTGGAGCGATTTGGGTCCCGAACCGCGCGATGCGAAACAACATGCGCGCGAATTGAAAGCGTTGTTGGAAAAAGCGAACGAGAAGGGACCATTTGTTTTGGTTGGGCATTCGCTCGGCGGATTGTACGTGCGCGAATTCGCCGACATGTTCCCCGATGACGTCGCGGGCATGGTGTTGCTCGAAGGCACGCATCCCGATTCATGGCAGCGACAAAATTTGCCTGAAGGCGTTGGCGCGGATGCGAGTCAATTGAATATGGCGCCGATGCTCGCGCGCGTTGGATTTTTTCGCGCGGGTTTATTTCCTGTGCCGCCTGCCGACCCCGCGCTCCCCGCACAACAACGCGCGGAAGAGCAAGCGTATTTCAATTCCGTAAAATATTTTGAAAATCTGCGCGCGGTGAACAATTCGTTTTCCGCCGCGTTACAGCAAGTGCGCGAGACAAACGGCATTGGCAACAAACCGCTCGCGATTGTCGTCGGCACCGCGAGCGAAAATTTTCAAGGCGTCGCGAGCGAGCTGCAAAATGATTTACTGAAACTTTCCACCAACAGTGTTTTCGTTCCCGTTGACGGCGCAACGCATTCGGGCTTGGTGGACGATGAACGGTACGCGGGGGAAACGGCGAACGCGATTCTGAGGGTGGTGGAGCAAGTGCAAGCGGGAAAATGAACGAGGGGAGTGGTTGAATTGAACGGGAGATTGCCAACGGATTGAGAGCGGATAACGCGCGCATCTCGTATCCGCTAATCCGCTTTGCTATCCGCAGACCGAGCGCGTTCAAGCAATGCTATCTCGTTTTCGCGATCCTCTTTGATTTGGCAAGCGGCTGACCATTCGGCTTTTTCTTCCATATCTTCGCCATCGTCCAACTTGCCTTGATTGTAGAGCGCGAGAAATTCTTCAGAACTCATCTTGAACCGTTCTTCGTAGCGGCGCATGGTCTCATTCGCCCAGCGCAAGTCGTCTCGTAAATCAGCAATCGTGTATTCCATATTCGCCTGGTTGCTGATTATACTGCACGAAAACAAAATCTCTGTTACAAGGAGAATAAGATGAAAGCAGATAGTTTGAAAATCTCACGGGTCTTTCTCGGAGGAGGAGATGTCCTCTACATCCTGCCACACTTTCAAAGGGAATACAGCTGGGAAAAAGAGAACTGGCAGACACTATTCAGTGATGTCCAGTCCGTTTATGAATCTTACGATCCCGATCAAGAGCCAGAGCATTTCATGGGCACGCTTGTTGTCATCAACGATGGAACAAGAAATGGCACGATTTCGGCATTCAAACTCGTCGATGGTCAGCAGAGACTAACAACAATCTCACTCTTGCTTTGCGCGCTGCATCGTCTGGTGCGAGAGAGCCACCCGGAAATGGCAAAGAAAATTCAAAAACTTGTCACGAACCCTGATGAAGAAGGAGAATATTATTTCAAGTTATTGCCGACCACCAAATATGGCGATCGAGCAGCTTACACAGCAATTCTTCGTGGAGAGGAATCCTTACCAGATACAGAATCTCGTATCCCTGATGCTTTCCATTTTCTGTCTGAACAACTGGAAGGCAGACTAAAGGCGGGACAGATAGATCCCGGAAAATATTTTGTCGCATTGACGAATTGCCTGCAAGTGGTCTTTATTAACCTGGATCAGAAAGAGAGACCCTACGAAATATTTGAGAGTCTCAATGCGAAAGCAAAACCACTCTCACCTGCGGACCTTGTAAGAAACTATATTGCTATGCGGTTACCAGAAGGAAAGCAGGAAGAGATTTTCAACAAGTATTGGGCGAAAATTGATGATCTCTTGCAAGAAAAACGAACAGTCGGCAAGTCGCGATTAGGCGAATTAACAGCGTTCCTTCGTCACTACCTCGCCATGCTCACAGGTGTATTGCCGAATGAGAGACATGTATACGAAAGATTCCGCGATCGAATGGAAAAAGAATTTAGAGAACATGCGGATTTCGTTGGTGAGTTGGCAATGCTGCATCGGTTTGCAAATCACTATGACCATCTGCTGCGCCCCGAGAACGAGATGGACAAAGATATTCGAGACCAATTGAAGCGACTAAACACTCTTGAGGTTTCAACAGCATATCCGTTCCTTCTCCAAATGTACGATGCTTGGAAGCAGGACACATTGTCGCGCGCGGAGATGCTTATGGGATTGCAGATCATTGAAAACTATCTTGTCCGCCGTTATCTGACGGGTGAACAAACAAATTATCTAAACAAGATGTTCCCCACGCTGTGGGCTCAACTTGATCTTAACCAGTTTACAGTATCATTGCAGCGAGCGTTGCTGAGTAAGAATTACCCAAGCGACTCAAAAATTAGGCAGTCCGTCTATACAGAGGGTCTTTATAAGGGAAATCAAGTTAAGGAAAAAACCACATTGATTCTCGATACGATTAACCGTCACTTATCGAAGGGTAGCGGTGCGATCACGATGCTGGATAGTTCTCCCACCATTGAACACATCATGCCGCAAACGCTAAGCGACGCATGGAAGAAACACTTGGGCGAGGGGTGGGACGAAGTTTATCGGGAATATTTGAATACGCTTGGTAATCTGACCTTGGTGACACAGGAATGGAATACAGCAATGTCCAACGAAACCTTCGAAAGGAAGCGAGCGATTTTGGCGCGACACGGCTTACGCGTAAACAGCGATTACTTTTCTCAAGCATCTGGACAATGGAACGAAAATGCAATTAAGAAGCGTGCCGATTTCCTTACACAACAAATCTTGGAGATTTGGCCCGCATTTGGCGAGCCGCCACCGACCACTTCGGGGAAAAGCACAACACCAAAAGCACTTGTCATTTTGGGTGAACGCCACCGTGTTGAATCATGGCGTGATGTTGCAGGCATTACGGCGGAGACAGTCATAGAATTTACAGATGACTTTGACAAGGTTGTCGAGCAATTACCGAACTACTTCTTTAAG
>JAKOPZ010000035.1 GCA_029778615.1 Chloroflexota bacterium | reverse complement strand
ACGCCAAGGGCTTTCAGGTGTTGCCGCATCGTTGGATTGTCGAGCGCACCTTTGGCTGGCTCGGACGTTATCGCCGGTTGGCGCGCGATTATGAGCACACCGTGGTCTCCAGTGAGACGATGACCTATCTCGCAAGTATTCGGCGCATGCTCAAACTCGCGACGAATGAATTATGAAACACTCTCTTAGATTTGGACAGGGATCAAGGGTAGAAGCAAGCGTAAATCCACAATCGGGAAAGCGCAGCACAACGTTCTACTTGAACGCAGTCAAGTTTGATGCGGGCACCATTGTTCAGGTCGAAATCCTTGATCCGCAAGGTCGTACCATCTATCGAAACAGCATCCTAACCGACGCACAAGGCAGCATAGGTTATGCGGGACTCCGTTTTGCTACTCAATCAGATTCAATTTTAGGAGAATACACTTTCACAGTCAGTGGCAAATCGAAGGGCAAGAATGAAAAAACCGCAAAGTATTTTGCGGTGACTTGAAAATTGAGGTTGTGGAATAGCTGCGACAGTTAGGAAGGACCACAAACTTGCGGCAGGCATAATCGGCGCGGCGTCAAGTCGAACACTTTTCTGGTGGAATTATATTCTCCATTCCACCGATGCTATAATCTTTGGGTCGAAGTTTGAGCGACAGCGAGCGGTACTGAACAAAGGGGAATTACCATGCTTAAAACAATCGAAGCAGTAATTGACCAAGACGGCACGTTGAGATTCTTAGAACCAATCCAATTGCCAAAATTCCGTCGCGTTCTCATAACTATCCTAAATGAAGAGCCGACGGACGAATTGGCAAATCTCGCGTTATTGAGTGAACCTGCATTGGCAAAAGATTGGGCGCGTCCAGAAGAGGATACTGCATGGGCACACTTGGTCCAGCTTCCATCGTTGTAATGCCCTTTCCATTTTCCGACTTGTCTGGCACAAAACTTCGACCTGCCGTTGTTTTCGCCGATGCTGGACGCGGCGATTGGCTCTTGTGTCAGATTACGAGCAATCCATTTGGCGACCCTGATGCCATTCGCATTACCAATGCCGATTTGGAGTCGGGTTCCTTGAGTGCAGTGAGTTTTGCTCGTCCGCTCAAGCTCTTCACTGCAGAAGAAAGTTTGATTGTAAAACGAGTCGCAATTTTGAAAGAGGAAACGTTTCGTGAAGTTGTTAATGCAACAATACAGGCGTTACAAAGAAATGCGAAATGAATATAGCAAGCGACTGGAAAATTTCCAGTCGCTTTTTTATCCCCCTTTTCACCTATGCTATAATCCTCTTCAGTTCGAGTGACGCTACACGATTCACGTTTGACGTTTTAAGCTTCACCTCGTCACTCGCCACCCTACACCTCTCGAAAGGGCAATGACTGCCTATGAATGAGTATAAATCCGACAAGATACGTAACATCGCTTTGATTGGTCACTCCAGTTCCGGCAAAACTTCCCTCGCCGAAGCACTCCTCTTTAATACGGGCGCGACCACCCGTCTCGGCAAAGTGGATGACAGCAACACCGTTTCGGATTTCGACGCCGAAGAACAACGGCGCAAAATTTCCATCAGCACGTCGGTCGTTCCTTGTGAATGGAACGGCTACAAAATCAATATCCTCGACACACCGGGTTACATTGATTTCGCGGGCGAAGTCAAAGGCGCGCTGCGCGTTGCCGATTGCGCGGTGATTCTGGTGGATGCCGTCGCGGGCATCGAAGTCGGCACCGAACTCGTATGGCAGTATTGCGAAGAATTGAATCTGCCGCGCGTTATCTACATCAACAAGATGGACCGCGAGAACGCCGATTTCTTTCGCGTCCTCGACCAGCTCCGCGAACGTTACGGCAAAAGTATCGCCGCACTGCAATTGCCAATTGGCAGCGAAGCATCCTTCAAAGGCGAAGTCAACGTCGTCAATCGCAAAGCGTTCGTCGGAAAAAGTGAAGGCGAAATTCCCGCCGACCTCAAAGACGCGGTGGAAGAACGCCGCGCGCAATTGGTCGAAATCGCTGCCGAGAGCGACGACAAACTGATTGAAAAATATTTTGACACCGGCGAATTGAGCGACGAAGAAATTCGCGTCGGTCTCGAACACGGCGTCGCGGGCGGAACGCTCGTGCCCGTGTTGTGCGGCTCGGCAACCCAAAATATCGGCGTGGACTATTTGCACAAATTTTTTGCGGACTATGTGCCCAGTCCCGTCGAAATGCCCGCGCAGATGGCAAAAAATCTCGCGACCAACAAAGAGGAAAAATTGCCCGACAGCGATACGGGACCGCTCGCCGCGTTCGTTTGGAAAACGCAAGCCGACCCGTACGTTGGAAAACTCACGTACTTTCGCGTGTACTCGGGAACGATGCAGTCCGATTCGCGGGTGACCAATTCGCGAACAAACGGCGAAGAACGCATCGGACAGTTGTACGTTTTGCGCGGCAAGGAACAGCTGCCCATCAAACACATTTACGCGGGCGACCTCGGCGCAGTGGCCAAACTCAATGAGACGTCCACCAACGACACATTGTGCGATAAGGCACATCCCCTCGAACTCGCGAAAATCGTATACCCGAATCCCGTCTATTCCGTCGCGCTGACGCCCAAAACCAAAACCGACCTCGACAAGATGAGCGTGGCATTGTCCAAACTGACGGACGAAGACCCGACCCTGCGCGTCTATCGCGAAACGGATACGGGCGAAAGTATCATGGCGGGCATGGGCGATTCGCACGTGGATGTGGCGGTACGACGCTTGAAACAAAAATTCGGCGTCGAACTTTTGACCAGCGTGCCGAAAATTCCATACAAAGAAACGATTACCAAAACCACCGAGGTGCAAGGGCGCCACAAAAAGCAGACGGGCGGGCGCGGCCAATTTGGCGATACGTGGGTGCGCTTTGAACCCCTACCGCGCGGCACAGGATTTGAATTTGCCGAAGAAATTTTCGGCGGCTCGGTGCCCAATCAATACATTCCTGCCGTCGAAAAAGGAATGCGTGAAATTATTCAGCGCGGCGTGTTGGCGGGTTTCCCGACCACCGATTTTCGCGCGGTGTTGTACGACGGTTCGTACCATCCCGTAGATTCGAGTGAAATGGCGTTCAAGCTCGCCGCGCACAAAGCGTTCAAGCAGGGCGTGCCGCAGGCGAATCCCGTTTTGCTCGAACCGATTATGAACATGGAAATCACCGTCCCCGAAAATTTCATGGGCGACATCATCGGCGATTTGAATACGAAACGCGCGCGCGTGCAGGGCATGGACCAAAAAGCGGGCTGGTCGGTCATTACCGCGCAAGCGCCGCTCGCCGAAATCGCGCGCTATGCAACCGACTTGCGTTCGATGACGCAGGGGCGCGGTTACTTTACGATGGAGTTTAGCCATTACGACATTGTGCCCACGCACATTGCCGCGCCGATTATCGAACACGCGAAAAAGGAACGCGCGGGCGAAGCGGAAGAAGAAGAATAGAGAGGGGTTGCCCCAATGGATAGCACCGGAACCGCGTTCCGCTGCTATCCATTGGTTTGGCAATAATTAGATGAAGAAAATTCTCATCGCGCTCATATGCTTGAGCGCGTTTATTTTGTTAACGGCGTGTGCGAGCGAGACGCCAACACCGGTACCGCCAACTCCGCTCGCCGCAACGGATACCCCCGCGCCCACCACAGCGCCGCCGACAGCAACGCTCGCGCCGCAAGCATCCGGCATCTGCACACAAGGCAGTTTGCCCGCATACATTACAAAGGTTGTGCTTGCCAAAGATACGCAAGGCGAAAATTTCGAGCCGGTGGATGTGACGGACGCGTTCGAACCCACGCAAGCGACTTTTCACGCCATCGTGACTTTGCAGGACGCGCCGAAAAATTTACAGCTCGGTTCCAAATGGTACCTCGTGCAAGCGGAAGGGTACAAACCCAATACCAAAATTGATGAGAATACTCTGAGTGTGGACCAGGGCGGCTCGCGGAATGTAGACTTTACGCTCAAAGCGGCGCAAGACCGCTGGCCCGCCGGCACGTACTGTGTGGAAATTTACGCGGATGGAAATTTGGCGCTTGCCAAAATGTTCACCGTCGTTGACAACAAGCAGCCGTCGGGTGCGGGAGCCGATGTTGTCAAAGCAATTGTTCTCGCCGAAGATACAAAACCCGACACGTTCGAGCCGGTGAATCCGACGACGACGTTCAAACCGAATGCGCCGTTCATTCACGCGGCAGTGCAAATTGAAAAAGCGCCCGCGAATACAAAATTTCGCGCGCGCTGGCATCCGCCTTCCCAAGACCCGCTCGATTTCGACTTGACCACCGACGGTACGCGCTGGCTTGATTTTCGTCTCACGCCCACGCCCGATGGTTTTCCGAAAGGCGCATACACAGTCGAAATTTATGTGAACGACGAACTTGTGGACACGAAAACGTTTCAAGTCGAGTAAACTTTCATGCGAGACCAAGTCCTTGCGCGGCGTGTCCCGGTCATTGCCTTGCTTTTTGGCATCGCCTTGACCGCTTTCACTTTGGTTTGGGTGCGCAACGCATGGATGTCGGACGACGCGTACATTACGCTGCGGACAGTTTACAACGTGCTCCACGGCTTGGGACCGGATTTCAATCCGGGCGAGCGCGTGCAATCCTTTACGCATCCGCTCTGGTTTTTGCTTCTCATACCGACGCACGCACTTTCGGGCGAGGGTTATTATTCAACCCTCGCTCTTTCCTTTGTGACCTCGCTCGCAACCCTCTTGGTTTTGGTGCGCTATCTCGCGCGCACGCCACAGCAAGGACTGTTCCCCATCGCGCTGATGCTTTTGTCCAAAACGTATATTGATTTCAGTTCATCGGGACTCGAAAATCCACTTTCCAATTTTTGCCTCGCGCTTTTTTTCATCCTCCTCTTTGCCGAAAAAAATTCACCGCGCCGATTGTTGTATACAACGCTCGCCGCCGCGTGCGGCACGCTCGCGCGTTTCGATTTGATTCTGATTCTCTTGCCGCCGCTCGGATGGGTGACATTTCAAGTTTGGCACGCGAATCCGCGCGCGCGTGGGCGCGTGGTCGCCGCACTTGGGGTCGGATTTCTTCCGCTGTTCGTTTGGCTGTTATGGTCGTCGTTTTACTATGGCATCATTTTGCCAAACACGTACTATGCCAAAACGCCCGCGAATGTTCCTTTGACGATGTGGTTGGAACAAGGCGCAAACTATTTTTTAAACTCGCTTCATGTAGACCCGCTTACGCTTACGGTCATCGCGTTTGCAATCTTGCTTGCGCTGTACAAACGCAGTCCCGCAATGGTTGCCATCGCATTGGGGATTGTTTTTTATCTTGTGTATGTTTTGAAAAACGGCGGCGATTTTATGAGCGGGCGTTTTTTCACCGCGCCGTTTTTCTGCGCGCTGATTATTTTGGCGCGTGCGAACGAACTTGCCAATTGGAAAATTCTTGTTCCGCTCGGCATTGCCGCGTGCGTGCTCGGTCTGCGTTCGCCAACACCGCCAATTTTCTCGGACGAAACGTTTGGCGCGACCACCGATGCCGAACGCATCGCACTGGTCGGCGCGGACCGCGTCAGCGAGCAGCGCGGTTTTTATTATCATTGGACGGGCTTGCTGCTGAATTTGCAAAATACGCAACAATTGGAACAGCTGAGTGAGGTGCGCGAAGGCGAACAAGCGCGGCAGCAACCGTATCGCGTGCTGCGAACGACGGGGTTGGGCATTCGCAGTTATTACGCGGGTCCGACAAAATACGCGATAGACGAGATGGCGTTGGCAGACCCGTTTCTCGCGTGGCTGCCGCGCAAAGAGGGCTGGTGGATTATTGGGCACTTTGCGCGCTGCGCGCCCATCGGCTATGCGCGCACGCTGAACGGCAAGGTGCAAAATCCCAAACGCGTGCTTTCCAAACGGAATTGGATTCAAGACCCCGAACTCGCGGCATTCTATGACGACCTCTCGCTTTTGAATCGCGGCAAGTTGTGGGATACCAAACGCCTCTGGACGATTTTGAAATTCAACATGGGCGGGTACGACGCGCTGCGTTCTCACGTCTATCCGTGTGAAAATTTTTGGAATGGCAAACCCGACCCGACGATTGCAATCGCGCAATAAGCGCGTCTGCGGTTCGCGCGCTTGATTCAGCCAACGCCCATCAGTTTCAACGGGAGGGAATACATCCACCGTTGAAAATTGTCCCACGCATTCGCGTCCGGTTTCACCGCGAGCGCTTTGGCATTCTCGCTGAGTGATTGCAGCGTCGCGCCTTTGGTCAAGTAAAAACGACTGAGCCGCCGCCGCGTGGTGTATTCATCCGCGAACGCGCTGCCTTCGTGCAGCAAATCTGCCGCTTGCATGTACAGCGCGCCTGCCGCGTCCTTGTTGCCCGCGCGTTCTTCGAGCTGCGCGAGATTGCCCGTCGCGCGCCCTTGCCCCGCCGCATCGTCCAATTCGATAAACAATCGATGTGCGCGATTCAATTCCGCGCGCGCTTGCTCCGTGCGCTCCAACAAAAGAAACACCACGCCCAAATCGTTGGACGCCAGCGCGATTTTTTCCTTGTCGCCCTTTGCTTCGGCGTCCGCGCGTTCTTGTTCCAAGAGTGTGACAGCTTGGTCGAGCGTGTTATTTTGCATGTACACTTGCAATTGATTTTGGTCCATGCTGAAGTACTCCCGAATAAAATGCGAACGGATTTTAACACTGTGCGCAGGGCAAAGGCAATGGGATATTTGTAAAAGAATTGAGATTTGCTATACTCGCGTAAGGTTCATATACAGCCAATTGGCAGGAACATCACTATGATTGACGCCAAAAATTTTAACGGACGCGGACAGGTGGCAATTCTCCGCACGCGTCCCGAAACGGTACTGGACGATTATTACAAGTTGATGCGGTTGTGCGATTACGAAAAAAATTTGCCGCAACAGAATGACACGTTACTCAAAATCAACATCTCGTGGCAAATTTGGTATCCCGCGTGTTCCACGACGCCGTGGCAATTGGACGGCGTGATTCGCACGCTGTTACATGACGGCTATGCGCGCGAAAAACTCATCGCCGCGCACAACAGCACCGTCGTCGTGGACGCGAAAGAAGGCGCGGTCAACAATCGGCACAAACTTGTGCAGGAGCATTACGGCATTCGCGATTTGTACACGCAAGACGCGAGTGTGGAATGGGTGGACTATCAACCCAAGCAACCGCTCGCCGTGCTCGACAAAATTTTCCCCGACGGCATTTTCATTCCCAAAGCATTCATCGGCAAAAATGTTTTGCATCTGCCGACGATGAAAACGCATGTGTTCACCACCCTCACGGGCGCGATGAAAAACGCGTTCGGCGGGCTGCTCGACGAGAATCGGCATTGGACCCACGCAAATATTCACGATACGCTCGTTGACCTTTTGCAGATTCAACAAGATATTCACACCGGAATTTTTTGTGTGATGGATGGAACGTTCGCGGGCGAAGGTCCGGGTCCGCGCGCCATGCGTCCGTACATCAAAAATACGATTATGGCGAGCAGTGACCCCGTGGCAATTGATGCAATGTCCGCGAAAATTATGGGCATTGACCCGCTGCGCGTGCGCTTTATTCGCCACGCGCACGAACGCGGGCTGGGCGTGGGCGACCCGCGCGAAATAAAAATTCTGGGCGACGCGCAGCTGGCAGAAGAGAATTGGCATTTTGAGCATGACCAGGATACGTTCGCGTCGTGGGGCCAAAAACAAATTTATCATGGCGCGCTCAAACCACTCGAAGAACCACTTCTCCGTTCGTCGCTGGTGCCGTGGTCTTATGCCGCCTCAAACATTTATCACAATTTGTATTGGTATCCGTTCGTCGGGGCGAAACGCGCGGACATGATGTTGAACACCGCGTGGGGACAAAAATTTTTGCAATACAGCGAAGGACTGCCGTTCAATCCCGGTGCGAGCGACAAAAAACGGTTCACGGCGCTGGCGCTGCTCGGCGCGGCGGCGGTCGGCGCGTTGAGCATGGGATTGTATTCTGCCTCACGGCGCGCGAATTCGTAAGGGAGTTGCCCATGAGCCGTTGGCTCACCCGCAGCGAATGAAAATGGATGGCGCGTAGTAACGTGCGATGAACGACATCGCCTCAATCGTTCCCCTGGGCGGACGAATGAATTCGTCACTACAAAATATTTTCAAGGGAGAGGAGCCAACATGCACAAGCTTGTTTTATTACGTCACGGCGAAAGCACGTGGAATCAAGAAAATCGTTTTACGGGCTGGACGGATGTTGACTTGACGGAAAAGGGCGTGGCAGAAGCGATGGCGGCGGGGAAAACTCTGAGAGGCGAAGGATACGAATTCGACGTCGCGTTCACTTCGCTTCTCAAGCGCGCGGTGCGTACCTTGAATCTCGCGCTCGACGAGTTGGATGCGGCGTGGCTGCCTGTCCACAAATCGTGGCGCTTGAACGAACGCCATTACGGCGCGCTGCAAGGATTGAACAAGGCGGAAACCGCACAAAAGTTTGGCGAAGAACAAGTTTTGATTTGGCGGCGCAGCTATGATATTCCGCCGCCCGCGCTCGAACGCGACGACCCGCGTTTTCCCGGCAAGGACCGCCGTTACGCCGACCTCGACCCGCGCACCTTACCGACGACGGAATGTTTGAAAGATACGGTCATTCGCTTTCTCCCGTACTGGCAAGATGCGATTGTCCCCGCGCTCCAAGCGAACCAACGCGTTCTCGTCGTCGCGCACGGCAATAGCATTCGCGCCCTCGTCAAATATCTTGATAATATCAGCGACCAAGAAATCGTCGCGCTCAATATTCCGACAGGCATTCCCCTCGTGTACGAATTGGACGCCGACCTCAATCCGCTGCAACATTATTATCTCGGCGACCCCGAAGCGATTGCCAAAGCCGCGCAAGCGGTGGCAAATCAAGGCAAAGCGCGCAGCGGATAAAGCGGCGCGATGCCATCATGCCTCTTGCGCGCGAGGGGCACTGTGGAAAATTGCACGGCAGAACACGCGGATGGACGCGCGTCCATCCGCGTTATAATTGTCCGCGACGACCTTCAACGAACCTTTCCCCGAAACAATAAATTCGCCAACCCAAAAAACTATGCGCGTTTGGTAGCGCAAATTTGAAATTTGCGGTACTTGGCAGAGGTACTCCAAAAGGAACGATTTTTTGTTCGGCACGGTTACACTCCTGTTCACAGACATTGAGGGCAGCACGAGACTGTGGCAAGATTTTCCAGACGCGATGCCTGCCGCGCTCGCGCGCCATCACGACATTTTGCATCGGGGGATTCAAGAGCACAACGGACAAGTGTTTCAAATCGTCGGCGATGCGTTTCACGCCGCATTCGCTTCGGCATTGGCAGCAATCCAAGCTGCGCGTGAAATCCAATGCGCGCTAGCAAATGAAACATGGGGCGCGACGGGACCGATTCGAGTACGCATGGCGCTGCACACCGACCACGCCCAAGTGCATGAGGACAAGTACGCGGCGGGCGATTATGGGACAGGAGAATATCTTTTCCTCGCGCGGACGGCGCGCCTGTTGTCCGTAGGACACGGCGGACAAATCCTCGTTTCGTCGGTTACTGCCGAATTGGTGCTGCCGCAATTGCCGCAGGATGTGAGCTTGCGTGACCTAGGCGTCCATCGCGTCAAGGATTTTTCCCGCGAACACATTTTCCAATTAACCACACCCGAACTGCCGTCTGAATTTCCTCCGCTCAACACGCTCGAGTTTTTGCCAAACAACTTGCCGCTTCAACTCTCCAGTTTTGTCGGGCGCGAAAAAGAGCTGCGCGAAATTCAGAAACTTGTACAAGTGGCACGGTTGTTGACGTTGACCGGTACGGGCGGCGCAGGCAAAACGCGTTTGTCGCTTCAAGTTGCCGCGAACGTCATTGACCAATTTCAACACGGCGTTTGGTTCGTCGAGCTCGCGCCGTTGTCGGACCCGAATCTTGTAACGCAAGTGGTGGCGACGACGTTGGGATTGCGCGAGCCAGCGGGACGTACGCTTATAGACTTGCTCAAGGAACATTTGCGCGACAAAAAACTGCTGCTCATTCTCGATAATTGTGAACACGTGATAGAGGCATGCGCGCAATGGGCGGACACGCTGCTGCGCGCGGCGAGTCACCTCAAAATTTTGGCGTCGAGCCGCGAAGCACTGGGCGTGACGGGCGAAATCACGTATCCTGTTCCACCACTTTCCTTTCCCAAAATTGAAATGCAAGCAGACATTGAAACTCTCACGCAGTACGAATCGGTGCGGCTGTTCGTCGAACGCGCGCGCGCGGTGCAGCCCTCGTTTGCCGTCACCGAAGCAAACGCCGCCGCGCTGGCGCAAATCTGTCAGCGTCTCGACGGAATTCCGCTCGCGCTCGAACTCGCCGCCGCACGCGTCAGAGGTTTGACCGTCGAACAAATCGCGGCGCGTCTCGACGACCGCTTTCGTTTGCTCACGAGCACCAGTCGCACGGTGTTGCCGCGTCAGCAAACTTTGCGCGCGGCGATTGATTGGAGTTACAGCTTGTTGTCAGACACCGAACGCGTTTTGTTTCAGCAGCTTTCGGTATTCGCCGGAGGTTGGAGTTTGGAGGCAGCCGAGCAGGTCGCGGCGGGGCATCGGCTCCAACGAGAGGATGTGCTCGATGTGCTGATGCGTTTGGTGGACAAGTCTCTCGTCGTCGTCGAGCAGCAGGCGAGCGTCGCGCGCTATCGTTTCCTCGAAACGATTCGAGAGTACGCGCAGGAGACCCTTTTAGAGTCAGGCGAAGAATACGTTACGCGCGTACAAAATCGTCACCTCGACTATTTTCTCTCCTTTGTGCAAGCGGTTGACCAAATGCTGCGCGGCGCGGAACAAAAAAGTGCACTGGTCGCACTCGACCGCGAGTTGGATAATTTGCGCGCGGCGTTGGCGTGGTCTTCCAAGAGCAACAACGTGGAAGCGGAGCTGCGTTTGGCGACGGGGCTGTGGCGCTATTGGCGCGTGCGGAGTTATTTTAGCGAAGGAAGAAATTGGCTCGAAGATGCGCTTGCCAAAAGTGAGCAGGCGGCGCCGAGCGCGCGCGCGAAAGCATTGCTCGGCGCGGGAAGTCTTGCCAATTATCAAGCGGACTATGCGCGCGCTCACCAACTGTTGCAAAAAAGTCTCGCGCTCCATCGCGCGCTCGATGACAAACAGGGCATCGCGTATTGTCTCAACTTGCTTTCGCACGGCGAAATGATGATGGGGAATTTCGCGGCGGCGCGCGCTGCCCTTGAAGAGAGTTTGGCAATTTTTCGCGAACTCGGCGACACACGCGGCGTGGGCTATTCACTTTACTTTTTAGGTTCAATGCACTTGAGTTCAGATGACTTGGCAGCCGCGCGTCCTCTGCTGGAAGAAAGTTTGCGCCACCTCAAAGCGGCTGGGGACAGATGGTGGGTGGGGAACACGCTCATTCAATTGGGTTGGGGTATCCATCGGCAAGGCGAACATGAAAACGCGATACAGATGTTTGACGAGGCATTGCAAATCTCTGCCCAATTTGGCGACACGCGCGGCACGGCGCGCGCGCTGCTGTATATCGCGGAAGCAAAATGCAGTCAGGGCGAGTTTGTCGTTGCGCGTGAAAAATACAATCAAGCGCTCAAGCATTTTCACGAAATTGGAGACAAGTTTTGGGGCACGGTGTGTTTGGAAGGACTGGGCTTGCTCGCGGTGGAGCAAAATGACGCGCGCCGCGCCGCAGTCTTGCTTGGTGCAGCGGAGCATACGCACGAACTTTTGGGCGCGCCCATGTTAGCCGCGTATCGTCCGAGCTACGAATCATGCACCGCGCGTGCGCGCACACAACTCGGCGAGCGAGAATTTAACGCGGCATGGGCAGAAGGGCGCGCGCTCACGTACGACGAGGCGATTCAATTCGCAATGAACGAGGAATTGCCAATAGATTCAAAAAGCGCATAAACGGATGCGTTATCGCCCATCCGCTTATCCGCTCCGCATCCGCGGCCAACTATTTCTCCAACGCCGCGCGCGCTTCGGCGTCAATCAATTCCTCTGTGCGCGCGTAGAGCGCGTCCGCGTCGTGATGTGAGTCGGCAATCGCGGTGAAACCAAATCGTCCACGGTCGCCCAATGCGCTCAGCATGTGCAAGACCACGCCCGTTTGCGTCGTGTGATTGAAATGCAAACGATTCTTGCTCACCACGTCGAACAAGTCGTCGGGTGTCAGCGCACGGTATTCTGGTTTTTCCAAGTGGTCGGTCGCGACATAGTACTTGGCTTGTCCGCGCACGGTGCGAAATTCGCCCACGCTCGCATAGTATTTTCCATCGGTGAGATATTGCAGCGTGAGAAACGGATGCGTCGTGCCGCCTTTGCGTAAGTTCACTTCAATGGCATACGGTTCCCATTTGCCCGCGAAATTTTTCACCGCGACAAAATCCATTGCATAACGTCCCACAATTCCTTCGCGCGCAAAACGTTTCCCCACTTTTTCCGCTTCGCGCATAATCGCGGGACCGTATTCCACATTCGCGGGAAAACGACAACCCAAATAACTTTGTCCGCTCGGTCCGCCGAGAATTTGGTCATGCGTCGAAAGCAATTCCACTTCACCCAACGGCGTGTTGCGTAACTGCGCGCTCGGACTCACAATCACTTGTCCCGTAATGTATTCTTCGGCAATCCCGCCGCGTTTTGCGAATTTGCCAATGTATTCGTCATAGCGCAGTGACGGCAATTCAAATTTCATCGCGCGCAATTTTTCCTCAATCGCCGCGCGTTCGTTACCTTCCACGTCCGACAAATCCACGACGGCGTTGCCCATACCCGAAACTTCGTCATTCAATTTCAAAATGATTTTTTGCATGTGCGGTTTCTGCGCGCGCATGGTTTGCAGCGCGCCAATCAAATCGTCCACACTGCGCAAATTTTCAATGCCGAGCGGATGCTGCACGCCCTCTTCCGCGAAAATTTGGCGGCAGCCGCTTTTTGTCCCGAACGCAAAAAAGCGCGGGTCGGCAGCATACATCGGAATTCCCAAACGCACTGCCAATTCGCGTTCGAGGTCGGTGGTGTTGTACGGAACGAGATGCGCGCGTTGCGGGTCGCGCACGAGCGCGCGAATTTCTTGCAAGAGACGCGGACGGTCCAACAATTTTCGCGACAGCGGCTGCGAAGAAGCATCTTGCGGCGCAACCAGAAACAAACGTTTGCGCGCGTGGCTCGCGACGACGGCGGGAAGCAAGTGCAAATAATAGTCCACTATCGTCGGCGCAATTTCCATCGAGGTCACGTACACCATGCGCACGCGCGGCTGTTGAAGCAAGAACAGCATAAACAAAAACCGTTCTTCATACGCTTGCTGCTCCGAGCCGTGAAATTCCGAATCGAGCGTGAGCGAAGGCACCACCACAATGGTGTGCTCCTCCTGCGTCGGCTTGCCGATAAATTCCCACAACGGCACCAAATTTTTTTGCAGCGCGTCAAACTGCGCCATCGTCGTCGCGTGGTCCATTTTCCTCCTCAACGGTTTCGCTGAATTTAGCGCGCCTGCTCTGCCGACAATTTTGTTTCCGCTTCTGCGCCCGCAAAGCGTCGCGAGACAATCGCCAAACAAACCAGTCCCAACAACCAACCGAACCATAGCGTTGCGAAACGAATCATCAACGTCGCCGCCGCCGCCATGGGCTGTGTGATGGTGCCTTCGGGCAGCCACGGTGCGCGTCCAAACGCGAGCAAGAGTCCGTCAATGCTCGCTTCCGCGACGCCAAGTCCGCCCGGTACAAGCAAGAGCGAACCCGCGAGCGTCGCAAACCCCATCGCGAACGCGGACAACGCGACGAGCGTCCACGAAAAGGGAATGCCCAAACCGACGACGATGAGCGCCAGCGCAAAACATTCGCCTGCCCACGAAACAATTCCCAACCCAATCGCCAAGGCAAGCGCCTTGAATTGAAGCAATTGGTACGCGCTCGCATAGAACGCGCGAATATGGTGCATGCGCGCGGCGAGAAGGGGTGCGCGTTCCAGCCCCGTCATGACGCGTTCCCCCAGCCCGCGCCGCTGTACCAGCGCGACGATGAGCGCTGCCCCAAGCACCACCCCAATCAAAACGAGGCGAACTTGCGGACTGTCAAAAATCAAGAGTCCGAACGAAGCGAGAATCAGTAACGCGAGTCCGTCGGTCAAGCGTTCGGCGAGAATGATGGGCGAGGTGGTGGCAACGGGCGCGTCGGCGCGTTGTTTCACCAAAAACGCTTTCAAGAATTCACCCGCTTTGCCCGGTGTGAGCGTCATGGAAAAACCCGCCAGAAAAATGAGCAGACTGTCGAGCCAGCGCAAATTCTTGACGCCGACGACGCCAAGATACCAGTGCCATTTGACAAAGCGCAACGCGTAATTGAACAGCGTCAGTCCGACGATGGCGGGCAAAAGTTCCCAGCGAAAATTCTTGACTGCCGCGACCAATTTCTCGGCGTCGGAAATCAAAAGCAGCGCGGCATAGACCACCACCGCCAAGATGATGGAAAGAAAAATTTTGCGTCCGTGTTTTTGCAGCAAATCCATAGTGAGAGTTGTGGGTCACATTATTCAAAGAGCACGTATTGTTCGCCGCGCAGCTTTTGTTGAATCTTGTCGAGAATCAATTCCAGGTCTTGGCTTGCTTGCACAAAATCCAGACGGTCGGCGGGAACGGTCAGCACGGGCGCGAGGTTGAAATTGCCAATCCATTGTTCGTACAATGTATTCAATTCGTGCAAATACGCGCGCTCGATATTTTTTTCGTACTCGCGTCCGCGCAAAGCGATGCGCTTACGCAAAGTGTCCACCGATGCCTGCAAATAAACAACGAGGTGCGGCGGCGGCAAGAATAATTTTAACACGTCATACATGTCGGAATAGGTCGCGTAATCGCGCTCGCTCATGCGTCCCTGCAAATGTAAATTGCGCGCGAAAATTTCTGCGTCCTCGTACACGCTGCGGTCCTGGACGACCACGCCCGGGTGCATCAACAATTGGTGATGCGCGTGCAAACGGCGCGTGAGAAAAAACATTTGCGAATGAAATGCCCAGCGCGGCATATCGGCGTAAAAATCGGCGAGATAGGGATTGTCCACCACCGCTTCGTAAAACGGTTCCCACCCCAAACGCTCATGCAAAATTTTTACGAGCGTAGATTTTCCGACTCCGATGTTTCCCGCGATAACGAGATAATGTTTCATACGACGTACGAGACCGACGGAGGACGAATGACGAACGGCACCTCTTTCGTCATTGGTCTTGGCTCCTTTGTCGTTACAACAATCGCTCCTGCATCGGACCTTCCGCCAATTTCGCGCGAATCATTTCCGCTACGCGCGCCAAATCGTCTTGGCGATGAACGTAATCCAAATCATCTGTTTCAATCTTGAGGACAGGCGACGTCGTACAAGTGGCATAATAATTCTCGTACGCGTTCGCGAGGGCGGCGATGTATTCGCGTTCCATCGTGCGTTCGTAACTGCGGTCGCGCACGGCGATGCGCGTCATCAAATTTTCGACGTCCGCGCGCAAATATACGACGAGGTCGGGCAGCGGAATGCGCGCGCCGAGCGTATCCTGCACGCGTTCGTACATGTCCAGTTCATCGCCAGTGAGCGTAAGCCGCGCGAAAATTTTATTTTTATCAAACGTGTAATCGCTGATGAGATTGCCTTGCGCGAGCGCGGCGGGAATGGCTTCATGCTGCTGATGATAGCGGCTCAAGAGAAAAAACGTTTGCGTTTGAAACGCATAACGTTCGCGGTCCTGATAAAACCGCGCGAGGAAAGGATTCTCTTCAAACACTTCCAGCAGCACTTGCGCGTCGAACAAGGGCTTGAGCAAACGCGCGAGCGTCGTCTTGCCGACACCAATGACGCCTTCGATGGCGATGTAAACGTTTCGCTCGGACATGATATTTGCCAATTCCCAATCCATTTTACCAAAAAGTTTATTCGGGTGGATGCTCGCGCACAAACAAAAACCAAATGATGCTCGCGACCAAAATCACGCCTGCCGCGACAAGACTGACCGCGCCGAATCCAAAATTTTCATACACGGCAGGTCCGATGAACGAACCCATCGCGCGTCCGAGTGAAAAACCCGCCACGCCAAGCGACAAAAGCGTCGCGCGCGCATTCGGCGCAATTTGAGTAATGAGCGGGAGCGCGGCAACAATCGCCAGTTCAAACATGAAAAACACCAACACGAGACCACTTGTGCCCCACAGCGCGTTCGCGTTCATAAAGGGCAGCGCGAGATAGGCAATCCCGCCAAACACCAAGCCGCCCGCGACCATGCGCCATTTCCCAATGCGGTCCACGATGGCGGCCACACTCAACTGCGCCGCAAATTCCGCGCCGCCAATCGCCGCGCCGACGCCGCCCATCGCCAGCGCATCCAAACCGAAACGCGTGTTCATCCACGCGGCGAAATTGATATTAATCAATTCATTCGTCGCCGCAAGCAGCGTAATCGTCGCAATCACCGCGAACGCCATCGGCGCGCGCAATGCTTCAAGGTACGAACCGCCGATGGCGCGGGTCGCGTGCAGCACATTGCGTTTTTCGCGCGGCAAGGCGAAAAAAATCAGCGCGCACGCGAGCGCGCCAAAAATTCCAATCGCCACATAGCCGATGCGCCATCCTTGCGTTTGTACCAAATATCCGACGAGTGGCAAACAGACAATTGCCGCGAGCGACCACGCGAGTTCCGCAAGCGCCATGACGCGCCCGCGCTGCGCGTACGGCACATTGTCGCCCAAAAATGCTTGCTGCGCGGGCACAAATAACGTTGTGCTCAAACCCATCAACGTCAACACCACAATCGCCATCCACAACGACGCGACAAAATAAACCACCAGCCCCATCACTGCCGCAATCGTCAACCCGAGCAACATCATGACGCGGCGTCCATAACGGTCGGCAAGCGGACCAAATACGGGCGACAAAAATCCGGTGAGATTGCGAACCTGAATAATTTGCGCCGCGCTCGTAACCGGCACGCCAAGATTCGCGGCAATGAAAGGCAGAAACGCATACGCCGCGCGAAAGCCCGTATCCAAAATCGTGCGCGCAAAAAGCAAAATAATGAGGGAACGCCAAATGGAAACGCGTCGAGTCGTTTCTATGCTTGAGGGAATGGACGACATAAAGAGGGCGGATGCAATGCAAAAGAAAATTCGCAAGCGTTGTGCTTGCGAATTTTCTTTCCGCAGCTCCGCGAGGAGGACTTGAACCTCCAACCCTGCGGTTAACAGCCGCATGCTCTGCCGATTGAGCTATCGCGGAATGTGAAATTACGATAGAGGATTATATGCAAAACTGACGGAAGGTCAAAAATCTACCCCAAATAATCTCGCAACTTGCGACTTCGAATCGGATGTCTTAATTTGCGCAACGCTTTCGCTTCGATTTGGCGGATGCGTTCGCGGGTGACGCCAAATTCCTGTCCCACTTCTTCAAGTGTTCTCGTGCGTCCGTCCTGCAAACCGAACCGCAGTTCCAACACTTTGCGTTCGCGGTCGCTCAACCCTTCCAGAACATCTTGCATCTGTTCCTTAAGAAGTTGGCGCGATGCCTGGTCAACCGGACCCGGCACCGATTCGTCTTCAATGAAATCGCCGAGCGATGAATTGTCTTCACTCCCAATCGGCATTTCGAGCGACATCGGTTCTTGGGCAATTTTCAAGATGCGTCGAATTTTTGCTGCCGCACGCTTGAGTTTGCGTTCGAGCAGCGGGTCCAGCGGTTCATCCCGCCCGCGCGCCTCGATAATCGCGGTGCGTTCGTCGGGCGCGAGAATTTCCATCTCCAGCGCGATTTCTTCCGAATCCGGTTCGCGTCCCAGTTCTTGTTGAAGCCGCCGAGACACGCGCAAGAGCCGATTGATGGTTTCGACCATGTGAACGGGAATACGAATCGTGCGCGCCTGGTCGGCGATGGCGCGCGAAATCGCTTGGCGAATCCACCACGTCGCGTACGTCGAAAATTTGAAACCTTTGTTATGGTCAAATTTTTCCACCGCGCGCAAGAGTCCGATGTTACCCTCTTGAATCAAATCGAGAAAAGACATGCCGCGCCCAATGTAGCGTTTCGCCACGCTCACCACGAGCCGCAAATTCGCTTCTGCCAATTTCCGCCGCGCGATTTCGCCCTGCAGCACTTCGTTCTGCAAACGATGCTTTGTTTTGATGTCATTGCCCGTTTGTTTCAAAAGTTCCTGTGCGCGCAAGCCCTTTTGCATCGTCGCCGCGAGATGGGATTCTTCAGCAGAATTCAACAACGGCACGCGCCCGATTTCGCGCAAGTACATGCGCACCGGGTCGCTCCCCGTTTCGGTCTCAACATGGTCAACAATAATCGGCGGTTCTTCATCTTGAAGCAGACTGCTCTCTTTTTCACCCAGGTCCAGCGTTACCTGAACATCCGCGAGCAGTTGCTGCAAATCGGCGAGCAGTCCCGGGTCGTCTTCCGTATCCGGATACTCGCGTCGGACTTGGTCTGCGGTCAAGCGTTTTTTCGAGCCAGCCAGTTGAACAAGACGGTCCAGCATCGCGTCCATGTCCGGTGGTTCGGGCGCGTCCGCTTGACTCCCAAGGTCTGTCACCATTGTGAGCAAAGGTTCGCTCCCGTTCTCCGGATGCGACGCGCGATCTTGTTTTTTTGATTTGGGAACGAGGGAATTTACAGGTTTTTTGGACATATCAAAAGCGAGCCGTTACACGATTCATTGCGCCGTCATGGGAGATTTAATCAGCGTACGCGCATCGAGCGCGCGC
Organism: Chloroflexota bacterium; assembly: GCA_029778615.1. Taxonomy (GTDB): domain Bacteria; phylum Chloroflexota; class Anaerolineae; order UBA4142; family SHND01; genus SHND01. The sequence goes on along the minus strand of JAKOPZ010000035.1, from coordinate 1,441 downwards.
TTGGTCTGTGCGACAAGTCCACTGACATGAAACACGCGCTGTGCCAATTCGTGTTGTTCTTCGACAGATGTTTCCGCGAGCAAAAAGCGTAGTTGGGTTAATTCATTCTGATACCGCTGCAATTGCAGACGATACGCCGCCGCCTGAATTTCGCGCGGCGCGTCGTTCGGATTGAATTGTATTCGCTTTGACGCTTCGCGCAAACGCTCGCCGGTTTCGCGCGCGACCTCGTGCAAGGAATGCACGAATTCATCCGCGTCCGGCGCGACCGCGCGCGTATTGAATTCGAGCAACGCTTCGTACAGTGCGCGCGTATCGGGCTGGTCAAAATCTTCCGGCGTCAAGAATGTGATTTCGGAAAGCAGCGCGGGTTCGCGCAATGCCAACACAAGCAAGTATTCATCGTAACGCGCGGCGTTCGGCTTGTTTGGCACATCGCGCATCACTTTATTCACGCGCACGGGCGCGTCTGCTTTGTCAAACGTACTGAGCTGTTCCAAAATCATGCGCTCGTCGGAACGCGTGCGCCGCGCCAATTCTTGCGCGTAATGTTCGCGCTGCACCTTGTCTTTGACTTGGGCAATTATCGGCAGCAAACGTTTCGCGAGTTCCGATTTTCCTTGCGCGGTGGTTACATCCACATCGCGCGCTTGAATGTTGAAATAATAATCGAGCAATGGCATTGCGTTGGTAACGAGCGCGCGCCACGCATCCGGATTTTCCAAAATCACTTCGTCGGGGTCACGCCCAAGCGGCATTTCCAAAATCAACAATTCCGCGTCGAGACGTTCTTTGAACACAATCAAACCGGGACCGACAGGCACGGGCGCGTTTTTGTACGACAATGCCTGCCGCGCCAAATTCAAACCGCGTTCCGTTGCCGCCGCGCCCGCTTCGTCCGCGTCGAGTGCGAGGGCATATCGTTTCGTCAGGCGCGACAATTGCGACAATTGTTTTTCCGTCAACGCGGTGCCGAGCGACGCCACCACATTTTTGAAACCCTCTTGATGTGCAACAACAACATCGGTATAGCCCTCGACAATGATGGCGAGATTCTCTTTACGGATTTCGTCCTTCGCCATGTCGAGTCCGTACAAGGTATCGCTTTTGGAAAAAATGGGAGAATCGGGCGAGTTGAGATATTTCGGCTGCTGGTCATCACTCATTGCGCGCGCGCCGAACGCAATGAATTCCCCGCGCCGATTGCGAATCGGAAACATGAGGCGTCCGCGAAAACGGTCCCACACACGTCCGTCTTCATTCGACGACGCCAAGCCCGCACTCGAAATCTCTTGAACGCTAAATCTTTTGGTTTTCAAATGTTCAAGGAGAGAGTTGTACGAATTGAGCGCATAGCCGATTTGGAAATTTTCGATAGATTGCGAGTTGATTTTTCGTTTCTCCAAATACGCGCGAATGCGTTCCGCTTCGGCGTGATGTT
>JAKOPZ010000248.1 GCA_029778615.1 Chloroflexota bacterium | reverse complement strand
GTAAAAATGCGCCCGGTGCGATTGCCGCCGTGCGCCGCGGGCGCGAGTCCGACCAGATACACGCGCGCGTGCGGGTCGCCCCAACCCGGAATCGGTTTGCCCCAATAGTCGTCATTGCGATACATGCGTTTTTTCTCGCGCGCGATTTTTGCGCGGTACGCGACAAGGCGCGGACATTTTTCGCAAGTGATGATGTTTTGATTCAGCGCGTTTAGCAATTTACTTTCCATTTGTCATTCATCATTCGTCGTTCGTCAATTCCCCACGTATTTCGCGTACACCCTCCGCGCCACACTCGCATCTTCCGTTCCTTTGATAATCGCGCGCGCGTCCGGAAAAATCGCCATGTCGAAATCGTCGAACGCGAATTGCACGAGATATTCATTTTGCATCACGCGACCGAGTGGGGCAAGGCGCTGCGCGAGTTGTTGTAAATCCAAATCATGTTTTCGCGCGGGGCGCACTTGAATCGCGTTGCGTCCGCAGAGAAATGCCGCGCCATCGTGCGCGTCGTCGAGAAAATCAAATTCGTGTTTTACGCAGCACGAACAATCCGCGCGGCGCGCAATTTCAAACGTATCAAATGTATTGTCCCACACGTCCACGTTGATGAGTCCGCGATTGCGTTCACCCGAACCCGTGATGAATTTGATTGCTTCCGCCGAAACAAGCGAACCGATCACATTCACAATTGGGGCGATAACTCCCGCCGAATCGCACGTAGGCAAGGTGCCGGGCGGCGGGGCGTGCAAAAAGACACAGCGAAAACACGCCGACGCGTGAGGGATAATTGTCATTGTCGCGCCATAACTTGCCACCGCGCCGCCATAAATCCACACCTTGTTCTGTTTCACGCACGCGTCGTTGACCAAATAGCGCGTCTCGAAATTATCTGTTCCATCCAAAACCAAATCCACATCCGCAATCAATTCTTCAACATTTTCCGCGTTGACATCCGTTACACAAGGCGAAATCTGTAGTGACGAATTGATTCGTCGTAGTTTTTCTGCGGCAGCAATCGCTTTGGGCTTCCGCGTTGCAACGTCATCTTCGTCGTACAACACCTGGCGCTGCAAATTGTTCCATTCGACAAAATCGCGGTCGGCAATTTTCAATACGCCAACGCCCGCCCGCGCGAGCGTGGACGCAATCACCGAACCGGTTGCGCCGACGCCGACGACGAGCACCCGCGCCGCGAGCAATTTTTCCTGTCCCGCACTGCCGATGGGAGCAAAAATAATTTGGCGCAAATAACGCGCGCGTTGTAATTCATCCATTGCGAAAATTCTAGCGCGTTCGCGGCAGGCGTCAAACGGCACAGACAAAAATCGAGCGAGCTCGCGCGCGCGGGGTGCAGTTCAGTTTCGGGGCGAATGTTAGAGGCGATTAGAAATCGCGGCAACAACTACACCAAGTCTGTCTTCGCAGACTAACGTGCGGAGGCACGTTTCGCGTTTCGTTGGTGCGAATTCCATTCGCCCGAAAATTTACCCCCAATGTGAACTACACCCGCGTGCGCGTGAAAAGTTGCGCGAACGAATTGATTATGCTATATTTTGCGTCCTGTTGTTGCGACAACGGACTTGCCCGCGTGGTGCGCGGGGATTTTTTTGCGTCTGAACCCCGGGCTTTTGGAAAGGAACCTACCATGAACCTTGTAGAAACTGTCGTCAACGAAAATTTGAAAAAGAGCGTCCCCGAACTGCGTCCGGGCGACCGCGTCAAAGTGCACGTGCGCATTGTAGAAGGGGACCGCGAACGCATTCAGGTCTTTCAAGGCGTCATCATGCGAAAACGCGGCGGCGGCATCAATCAAAATTTCACCGTGCGCCGGATTGGAGCACATGGTGTCGGCGTCGAGCGCACCTTTTTCTTACACTCGCCGCGTTTGGAAAAAATCGAAGTTATCAGCCACGCGCACGTGCGCCGCGCGCAGCTGTATTATTTGCGCGGACGCACAGGCAAAGCCGCGCGTTTGCGCGAAAAGCGGATGGACACGCGCAAAAGCACAACGCCCGAAGCCGAGGCGCCCGAGACTGACAGTTGAACCACTACCGAGGCAACTCTGCCTCGGTTTTTTGTTCCCGCGCGAAAACGACATTGGATTCAGAATGTACGCGCAGAAAACTTTTCCCTCACTCGAATATGAACGCGCGTTTTGGCGCGACGGCTTTTTGCATGTCGCCGGTTTGGACGAAGTGGGACGCGGCGCGCTTGCGGGTCCCGTCGTCGCGGCGGTGGTGATTTTTCCGCATGTAGACGACAAGATTGCAAGGGATTGGATGAATGCGGAGTTGTTTCGAGCGATTGCGCGCGCCAACGATTCTAAACTGCTCACGGAAAAAGCGCGCGAAAAATTATTTGAGCCGCTGCGCGAATGTATCAAAGCGTATGCGATTGGCTCGGCGTCGCACGACGAAATTGACGCGCTGAATATCGCGCGCGCGTCGCGGCTTGCCATGTATCGCGCATTGGATGCCCTCGCGATTTGTCCTGACGCGCTTTTGCTCGACGCGCTCATTCTCCCCGAACTTGCAATTCCGCAGCAAGGCATCATTCACGGCGACGCGCTCGCGCTCTCGATTGCCGCCGCGTCCATTCTTGCCAAAGTGACACGCGACCGCATCCTGCGCGACCTCGACGCGCAATTCCCCGCATACCATTTCGCGCAGAACAAAGGATACGGCACGCGCGAACATCTGCGCGCGCTGCGCGAATTTGGCGCGTCGCCCGTCCATCGCAAGTCATTCGCACCGGTCAAGCTGACCTGCCCCGAATAACACGCGACGAACGACGACTCTCTCTTTCTCCCTCCGCGATTGTGTTACAATCCCGCGCATGAATCCACCGAAACGCGCGCACAAAAATTTTGGCGATTCTGCCGAACGCGTTGCCGCGCTGCATCTCGAACAAAATGGTTATCGCCTCCTCGCGCGCAATGTGAGAACGCGTTACGGTGAAATTGACCTCATCGCGGAAGATAAAGATGGCATCGCCTTTGTCGAAGTCAAAGCGCGCCGCACGCGCGCACACGGCGCGCCCGAAGAAGCGCTCACGCCGCGCAAACAATTGAAACTCGTTCAGCTTGCCGACGCGTTCATTGCCGAACACGAATTGTTTCAAGACAAGGCATGGCGCATTGATTTGGTTGCGGTGGAATTGGACAAGACGGGCAAATTGATTCGTGTGGAAGTGATAAAGAACGCGGTCCAGTTGTGAAATTGGAGATTGGAGATTCGAGCTTTGAGATTGGAAAATCAAAAATCGAAAATCAAAAATCAAAAATTATTCGCCATCGTCGGTCCCACCGCTGTCGGCAAAACGGACATCGCATTAAAACTCGCGAGCGAGTTCGACGGCGAAATTGTTTCTGCCGATTCGCGCACGATTTATCGCGGAATGGATCTTGCCACGGCGAAACCGACGCGCGCCGAACGCGCCCTCGTGCCGCATCATTTGCTCGATGTGGTAGAGCCGGACCAAGAATTGACGCTGGCGGAATATCAAAAACGCGCGTACGCGGCGCTTGACGATATTTTTGCGCGCGCCAAAATTCCGTTTCTCGTTGGCGGCACGGGGCTGTATGTGCGCGCCGTGGTAGAGGGGTATAACATTCCGCGCGTGCCGCCGAATTTGGCGCAGCGCGCCGTACTGGAAAAAATTCCCGCACCCGAATTGTACGCGCGCCTGCAAACGCTCGACCCCGAAATCGCCGCGACCATTTTGCCCAACAATACGCGGCGGATGATTCGCGCGCTCGAAGTGATTGACGCAACGGGTGAAAAAATGTCCGCGCTGCAAACGCGTCACCCCCCCCCGTATCCGATTGTGCAAATCGGTCTCAGCCTGCCGCGCCCGTTGTTGTACGCGCGGGTGGATGCGCGCATTGATAAAATGATTCAAGACGGCTTGGTGGATGAAGTGCGCGCGTTGGTCGCGCGCGGCTATGCGTTCGATTTGCCGAGTATGACGGGATTGGGGTATCGCGAAATCGGCGCGTTCGTGCGCGGCGAAATTTCACTTGACCAAGCCATGACCTTGTTGAAAAGCAATACGCGCAAATTTATTCGTCATCAAGCAAATTGGTTTCGTCCGGGCGATGCGCGCATTTGCTGGTTCGATTTATCGTTGTCCGGTTATGACGAAATCCGAAAATTTGTTGCGAGCGAATTGGATTAAGCCGCGAATTTTTTCGCCAAGCGGGACGAATATACGCGAAATTTTCATGTCGGTTGGTATTTGTGTAGATTCGCTTTTTGATTTGTGTAGCTTTGCGTTTTCAATCCGATGACAAGTCTCCATTCTCTCCGTTCCGACGCGCGTGCAATCTTTGACGCGGCACTGCGCGCGGCAGACCCGCGTCTCGCCATTCAACGCGTTTTGCGCCGCACGGGAAATGTTTTGTATCTAAACGACGCGCCGAGTTTCGACACGACGCGCGGGCGCGTGTTTGTTGTGGGCACGGGCAAGGCGGGCGCGCGCATGGCGCAAGCGGTGGAAGAAATCGTGGACGTGCACGCGGGCGCGGTGACGGTGAAATACGAACATGTCGCGCCAACGCGCCGCGTGAACATCTACGAAGCGGGACATCCGCTGCCCGACGAAAACGGCGCACGCGGCACTCGCGCGGTTGTGGAACTCCTCGATGGCGTTACGGACAAGGATTTGGTGTTGTGTGTGATTTCTGGCGGCGGCTCGGCGCTGTTCGAGTGGTTGGTGGACGGCGTAACGCTCGACGATTTGCGCGGGTTCACGAACGCGCTGCTGCGCTGCGGCGCGACGATTTATGAAATCAACACCTTACGGAAACATATTTCGCAAGTCAAAGGCGGACAGCTGGCGCGGCTCGCGCAGCCCGCGCGCGTTGTGTCGTTAATTCTTTCTGACGTTTTGGGTTCGCCGCTCGACGTAATCGCTTCGGGACCCACCGCGCCCGATTCGTCCACGTTCGCAGATTGTTTGGCGATTGTGGAAAAATATAATTTGCGCGAAATGTTTCCTGCGTCCATCATCGAACATTATGAACGCGGCGCGCGCGGTGAAATTCCCGATACGCCCAAAGCAAATGACCTGCTGTTTGCGCGCGTCACGAACGCGATTATCGCGGACAATCAAATCGCGTGCGACGCGGCGGCGAACGCGGCGCGCGCGCGCGGCTATGCGGTGAATCTGCTTTCGACACAGCTGCAAGGCGAAGCGCGCGAAATTGGGCGCGAGTTGGGAAAGTGGGCAAAAGAGGGAAAACGCCGCACTTGCTGGTTGGGGGGGGGGGAACCGACGGTGACTCTGCGCGGTCACGGCAAAGGCGGACGCGCGCAAGAATTGGTGTTGGCGTCCGCGTTCGAAATCGCGGGAGATGAAAACATTGTGGTGTTGAGCGCGGGCACGGATGGAACGGACGGACCGACGGACGCCGCAGGCGCGCTCGCGGACAACACGACGTTGTCCCGCGCACACGCGTTGGGAATGGACGCGCGCGCATTTTTGGATAACAACGACGCGTATCACTTTTTCGCCGCGTTGGATGATTTACTCATTACCGGTCCGACGCAAACGAATGTGAATGATTTGATGATTGCGCTGCGTTAAGACAAATTTGAAATTTGTCGCACAAAAAAACATCGCCGCAAATTTTGCGGCGATGTTTTTTATTATTGTCCACCCAACACGGCGAGGGTTTGATTTACTGTCGCCGCCGCAGATTGTTGATCCATTCCCGTCTGCGCGGTGATTTGTTGAATCATTTCATTTTGCTCATCCGGCGAAAAGGTCAGTCCTTGACGCGTCATTCCACCTTGTTGTCCGCCGCTCATCAATTTGCTCAAAATAATTGGCACAATGATGGCAAGCGCCGCCATCGCAATTTCACGCGAGATGCCAAGTTTTTCCGAGATGATGTCAGCAATAGGTGCAAGTACAGAATTCATACCGCCGCCGCCCATCGCGCCCATTTGCGAAGACGAGCTGCCCTTCCCGCCGCCGAGCAAGCCGCCCAACAGTCCACCCATCATATCGCCGCCCTGTCCGCCCGTTTGAGGCGAACCACCGCCCATGCCGCCGAGCAGACCGCCGAGCAAATCACTCATCGGGTCACCACTGCCGCCTTGCGGCATTCCACCTTGCGGTATTCCACCTTGTGGCATTCCGCCCTGCGGTGCGCCTCCGCCCATTCCTCCGAGCAGTGAACCGAGCAAGTCGCTCATCGGGTCACCGGAACCGCCGCCGGGCATCCCTTGTGATGTTCCCCTCGCGGCTCCCGCGCCGCCCAAGAGTCCGCCGAGTAAACCGCCGAGGTCGCCTCCTGCCGGCATTCGATTCGATGTGTCTGGAGCCGGCGCGCTGTCTTGTCCAATCATGGGCGCGTCCTGTATTCCACCCAACCTGCCCAACACCTCATCGCCGCTTGAGGGTGTGGGACGGGATGTGGAGGGGGTGCCACTCGGCGGCATTCCACCTTGCGCCATTCCACCCAAGATGGCGCCAAGCACTCCGCCCAACTCTTGTCCTTCGGGTGAATTATTTTGTTCCTCATTTTGGGGCTCACGTCGTTGATGCTTTTTTTTGCTCATTTCCATTCTCCTTTAGCTCTGAACTGGCGGTCGTGCCGTGTTCGATAATTTCAAGTAACGGGGGATAAACAAATTCCGGTTTCACGAGCGGGTCGGCGGGGTCAAACAAATCGTGTGGAATGCCGAGCGCGCGCGGAAATTGATATGTATGCACTTGGTTCGTTCCATGCGAACGCCACGCCTCGACAAACGATTGACACAACACATTGCTCACCGCAAAATCATTTTCATTCGTAATCATCCAAACACTGTGCGCGGCGGGCGGATGTTCGCGCGCGGCGTGCAGCAATTCATGCCCAAACAAAAACAGATGCGAAAGTGTGTGCGTGGCAAAACGCGGATAGGTGTACTCGAAACCCGCTTGCTCGCGCACGCGCGGGTCCCACCACATGAAAAAATTGGGCAAACGTTGAAACAGCCGCGCGGCAGGGCGCGTGAAACGCGGCGGAATCAAACTGGTGCCGTGCGCGGGCGCCACAATTAACACGCGTTCCACGTCGCCGCGAAATTGCGCGACCCAAGTTGCCAGTACGCCGCCGAGCGAAAGACCGATGACAGTTAATGTGTTGCCGAGCCCGCGCGCCGTGTCCGTCATCGTGCTGGTCCATTCCATCAACTGCGGCGCGGTGAGTTTGCCGTGTGCGTGCGTCAGGCGGTCTTTGTAGCCGTGATGCGGCAAGCGCGGCGCAAACACATTAAAGCCGCGTTCAAATAAAATTTCTGCGAACGGCGCAAATTGCTGCACGCTGTCTGTATAGCCGTGCAAGTACAGCACCGCGTCGCGCGCCGCGTCGCCGTGCGACCAAAATTTGGTCTGTGAGCTGGGATGAATCGCGTCGTCGTCTTGCGCTTGCAGTGCGCGGATGCGCGACACGGCATCGTCGAACGAACGCGCGGGATGCGCAACGGGCTGAATCATTTTTGCTCAAATGCTGTCAATTCGGCGCGCCGCGCGCACAGGGTTTCAAGCAATCCGGCGAGCAGCTGCGTGCGCGGAATGAGACTGTCGCGCTCGATATATTCTTCGGGACTGTGGTCCAGTCCGCCGATGGGTCCGAGTCCATCGAGAACGGGAATACCGAACTGCGCGACATTGTTGGCATCGGATGCGCCACCGGTCGCCTGGTCTTGAATTTCAAAACCCAATTCGCGCGCGACCTCTTTAGCCCATTCCGCCATCTTGGCAATCGCGGGCGTTTTTGCCATAGGTGGAAAACCAAAGCGTCCCTGAATTTCCACTTGCGTGCGCGGCACATGCGTTTGCGCGGCGAGCTGCATAATCGCGTCGTGCGCCATGCGCGCGCCTTCCGGGTCCACCGCGCGCACGTCGAACTGGACCAGCGCCTCGTCCGGCACAACGTTGGTGCGTGTACCGCCGTTGACGATGCCTGCATTCACGGTGACGCCCGGCGCGATGCCGTTCAAATTGTGGAGAGCGATGATTTGATGTGCGAGTTCCAAAATCGCGTTCGCGCCTTTTTCGGGTTCGACGCCCGCGTGCGCCGAGTGACCCTGCACGCGTAATGTGTATTCGCCCGAACCTTTGCGCGCGCTGACGATATTGCCATTCGCCCGCGCGTTTTCGAGCACCAACACTGCATCGGCTTGTTTGACGAACGGCGCGTAAATTTTCTTGGATGTGGGCGAACCAATTTCTTCATCACAACAAAAGAAAATTCCGAGTTCGGAAAAATCGTCAAACCCTGCGCGCTGCAAACCGCGCAGCGCGTACATTGCTACGAGCAAGCCGCCTTTCATATCGCAAACGCCGGGACCGATAAGCTTGTTGCCTTCGGCGCGCAAGGGACGCTCCGCCGCGATGCCTTCGGGATACACCGTGTCGAGATGCGTGAGCATCAAAAATTTTCCCGCGCCCTTGCCGCGCACACGCGCAAGGTGACAATTGCCAAATTCGCGCACGGGAAAATATTCCATATCCCATTCCCATTCTTGCCCGCGCGCATTGACCCAATCGCCAACGAAATCCACGCCGCGTTTGGTGAACGTGCCGCAATCTACATTGACAAGTGTTTCGAGGTCAGAGAGGAATTGCGGAAAAGAGGTTTCGAGAAAGGGTTGAAGATTAAGCATGACATTTGTAGAGACGTTTCGTTGAAACGTCTGGCTGATGTTGAAACGTCGTGGGATTTTACAAGCGCGCGGAATGAATGTCAATGTGAACGGCGGCTAGCGGATTAGGGAAAGCGGATATCAAGCGCGCGGCATCCGCTTTTCCGTTCGCGGTGTTCTTTACCGCATTATTCGCTGGCAGGTGTCCGTCACCTACGCGACAGACATACGCGTACGCTGCGTATAAAATTGCAGGCAAAGCATTGCGCGTCACGAAAGTTTGTAGTAGTGTTGATGGACAAAGGAATCGAATATGCCGAACGCCAAGTCGAAAATAAATCCGAAATCAACGCGCGCCCGCAAAACCCCACCCGCGCCCACCAAACCGCGCGCGCGAAAACATTCGACGCCCGATTGGGAAAAAATTGCCGCGCAGCGTGCGGCAGAATTGCAGATCATCAAAAGCGTGCAGCAAGGGCTTGCGTCAAAACTCGACATGCAAGCCATCTATGAACTCGTCGGCGAAAAAATTCGCGAACTTTTTTCCTCACAAGTGGTGTATCTCGCGCAGTACGAGCTCGAACAGCAACACACGCACTATCCCTACTTTTATGAAAATGGGATGCGCCAAATGGTTGCAGCGACCCCGTTCAACGCGTTGACGTTTCGCTTGCTCGACACGCGCGAACCGTTTCTCGCCAACACGACGCAAGATTTTATGGATGCGGGCGTGCCGATGATTGACGAGACCGGGACGGCGAAATCGGGCGTCACGGTGCCGCTCATCACGAATGGAGAGGTGACCGGCGCGATTTCGATTCAGAGCATCGAACGCGAATATGCCTTTAGTTCGTCCGATGTTCACTTGCTGCAAACGCTGGCGAACGGCATGAGCGTCGCGCTCGAAAACGCGCGTTTGTTTGACGAATCGAAACGGCTCTTGCACGAAACCGAACAACGCGCCACCGAACTTGCCACCATCAATCGTGTACAGCAGGCGCTTGCATCCAAACTGGAGTTGACGTCGCTGTACGAACTCATCGGCGCGCAGCTGCGCGAAATTTTTGGCAACCCCGAATGTTACATTGCGTTGGTGGACAAACACAAACGCGAAATTTATTTTCCTTATTGGGTTGAAAATGATGGTGAACGTTTGTCCCCCCCCCCCATCGCGTTGGGGACAGGGCTTTCCTCCATTGTGCTTGAAACGCGCGCGCCGTTGGTGTTGAATACGCGCGCGGAAATGTTGGCGCGCGGCGCGCTTAGCGTCAACGCCGGACGCGGCAAACATCCCGAATCGTGGATGGGCGTGCCGATATTCAACGCCGACCAAGCCATTGGTGTGATTGCGGTACAGAATTATCCGCAAAACCTTTATACGCCAAATGACGTGCGCTTGCTCGAAACCCTCGCGTCGTTTGTTGGCATCGCCATTGAAAACGCGAATTTGTTTGATGCGGAAAAACAGCGCGCGGCGGAACTTCAAATCATCAACAGTGTGCAGCAAGGTCTCGCATCCAAACTCGATCTGCAGGAGATTTACGAACTCGTCGGAGATAAACTACGCGAAGTGTTCGATGCACAAGGTGTAGCGATTTCCATGTATGACCGCGCAGCGAACCTCATCAAATCTCCGTACTATTTGTTTCGCGGAGAGGTATTACGAAATCTCTCGCATGAATTTGGTCCGGGTCTGTTGTCACACATTATTCAGACGCGCAACTATCTGCTCATCAACGAAAATGCAGCAGAACGAGGTCGAGAACTTGGCGCCGTCATCACCGAAGGCGAAGACTATGATACAGTAAAATCTTGGCTCGGTGTTCCGTTATTTGTGGACAGCGAAGTCACGGGCGTTATCCAGTTAGAAAACTATGAACAAGAACGTGCCTACGGCGATTCTGACGTCCGCTTACTCCAAACCCTCGCTTCCTCGATGAGTGTCGCACTCGAAAACGCGCGCTTGTTCGACGAAACACAGCGTTTGTTTCAAGCGGAGCAGCAGCGCGCGGCGGAACTTGCCATTATCAACAGCGTGCAGCAAGGGCTTGCCTCGAAACTCGACTATCAAGCGATTATCGAACTCGTCGGCGAAAAAATTCGCAACCTCTTTGATGCGCAAGTGGTGAGCATTAATCTCTATGACGCGGCGACGAATATGCTGACCTTTCCATACGCCATCGAACGCGGCGAACGCTATTATGACCCACCTCGACGACTGGGCGGCTTGACCAAACACATTGTCGAGACGCGTCAGCCGTTGGTTCTCAATCACGATACGCCCGCGCGTGCTGCCGAGTTTGGCGTCATGTACATTGGCAGCGGCGAAGTGTCAAAATCATATGTTGGTGTCCCCATCATTGTCGGCAATCACGTCATCGGCACAATTGATTTGCAAAATCTCGACCACGAAGACGCGTTCAGTGACGCCGATGTGAGTTTGCTCATCACGCTGGCTTCCTCACTTGGCGTCGCGCTCGAAAACGCGCGCCTGTTTGACGAGACCCAACATCGCGCGAATGAAATGTCTGCCCTCACGGACATTGGCCGCGAAATTTCCGAAACACTCGATTTGAACACCGTCCTTGACCGCATCGCCGCGAACGCGCAGCGCGTCCTCAATGCCGACACCAGCGCCGTGTTACTTTTGGAATTGGACGGCGAAACGTTGAAACCGATTTCGGTGTTCGGTGACGAGGCAGATGCCATTCGCGTCGAAACGTTCAAAATGGGCGAGGGCATGATCGGCAGTATTGCGGCGAGCAAACGCGCGGACAGGATTCACGACACGAGCAAAGACGCGCGCGCGATTCACATTCCCGGCACGACGCACGAATCCGAAGGCGAGCAGTTACTCGTCGCGCCCTTGCTGCTGCAAGAAAATGTGATTGGCGCGTTGACCGTATGGCGCGAAAAATTAACGCGCGAATTATTTACCCCGGACGATTTGAATTTTCTTATCGGGATGGCGCGTCAAGCCGCCATCGCCATTGCCAACGCGCGCTTGTACGCGGCAAGCAATGAACTGCTCGCGCAAAGCGAACAACGCGCGACGGAATTGCAAATCATCAACAGCGTCCAACAAGGACTGGCGTCGAAACTCGACATGCAGGCGATTTATGATTTAGTGGGCGACAAGATTCAAGAAATTTTCCACGCCGAAACCTTGAGTATCACACAACCCGATATCGTCAATCGCGTGGTGCATAGCCGTTATGTTGTAGAAAATGGACAGCGTTACTATCCGCCGCCGAGTCCCTTGCGTCAAGATAATCCGTTCCGCGAGGCGTTCCTTGCCACAGGTCAACCCGTAGTCATACATACACGCGCAGAAATGGCAGCGCTGAATTTGGGTGTCGTCGAAGGAACGCTGCCGGCAATGTCGGGGGTGTTTGTGCCGATGTTCGTGGGCGGCGAATTACGCGGCGCGATTTCGATGCAGTCGGTGTCGCGCGAGCATGCGTTCAGCGAATCGGACGTGCGCCTCCTCGAAACCCTCGCGTCCAGCATGAGCGTGGCGCTCGAAAACGCGCGCCTGTTTGACGAAACGCAGCGTCTGTTAAAGGAAACGGAACAACGCGCGGCGGAATTGCAAATCATCAACAGCGTCCAACAAGGACTAGCGTCGAAACTCGACATGCAAGGAATTTATGAACTGGTCGGAGAAAAAATCCGCGCGATTTTTGACGCGCAGGTTGTCGTCATTGGGTACCGCGATGAGATGGCGAACCTCTCGCGCTTTCCATACGCCATTGAACGCGGCGCGCGCGTCTATTTTGAACCCATTCCACACAAAGCCGGAGAACTCGGTCCGCTCGGCGATTACTTTCAAACAGCGCGCACGCCCCTGGTGATCAATCAAAACTTTGCGGCACGCGCGCGCGACTATGCGTTCTTTCAAGCTAATGCGGGCGAACTGCCAAAATCGTACATCGCTGTTCCCATCTTTAGCGGCGCCAATTTTCGCGGGGCTATTTCGCTCCAAAATCTGGATATTGAAAACGCGTTCTCGGATGCCGATGTACGGCTGCTGGAAACCCTTGCATCAAGCATCAGCGTCGCGCTCGAAAACGCGCGCCTCTTTGATGAAACGCAGCGCCGCGCGAGCGAAACCGCCGCGCTGAACGAAATCGGACGCGAAATTTCCGCCACGCTCGATTTGAATCAAGTGTTGAATCAAATCGCCACGCGCGCGGAACAAGTGCTGCACGCGCGCGATGTGGTGGTGCGTTTGTTGCAACCCGATGAATCATTACGCACTGTCGCTGCGCGCGGAAAATATGCGGATGTCTTTCGAGAGAATGTGATTCAACGCGGGCAAGGCATCACGGGCAGCGTCGCGCAAACGGGCAAGGCGGAATTGGTGAACGAACCATTCAACGACCCGCGCATCAGCAAAGTTGGCGGCACGGCGGACGATGAGGACGAAGCTATCATTTTTGTCCCGCTCACCTTGCGCGACCAAGTGATTGGCGTGTTGACGGTGTGGCGCAACAAGAGTGAACATGGCGCGTTCACACAAAACGATTTGGATTTCACCATCGGGCTCGGACGCCAAGCGGCGATCGCGATTCAGAACGCGCGTTTGTTTAACGAGAGCCATCGGCTCCTCGAAGAGACCGAACGACGCGCGCGTGAAGCTCAAGCGACGAGTGAAATTTTACGCATCATCAGTCAATCACCGGGCGATGAAAAACCGGTCCTTGATTCAATTGCGAACTATGCCGCGCAGCTGTGTCAAGCCGATGACGCGTTCATCGTGCGCGTGCAAGGCGAATGGCTCGTATTGGTTTCCGGCACCAACATTCACGAGATCCCGGTGGAAGAACGTCGCGCCCCCTTGAACGCACAAATGGTCGGCGGACGCGCCCATTTGGAACGCCGTACCGTTCAGGTCGCAGACCTCGCCAACGCGCCGGATGACGAATGGAAACTCACCAAAGACGTAAATTTGCCGATTGGTGTTCAGACCATTCTGGCAACACCACTGTTGCGCGAACAAGAATCGCTCGGGGTGATTGTTATCGTCCGCAAATCGCCTGAACCGTTCGATGAAAAACAAATCGCGCTCGTGGAAACCTTTGCCGACCAAGCCGTCATTGCGATTGAGAATGCGCGTTTGTTTGCGGAAAAAGAGACCGCGCGGCGCGAAGCGGAACAAGCGAACCAAGCCAAGTCTGCATTCCTCGCGACGATGAGCCACGAGATTCGTACGCCGATGAACGCGATTATTGGGATGAGCGGCTTGATGCTCGACACACCGTTGAACGAGGAACAACGCGAATACGCAGACATTATTCGCTCCAGCAGTGACGCGCTGCTCACCATCATCAACGACATTCTCGACTTTTCCAAAATCGAAGCGGGCAAAATGGAAATTGACAATCAACCGCTCGATTTGCGCGAGACCGTCGAAGGCGCGCTCGACCTCATCGCCACGCGCGCGGCAGAAAAAGGTCTCGACCTCGCGTATCAATTCGATGCGAATGTTCCACAAACTATCGTCGGCGACGCCACGCGCTTGCGACAGATTCTTGTAAATTTGTTGAGCAATGCTGTAAAGTTCACAGAGAACGGAGAAGTTGTTTTGAATGTGACGACGGACGAAGGACAACCGACAACGGAACATGCCGTCCGCCGTCCGTTGTCTGCGGTCTTGCATTTCTCCGTCCGCGACACCGGCATCGGCATCAGTCCGCAGCAACAAGCGCGCCTCTTTCAATCGTTTTCGCAAGCCGACGCATCCACCGCGCGCAAGTATGGCGGCACGGGTCTGGGACTGGCGATTTCAAAGCGGCTCGCCGAAATGATGGGCGGGACGATGTGGGTCGAGAGCGTCAAGAATCAAGGTTCGACATTTCATTTCACAATCGAAACCGAAGCGTTGACAACTCCGTTACGCCCACGACGCGATTTGGAAACGACACAGCCATTGCTGAATGACAAGCGCGCGCTCATCGTGGATGACAACACGACGAATCGCCGCATCCTTGTCACTTGTTTACGCAATTGGGGAATGATTACGCGTGATACCGCGTCGCCGCAAGACGCGTTGAGTTGGATTCAACGCGGCGACCCGTTCGATGTGGCAATTCTCGACATGCACATGCAAGACATGGACGGCGTAGAATTGGCACATGCCATTCGCAATCAACGCGATGAACGCGCGCTGCCGCTTGTGTTATTCAGCTCTATCGGACATCGCGAAGAAGCGCTCTTGTTCAACGCGCAAATTAGCAAACCCATCAAACCTTCACAACTGTACGATACATTGGTCAATCTGTTTGCGCGCGAAACGACACCCGTTCCCACAGGAGGACAAAACATGGCACTCGACCCAACCACCGCGCAAAAACATCCGTTGCGAATTTTGCTCGCCGAAGACAATGCAGTGAATCAAAAACTCGCGCTGCGCTTGTTGCAGCAAATGGGCTACCGCGCGGATGTGGCGGCGAATGGCATCGAGGTGCTGGAATCGCTCGAACGGCAAACGTACGACGCGATTTTGATGGACGTGCAAATGCCGGAAATGGATGGGCTGGAGGCGTCGCGCCAAATCAACAAACGTTGGGCGCGCCAAGACCGCCCGCGCATTATTGCGATGACGGCGAACGCGATGCAAGGTGACCGCGAAATGTGTCTCGCCGCAGGCATGGACGATTACTTGACGAAACCGATTCGTGTGGAAGAACTCGTCGCCGCGTTGTTGAAAACAAAATCGCGTCTTTCCGACTCCCAACCCCCAACCCCTGCCAGCCCACTCGATGAAATGACATTTGCGAACTTGAAAGCGACCATGGGCGCGGATTTCATCGGCGAACTGATTGCAACATTTCTGGAAGACTCGCCACAACTGCTTGCCGAAATGAAACGCGCATACGCGGCGAACGATTTGGATTCGTTTCGGCGCGCCGCACACAGCTTGAAATCAAACAGCAATAATTTTGGCGCGACGACGCTGGCAGCACAGGCAAAAGAATTGGAGCAGATGGCGCGCGAAGGCAATTTGCAAGGCGCGGACCAAAAAATTGCGGCGCTGGAACACGCGTATCAACAGGTCGCGCGCACGCTGGAAAATAAACGCGGAGCGGAGAAGCAGGGATGAGTTTTGTTTTGATTGTGGACGACAATCGGATGAATCGCTTGCTGCTCTCGCGCGGTGTGGAGCAGCTGGGGCATCAAGTCGCGTTTGCCGAAAATGGCAAGCTCGCGCTCGACATGATTGCGCGCGAGGCGTACGATTTGATTCTGCTCGATGTCGAAATGCCGGAACTGGACGGCTTTGGCGTGCTGGAAAAATTGCGCGGCGATGTGCATCTGCGCGATATTCCGGTCATTATGACCTCTTCGCTCGACGAATTAGAAAGCGTCGTCAAGTGTATCGAACTCGGCGCGGAAGATTATTTGCACAAGCCGGTGAACCCCGTCCTTTTGAAGGCGCGCCTCAATGCCTCGCTGGAAAAAAAGAAACTGCGCGACCAACAGCGCGAACTGATTTCCAAGTTTGCGACGGAACAAGTGGCGGAAGATTTGTTGACGAGCGGATTCACGCTCGGCGGAAAATATGTCGAGGCAACCGCGCTGTTTTGCGATATTCGTTCGTTCACCACCATTGCCGAATCGCAAGCGCCGAGCGAGACGATTGAACTGCTGAACAATTATTATACGTTGATGATGGACGCGATTGGAAGCGAAGGCGGCATTGTGAATCAAATGGTCGGCGACGGACTCATGTCCATCTTTGGCGCGCCCGTTGAACGCGCCGACCACGCGCCGCGTGCGGTGCGCGCCGCGATGCAGATGATTGAGCTCATCGAGTTGTTTAATCAGGAACAACTCGTCTCCAAGCGCCAGCTCATTCGCATCGGTATCGGCGTCGCGTCGGGGCAGGTGATTGCGGGCTATACAGGTACCATGCACCGGGCGACGTATACCTGTGTGGGCGATGCCGTCAATATTGCCGCGCGGTTGGAGGCGGAAACCAAAACGCTTGGCGAAAAAATTCTGGTCAATGAGCAAACGCGCAACAGTCTGGACGACTCGTTTGCCGTCATTGACAAAGGCGAAATCGCCATCAAAGGCAAGACCCAGCCCGTGCGCGTCTATGCCATTTCGACGCTTTGACACGCGCGGGCGCATCTGCCCAGCCGCCTTGCGTGAGGATGTGTCGGGACCTTGCCGAACATGACAGAGACCAAAATCATCCGCGTGCGTCCTGCGCGCGCGTGGAATGGACTGGACTGGCGCGAAGTGTGGGAACGGCGCGAACTCGTTGCCGCGTTGGTGCGGCGCGATTTACGCGTGCGTTACCGGCAGACGTTTGCCGGCGTGTTGTGGGTGTTGGGACAGCCGTTGATTACCACTATCGTGCTGAGTCTGTTGGTGACGCGATTGGTGGGCGCCGGTCCGGGCAACATTCCGTATCCGTTGTTTGTCTATCTCGCGCTCGCGACGTGGGCATATCAGAGTCACGCGCTCACCAAAGCGGCAAACTGTTTTATCGAACATTCGCAGTTGGTGCAGCGCGTCTATCTGCCGCGCGTCTTGATTCCGCTCTCGGTGACGCTCGCCGCGCTGGTGGATTTTGCTGTGGCGTTGATTTTTCTCCCCGTGCTTTTGTTGTGGTATCGCGTGATTCCGGGATGGTCCATTTTGGCGCTGCCGCTTGTGGTGATATTGATGATGGTAACGGCGTTCGGCATTGGTCTGTGGCTCGCCACGCTCAATGCCGAATATCGTGACATTGCGTTCGCGCTGCCATTTGTTCTGCAATTGGCGCTGTTTGTCTCGCCCATGTTTTATGCGAGTGAAATGATACCGGCGCCGTGGCGGTGGCTGTACGCGCTCAATCCGATGGTCGCCATTGTCGAAGGAATGCGGTGGACGTTTCTCGGTACGCAGTATGCGCCCCCGCCGGATTTGATTTTCATTTCCACTGTTTCGGCATTTGGCATTTTATGCAGCGGGTTCTTTTTTTTTCAACGCCGCGAACCGAACCTGGCGGATGTGATTTGAATCCGGTGAAATATTTCAAATGAATTCGGCAATTTCTGTGCGCGCGGTTTCGAAACGCTTTGCGCGACCGGGCAGTTATACGCGCGGCTTGCGTGCGTCCATTGAGCAAGCCGCGCGGATGCCGCTCGCGCGGGTGCTGCCCCAAAACGGGCGCGCCGTCGCGGAGCAGGAACGTTGGGCGCTCAACGACGTTTCGTTTGAAATCGCGCCGGGCGAGTGCGTGGGACTGGTGGGGCACAACGGCGCGGGGAAATCGGTACTGTTGCGGATTCTGGCGCGCGTGACGCGTCCAACGCGCGGCGAAGCGGATTTGCGCGGGCGCGTCGGCGCGGTGTTGGATGTGGGCGTTGGTTTCAATCGCGAACTGAACGGGCGCGAAAATATTTTTTTGCAAGGCGCGATTTTGGGAATCAAACAACGCGACCTCGCCCAAAAATTTGATGCGATTGTGGAACTTTCGGGAATGCGCGATTTTATCTATGAACCGCTCAAAACGTACTCGAACGGGATGCAGGTGCGGCTCGCGTTTTCGATTGCGGCGCAGCTCGAACCGGAGATTTTGTTGATGGACGAAGTGCTCGCGGTGGCGGACCAAGATTTTATTCGCGAGTGTGTGGACCAACTCGCGGCGTTGAAACGCCAAGGGCGCACGATTCTGCTCGCGTCGCATGACCTCGCGCTGTTATCGCAAGTCTGCACGCGCGCGTTGTGGCTCGAACGCGGGCGGCTCAACGCCGACGGCGCGATAGCAGACGTTGCAGAAAAATATCACGCGCACGCCTTGGTGCAAGGCGCCGCGCCGGATGTGCGCCAACGCGTTTTCTAAAAACGCAATGCTCGAATTAGCGGGCATTGCGTTTTTTTTTGGTAACGCGATTTTTTTGCGCGCGGTCAGCGAATTTCAATCTCGGTGCTGGCTGGCGTGAACGTCGGCAGCCGTTCGCTCGCGCCGTTGGTAAAAGTGCTTGCCGGCGTGTACTGCGGCAAGAAACCATTTTGCCGCTGCACCCACTGCGCGAGGGTGCTTTGATATTGATGCAGGGTATTGGCGTCTTGAAGCATTTGCGGCTCGTTCGTGAGCTGCGCTACACGCCGCAAATTGTATTCCAACTGCGCGGCAAGATTCCAGGCGTCGAGATATTTTTGCGCGCGATACAAACGGTCAATCTCTTGTAATCCTTCGGCGGTGCGTTGAATGGTCACGTTGCGCAGCACTTGGGTATCTACCAGCGGGTCGGGATTTGCATTTGGCAGCATCTCGACCGTGACGCTTTGTGTGAGAATTTCCGCGTGCGGCGCAAGCAAATCATTGTAACGTAACTGTGCGTTCACCACCGTATGCGCGCCGTTCACACCCGGCGGAACGCTCAAATGCGCGAGCACAATCTGCGTATCGCCCGTGCCCATGTCTTGCAGTTTGACGGTGAGATTCCCCGCCGGAATTTGTCCATCATATCCGGTAATTTGCAGTATGCGCACGCCTGCTTCCGGCATCAGCGTCACACTCACATTGGACGCGGCTTTTTGCTGCAAGCCCGTTACTTCTTGGCGAAAAATTTTGTCCATGTCTTGCGCGCTGCCCACAAAGTGATAACCGCCTTTGCCTTGGCTTGCCAACTGCGCCAAGAGCGCGTCATTGAATTCGCGCCCCAGTCCAATCGTGGCAAGATAAATGCCGCGCGCATTGAATGCTTGCGCGGTGGACGCGATTTGCTGCGGGTCGGTGATGCCCACGTTGGCGATGCCGTCGGTCAAAAGAATGACGCGATTGTTGCGCTGCGCGTCGTAATTGCGCGACACTTGTTCGAGCCCCATCACGAGACCGTCGTACAAATTGGTGCCGCCGCCGGGCGTAATGCGGCTGACCGCATTTTCAATCCAGCGTCCGTCGCCAACTGCTTGTGTGGGCACGAGCAGTTCGGCGCGGTCATCGTACACGACGATGGACACCCAATCGTTGGGCGCGAGCGAACGCAAAAAAATGCCGAGCGACGTTTTGAGGTACGGCATTTTGTCGGGGGCGTCCATCGAGCCGCTGCGGTCAATCACCAGCGCGAGATTGAGCGGGGCAATGGGTTGCGCGGCGGCATCGCGCGCGCGGAGACCGATTTGCAGCCACGCCTCGCCACCGTTGGTGGAAATTTGCGGATTGCCCAAACGCGTGTCCAGTCCGACGGCGGTGTTGACGGGCGCGGGAAAATCTTGTTTGTAATAGTTGAGGTATTCGGCGACGCGCAGTTCTTGCGCGGGGGGCAGACCGCCCGACTGAATCAAAGCATCGGAACGCGCCTTGGACGCGTCCATCGGCGCGCCGCACGCATTCAAAATGCCGAACGCGAGCGCGGCGAGCGCGAACCAAATGGTAACGCGGCGAAACATTTTGCTTGCCTCCTTGTATAGGAACTTTATCGGTTTTCGATTACACTTTCGCCGTGACCATAGCGCGCGGCGTGTTGCGTCTCAAGACGCAAACGCGTCGCATTGACCCCGCTGCGCGTACCACTTGGCGCAATACAGTTGTACCATTCAATGGTACAGCGCGTTTATAACTATTTTGCAGTGAAAAATTTATGAAATCGTTCGGCGAACTTTTGAGCGCATACATGACCCGCACGGGCATCAGCGACAGCGAAATGGCGCGGCACCTGGGCGTCAGTCGGCAAACGATTTTTCGTTGGAAAGAGGGACTTACCGCGCGTCCGCGCGTGCGCGAAGATGTTTTGCGCTGTGCGGAACGCCTGCGTCTTACGCCCGCCGAACGCGATGCGCTTTTGCTTGCCGCCGGGTTCGCACCGGAACAGCCGCTCGTGCCCGGCAAAGACGATGGACGAACGATGAATGACCAACGCGCACCAGACGACCAAGCACTTAAGACGCAAGACGAACGCTCCGGGGCGCGTGATATTTCGGAAACCGCACCAACGCTTTCAACTGCCGCGCCCAAACGCGCGCGGTGGATTTTGCTGGCGATAGTTTTGTTTGCGCTGGGCGCGGGCGGCGCGTTCATTTTGCTGCCGGGTGAAAGCAGCAATCTCGTCGCGCTGCTGCAATCGCCCACGCCGACGCCGATTCCGCTCACGTCCACGCCGTCGCCCACACCCCTGCCGCCGGAACAAGTGGTGCTTATCGCGCAGCTCAACAGTCGCGGCGGACAGGCGCCGCCGTACAATGTGACCGCGCGCTTGCGGCTCACGCTGGAACGCGAAATCGAAAATCAAAACTTGGCGGGCGCGCGACTGATTGACATTGCCGACCAAGTGCGCGAGCCCACGATGGCGGAACGGCTCCGCGTACGTTCGGGCGCCGAAACGATGTTGTGGGGAAATTATTCGGGAGACAATGCGCGGGTGGAAATTGCGAGCGCGCCGCGCGTGCCGGTCGTCCATTTTGCCGCGTCGGTGTTTCCGATTTTGCCGCGCGACCAAACCGTGACGCTTGACTTGAGCACGCCGAATCAGCTGCGCACGCTCGCGCTGCTCACATTGATTCCGCTGCATTTGGAGCGCGGCGATGTCTCGAACGCGCAGCACGCGCTGCACGATGCGGAAAACCTCACGCCATACTCGAACGAAATGCGCGCAGCGGTTGATTTTTATCGCGGGTATTTGATGCAGACAACCGCGCCGCGTGACCTGAATGGCGCGATTGCGGCGTACAATCGCAATTTGAATTCCACTTCGTTGTACGAATCATTTTTGAATCGGGGCTTGGCTTTTTTGGTGCAGAACGAAAGCACTCCGGCAAAAGCGGACTGGCAGCGCGCGACAAGTATCGAGGACGCGCGTCCCGAAGCGTGGCGCGCGACGTGTTGGGCATACGCGTTGGAACAACAACCGCAGCTGGCGCTGCCGTTATGCGATGCGGCGGTTACGCGCGATGCGACCGCGTGGTCGCTCGATACGCGGGGGATTGTGTACGCAGAATTGGGGCGTTACGAAGATGCGGCGAACGAGTTCTCGAACTTTGTGCGTTGGCTTGACATGCAGCCCGCGCGCACGCGCGAAATTTTTTCTCCGTCGCGGCGCGCGTGGATTGAAACACTGCGCGCGGGCAAAAACCCATTCGACGCGGAATTGCTGAACCAATTGCGCGGCGCGCCCTAAAACCAGTTAGGACTATTTTGTCAGTTCAATTCTTGGCGATTAGAAATCGCAGCAACGCATAGCCAAGTCTGCCTACGCAGACTTGAAACGGCTCAAAATTATGCAAAATCTCAATCGGCGGAGGCCGATTTCGCTCTGGGTTGCTGCGATTTGAATCGCCCGACCGTAAAAGGACCAAGTAATATTAGGTCTCTGCGGTCTCGCCTTGCACCAATCGCTCCATCATTCCCGCCGGCGCGACGCGAACGTTGCCCTGCCAATCGAGAAAGGCGCCGGTGGAATAATCACGCAACAGCAATCTGCCGTCACGCATGCGGCGCATTTCGTGAATCCACGTGGCGCGTACGCGGCGTACGTCAAACAAGCGACTGACGATTTCGATTTCATCGCGGTTGCGCGCAGGTTCGAAAAATTCCGCGTCGTGGCGATATTGTAACGTGACAAAATTTTCCGCGCGCAGACGTTCCATCGTCCACCCGCTCACATGTGCGGTGCGAAAGGTCGCTTCTTCGAGCCAATGAAAATACGCCGCGAGCTGCGCGCCCTGTAAGGCATCCACTTCGTACCGCGCGACCTGATGTTTCCAAAACCACGGGCGCGCGCCATTGTCGCGTGCGAGCGCCAAGGGCTTGAGTGGAAGCGCCCGCGTATCCGACACCTCTCCCACCAGCTCGCTTGCAAACTCCCACTCTATTTGCGCGCGCAATACATTGGTTCCATCCCGCACGCGCGTAATTTCATATCCGTGCGTACCGCGCCAAGTTTCCCAACGCGGCCAAGTTTCCCAACGCGCGAGCCATGTTCTCACATCGAGTTCATCGCCATACCGCGCGGGCGTTTGGTATTCAACGGACAGGGCGCGCGGGGTGGGGAACGCTGCCGAATCGTCGCGCCATCCATGCGCGTCGAGCGTGAGTTGTTGGAGGTATTGGAGATAAACGGAATTGTTGACGTGTCCCAGCGAATCACATTCGTACGCGCGGACACGCAAGCGGTGGGTAAAGGGCGCGCTCATGGTACAAGAATTTTACAACGGTCTGCGTTTGGCGCGCGCGCGAAAAACAAGACGAATTTGGGGCGGAAAAACTTTTCGTGCGCGGGCTGAATTCGCGCGCCCAGCCAAAAGAAAAAGAATGAGCGGTCACATGACTTGTCATTCTTTTCGTATTACCCATATAATGCAAAAAATTATTGACATTTGGAGGCGCGCAGTGATAAAATTTTCGGGTGATTTGACGTTGGACAAATCGGACAGGGCAATCCTGCGCGAGCTGCAAAGTGAGGGCAATCTCAGCACAGTCGAATTGGCAAAGCGCATTCATTTGTCCACGCCTGCAACGCATACGCGGCTGAAACGTTTGGAGAACGACGGCTATATCGCGCGCTATGCCGCAATGCTCGATTACGAAAAACTCGGCTTTGACCTGTTGTGCTTTATCCACATCGCGCTGCAGCTGCATCAAAGTGACCCGGTCGAGCGAATTCATAACGCACTGCGTCAAATGCCGCAAGTGCTCGAATGTCATCACATCACGGGCGAGTACGATTTGATTCTCAAAGTGGCGGTCAAGAATCGTCTCGAGTTGGAACACTTTCTCATGCGCGAATTGACTCCACTCGGCGGCATGGCGCGGATTCATACGAGTCTCGTGTTGAATCAAGTCAAAGCGACGAATGCGCTGCCGTTGGATTAGAAATCGAATAGAAACGGGCGGATAGAAACGGAACCCGGTTCCGTTTCTATCCGCTTGCGATTCAATGATGAATCCTCCTCGTTCCATTTCCCTCTCTACTTATCGCGCGACTCACACGTTGAAACGAAGCGTGATGCGCGATTTGCTCGCGCTTGTCGCGCGTCCAAATGTGTTGAATTTCGCGGGCGGCTTGCCGGCGGATGAAAATCTGCCGCGCGTAGAGTTGCAGGAATGTTTGGACGCGGTGTTGACGCGCGATGGCGCGCGCGCGCTGCAATATGGCGCGGCGCACATGCCGTTAAAAGAATTGATTGCTCAACACATGCACACGCGCGGGGTGGAATGTACGGCGGACGATATTTTTATTACAAACGGAAATCAGCAAGGGCTTGAATTGTGCGCGCGCTTATTTTTGGATGGCGGCGAAAATGTGGCGGTGGAAGAATTTACGTTCACAGGAATTTTGCAGGCGATTCAAGGACACGGCGCGCAGCCGTCGGCGATTTCGGTGGATTTGGAAGATGGGATGGATGTGGATGAATTGGCGGATTGGGTAGCAGCGGAACGGGTAGCAACGGAACCAGGTTCCGTTGCTACCCGTTCCCGTCTCATCATCACCATTCCCGATTTTCACAATCCGCTTGGCGTTTCGATGTCCGCAAAAAAACGCGAACAACTTGCGGAATTCGCCGCGCGTTTTGAAATTCCTGTGATTGAAGATTCGCCGTACTCGCCGTTACGTTTTTGCGGTGATACCATTCCGGCGGTGAAAGCGTATGACACAAACGACGCGGTGATTTATCTCGGCTCGTTTTCAAAAATGATTTCACCCGCGCTCCGTTTGGGCTGGCTCGTCGCGCCGCGCGAATTGATTCCGCGTTTTACGGTGTTGCGCGAATCGCTCGACTTGGAATCGTCGCAATTGATTCAACGCACGGTTGCAGAATTTTTGGCGCGCGGCTATTTGGAACCGCATTTGGAACAATTGAACGCGGCGAATTTTGCGCGACGCGATTTGATGTTACACGCGCTGGAACGCGAGTTGAGCGGCATCGCGCAGTGGACGATTCCCGACGGCGGATTGTTTATTTGGTTGACTTTGCCCGAAGGAACGGATACGGAAAAATTGTTGCACGACGCGTTATCACAAAACGTCGCGTTTGTGCCGGGATTCGCGTTTGCGGCAGACGGACGCAGTGGGCGAAATTCGATGCGCTTGAATTTTTCCAACGCGCCGCGCGAAAAAATTTCGGATGGCATTGCGAGGTTAGCGCAAGTAATTCAAGAAACCGCGAATCTACGCGAATCTACGCGAATAGAGACTCTTGATTCGCGAGGATTCGCGTAGATTCGCGGTCGAAAGGAAAGCCACGATGCTTAAAGAAATGACACAACCTATCGCGCAAGAACGCGCGATTGATCAAGAGGGCGATTTTCTCAAAATCAACGCGATGGACCACGTGGAAATGTGGGTCGGCAATGCGAAACAAGCCGCGTATTATTGGAAAGTGTGGGGCTTTGAACCTGTCGCGTATTCGGGACTCGAAACAGGGAATCGCCGTTACGCTTCCTATGTTCTCGAACAAGGCAAAATTTGCCTCGTGCTTTCGACGCCGTATTCGCCGCACGATGAAATGGCAGCGCATCACTTGATGCACGGCGATGGCGTAAAAGTCATTGCGATGCAAGTGGATGATGTCGAAAGCGCGTATCGTGAAACGACGACGCGCGGCGGCAAAGGCGTTCAAGCGCCGACGGAATTAAAAGATGACAACGGCATCGTGCGCGTCGCGTCCATTCAAGGTTATGGACAGACGCTCTTCAAATTTATCGAGCGCGCGGATTACGCGGGAAAATTTTTGCCGGGTTACAAAACGCTGCCGCAAGACAAAACGGTGAAACCTGTCGGACTCGCGGCGATTGACCACATTGTAGGAAATGTCGAACTTGGCAAAATGAATTATTGGGTCAATTGGTTTCATCAAGTTCTCGGCTTTCGCCAAATCGTTCATTACGACGACAAGGTGATTCACACGGAATATTCCGCGCTCATGTCCAAAGTGATGGGCAACGGCAACGGGCGTATCAAATTTCCCATCAACGAACCTGCCGAAGGACGCAAGAAAAGTCAGATTGAAGAATATCTCGATTATTACAACGGACCCGGCGTGCAGCATCTCGCGCTCATCACGGGCGACATTATTGGCACGGTGCGCGAATTAAAAAATCGCGGACTTGAATTTCTACGTGTGCCGGATGCGTACTATGCATCATTGCCCGAACGCGTTGGGAAAATTCAAGAGAGCTATGACGACATTGCCGAACTCGGCATTCTCGCCGACCGCGATGACGAAGGATATTTGCTGCAAATTTTTTCGCGTCCGATTCAAGACCGCCCGACGATGTTTATCGAGGTGATTCAACGTCACGGCGCGCGCGGTTTCGGCGTTGGAAATTTCAAAGCGCTGTTTGAGAGTATCGAGATTGAGCAGGCAAAGAGAGGGAATTTATAGTGCAGTGACAAGGTGACAAGGTGACAGGGTGACTGTCACCTTGTCACCCTGTCACCCTGTCAGAACCTATGCCTTTTTACCACCAACTCGGCACCGTTCCCCACAAACGTCACACGCAATTTCGCAAACCGGACGGTACGCTGTATCGCGAACAAGTGATTGGAACAAAAGGATTTTCGGGGATTCAATCCATTTTGTATCACGCGTATCAGCCGACGGAAATTTTGCGCGTGGAAAGTTTGGGCAGCGCGCGCGTGGATTACGTGGACGATGGCGCGTTACGACATCGTTTATTTCGCACGCGCGACATTCCGCAAGGGGGCGACGCGGTGAGCGGGCGTACCGTTTTGTTGGGGAACGCGAATGTGACAATGGCGCTCGCGCGCCCGAATCAAAACATGACGTATCACTATCGCAACGGCGAGGCGCACGAATTGTATTGGATTCATTCGGGCGAAGGCACGCTCCATTCGCAATACGGCGCGCTCGATTTTGGACCGGGCGATTACATCAACATCCCGATTAGTACGACGTGGCGCATGGAATTTAAAAACGCGGACAACAATAGAATGTTGGTCTTTGAATCCGCGCACGATTTTGAATTTCCAAAACGCTATCGCAACGAATACGGGCAACTTTTGGAAAACTCACCATTCTGCGAACGCGATATGCGCGTGCCGAATCGTTTGGAGACCCATGAGGAGCGCGGCGAGTTCGAGGTGCGCGTCAAAGCGCGCGGTGAATTTCATCGGCACATCCTCGCGCATCATCCGCTCGATGTCGTCGGTTGGGACGGTTACTTGTATCCGTACGCGTTCAACATTTACGATTTCGAACCGATTACGGGACGCGTACATCAACCGCCGCCCGTGCATCAAACATGGGAAGGGTGGGACTTTGTCATTTGTTCGTTCATGCCGCGTCTCTTTGATTATCACCCGCTTGCGATTCCCGCGCCGTACAATCACGCGAATGTGAACAGCGATGAAGTGTTGTATTACGCGGAAGGAAATTTCATGAGCCGCAAAGGCGTGGAGCAGATGGACATCAGTTTGCATCCCGGCGGCTTGCCGCACGGTCCGCATCCGGGAACGATAGAAGCATCCATCGGCAAGAAAGCAACGGAAGAGGTCGCGGTGATGATTGATACGTTTCATCCGCTGCACGTGACGCCCGCCGCGTTGGAGATTGAAGATGAGAGGTACGCGTATAGTTGGGTGGAAGGGTGATGGGTGATAGGGTGGCAAGGTGACAGGGTGAGAAGGTGACAGGGTGACAGGGTGAGAAGGTGACAGAGTGAGGCGGTGAGGCGTAGAGCGAAAATGACGAGTGGGTTGCGCGCATTTCTTGCGCATTTGATTGATTACGCGGGGATGTTTCCGCCTGCGTCGTTGTCGCTGGACGAATCAATTCGTCACTACGCGGACTATTTGAAAAGCGATGACGCGTGGATGCTGGGGCGATTCGTTTGTTTCGCAGCGCAATTGTCGCAACTCGACGCGTATGCGGAATGGTTTGACGAACGCGCGCCGTTGAAAATTTCCGCGCTCGGTGTGAAAAATCCGACGCGCGAAAATTTTGCGCGCGAAGTGGACACGACGCGCGCACTGATTGACGCGTTCAATGAAAAATGGGGTGCGCGTGGATATGTGGACGCGGTGGAAATCACACTACCTGCGGATTTGGCGCAATTTGAATTCTTGAACGACGCTCCCAAGCACTCGACACAGTTCATCGAAATTCCATTCCACGCGCAGCAGTCAATGAATTTACCACGCGTTCTGGGCATTCTCGCAATACAAAACATCGGTTTCAAACTTCGCACGGGCGGCGTTGTCGCGTCCGCGTTTCCGACAACGCAACAAATCGCACAGGCGATTCTCGCGTGTCACGAACGCGGTGTGCTAATGAAATGTACGGCGGGGCTGCATCATCCAATTCGCCGTTACGATGCAAGTGTGCAGACGACGATGCACGGTTTTGTGAATGTGTTCGGCGCGGGCATTTTGGCACACGCGCGCGGTTTGACCGAAAAAGTTGTGCGCGAAATATTGCAAGAAGAGGACGCGAAAAATTTTTGTTTTGACGAAAATGGTTTCGCGTGGCGCGGGGTGCGCGCGACGAATGACGAAATTGCGCGGGCGCGGCGTGAGCTGATGATTTCATTTGGCAGTTGCAGTTTCGATGAACCGCGCAAAGATTTGCGCGCGTTGGGGTGGTTATGATTTGAAACCGCGAATCTACGCGAATCTACGCGAATAAGAATATAGATTCGCGTAGATTCGCGGTTCTTGTTATGGAACTAACAACGTTTCTTGAAATTGCGCCCGAGTCGGATTTTTCCATCCATAATTTGCCTTACGGTGTTTTCAAACCGCGCATAGGCGGCGCGCCGCGCGTGGGCGTGGCGATTGGCGCTGACGCGTTGGATTTGTCGGTTCTCCACGAAGCGGGCTTTTTCAACCAAACCGTTTTCGCATCACACAACGTTTTCAACAATTCGTCGCTCAACGCGTTCATCAGATTGGGACGCGACGCGTGGCGCGAGACGCGAACGATTGTGCAAAAATTGTTGAGTGATGATGTTGCTGATTTGCGCGATAACGCGATACTGCGCGACGCGGCGTTGATTCCGCAATCTCGAATTGAGATGCTGCTGCCCGTCGAGATTGGCGATTACACGGATTTTTATTCGTCGTACCATCACGCGCACAATGTCGGCACGATGCTGCGCGGCGCAGAAAACGCATTGATGCCGAATTGGAAACATTTGCCCGTCGCCTATCACGGGCGCGCGAGTTCCGTTGTGGTGAGTGGGACAAACTTTTCGCGTCCGCGCGGACAAATCCAACCGAGCGACGCGAATGAACCGATTTTTTCTCCGACGCGCAGTTTGGACTTTGAATTAGAGATGGGATTTTTTATCGGCGCGGAAAATGCGTTGGGCGAACCGATTCCGATTGAACGCGCGGATGAATTCATGTTTGGTATGGTGTTGGTGAATGATTGGAGCGCGCGGGATATTCAAGCGTGGGAATATCAGCCGTTGGGTCCGTTTCTGGCGAAGAATTTTTGCACGAGCATTTCGCCCTGGGTTGTGACGTTCGACGCGTTAGAGCCATTCAAGAAACCATTGCCTGCCCAAGACCCGAAACCGTTGGCGTATCTCGCGCGCGAAAACGATTGGGCATACGATATTGAACTCGAGGTGAGTTTGCAGAGCGCGACGATGGACGCACCGCATGTTATCACGCGCAGCAATTTTCAAAATTTGTATTGGAGCATGAATCAACAGCTCGCCCATCACACCGTCAACGGCTGCAATGTGCGTGTCGGCGATTTGCTCGCATCGGGAACAATTAGCGGCGCGGAGAAATTTTCGCGCGGTTCGATGCTTGAATTGACGTGGCGCGGCAAAGAACCGTTACAATTGCCGAATGGTGAAACGCGGCGATTTTTAGACGACGGCGATGTGGTGACGATGCGCGCGTGGGGCGCAAAAGACGGTGTTCGTGTCGGTTTTGGTGAGGTGAGGGGAAAGGCGCTGTCCGCGCAGTCGCTGTCCTAAAATTCCGTAAAAAATTTGACTCGCGACGACGACGCGCATATAATCATCGCTTGCCGTAGGCGGGTAGGATTTTGATTTTGTTTGCAACTAACAATGCCAACGCCACGACAACCAAGTGCATTGTGTGGCTGCGGGCGCAAAGAAAACTTGAGATTGGTCTGTCCACATTGCCATTCACTATCGTAGATAATGCCGGCGTAGCTCAGTTGGTAGAGCACCTCACTTGTAATGAGGTTGTCGTCGGTCCAATTCCGACCGCCGGCTCTCAAAATCTGAAATCGTAAATCCGAAATCAAAAATAATTCCGGGGAGGCCGCGGAGATGGCGAGCCGCGTGTGACTGTAAATCACATTCCGTACGGATGAGGGGGTTCGAATCCCTCCCTCCCCACTGCTAATTTCAGATTTTTGATTTCAGATTTTGGATTTATCAATCTGCAATCATAAAT
This sequence comes from Chloroflexota bacterium, assembly GCA_029778615.1. Taxonomy (GTDB): domain Bacteria; phylum Chloroflexota; class Anaerolineae; order UBA4142; family SHND01; genus SHND01. Next base: position 178 of record JAKOPZ010000248.1, on the reverse strand, counting down.
CTAAAATCATAAATTCAATCGCCCTCTTAGCTCAGTCGGTAGAGCGCATTCTTGGTAAGAATGAGGTCTCGGGTCCAAGTCCCGAAGAGGGCTCCACATTTAATCAAGGAGAAATTTCAACCATGGCGAAAGCGAAATTTGACCGGACGAAACCACATGTGAACGTGGGGACGATTGG
>JAKOPZ010000247.1 GCA_029778615.1 Chloroflexota bacterium | reverse complement strand
TGCCGCGCGCATGGGTTTTCGCGACCGCCGCACCATCGCGCGCACGAACGGACAAATTTATGCCGCGTGGGGATTGAACGACAACGCGACGGATGAAAAAATCGCGCGCACACGCGCCGCCCTCATCGTCCGCGCCAAACGTCTGTTGCAGTGGGATGAAACCGGCGCGGCGCACGCGCAGAATGACAAGGGCGAATGGGTAAGGTGGAGCGATGAGGTCTGAGCGATGCGGACTGACCTTGTATGCGTGTGCGGCGCTAATGCTGTTTTGTCTCTGACGCTATGAGCGGCAACATCTTTCTCGATACCGCCACACTGGCGATTTCGCTGTTCAATACGATGCTGCTGCTTTGGCTCGGCATCGTAGTCGTTTCCAATTCTGACCGCCGCAGTTGGGGCATTTGGCTCGCGAGCGGCGGACTGTTTTGCGGCGGAATTTTTTTTCTCATTCACACCGCGATTCTCGCGCAAGGATTGCGGCAGGCGACCAACGATTTGGATTTGCTGTGGCATTTGGGCTGGCTGCCCATCATCGTCGCGCCGCTCGCGTGGTATGTGGTGATGTTGTGGTACGCCGGATTTCTGGGCGCGCAAGCGCGCCACAATCCGTCGCTGCGTTTTATTCATTTGCCCGGACTCGCGTTTGTGCTCGCGTGCGCGGGCATTTTATTTTTCCTCGTGCTCGTTGTCGGTTCACTGCCAACCTTTCAGCAAGTCGTCACCTTTGGACGCACGGAATATGTGCCCACGCCCGGCACGCCGCTGCTCGTCGTCGTGTACGGCTTGTATATTGTCAGCTGTTTGGGTCTGGCGGTACACGCGCTGCGGCATCCCGGTCCTTCGGCGCGCTGGATGGGCGAATTGGCGCGGCAGCGCGCGCGTCCGTGGCTCGTCGCGTCCTCCATCGTCTTGATGGTGGTTGGACTGTTGGTTGCCGCGTTCGTCGTCTTGCTCTATTTCTCCAGCCCCGCGTTGATTGGACGCGATGCGCAGGTGCGCGCACTTTTGGCGTGGTTCGATTTGATGGTGAGCGCGTTGATTGGCATTGCGGTCGTGTTGATTGGCAAAGCGACGGTCTCGTACGAAATCTTTACGGGAAAAATTTTGCCGCGTCGCGGGTTCTTTCGACAGTGGCGGCGCGCAGTCATACTGGGGGCGGGGTACAGTTTGCTCATTGCCGTGACGACGACGCTCGCGTTGTCGCCCATCTATGCGCTGCTCGCGGCGACGATTCTGCTCGTCGTGTTTTACGCGCTCTTGTCGGTGCGGATGTTCGGCGAGCGCGAACGCGTGGTACGGGAACTGCGTCCGTTCTTGAGCACCCTGCCGGATGGGCAATCCAATGAATCCCTGCGCGCGGCGTTTGACTCGTTGTGCGAAAATGTTTTGAACGCGCGCGTCGCGTATTTGGTGCCGCTTGTGCCGTTCGCAGCGCCGCTCGCGTATCCGCCGACGCGCCAAGTGCCGCGCGAATTTGCCGCGCGCGCGGCGCAACTTTCAAACGCCAAGGAAATGTTTCGTGCCGTTTCACCTGAACAATTTGCGGATGCGGCATGGGCAATTCCATTACAGAGTGAACGCGGGATGCTGGGCGTTTTGCTTTTGGGCGAGCGCAACGACAACAGTTTGTACACTCAAGAAGAAATCGAAATCGCGCAGGCGACGGGCGAACGCATTTTGCAAGCACAGACGGGCGCGGAATTGACGCGGCGCTTGATTGAATTGCAACGCGGGCGTCTCGCCGCAACGCAAGTGGTGGACCGTCGCGCGAGGCGCATTTTGCATGACGACATTTTGCCGCAGCTGCATACGGCGATGTTGAGTTTGAGCGCGGGCGATTCCGCGAACGCGCAGATGCAAATGGCGGACGTTCACCGCGCGCTGTCGAACCTGTTGCGTGAAATGCCGGGAGGCGCGTCGCCACAAGTGGAGCGCTACGGTGTGCTGGGCGCGCTGCGCCGCGTGGTGGAGGAAGAATTCTCCAGCGCGTTTGATTCTGTCGCGTGGCACATTGAACCCGAAGCAAGCCGGCGCGCGCAAGCGCTCGCCGCGTTAAACGCCGAAGTGTTGTATGCCGCCGCGCGCGAAGCGATTCGCAATGCGGCAAAACACGGCAGAGGCGGGGACAAATCACGCGCGTTGAATTTAGAGGTCACGGCAAATTGGCGCGATGGCTTGTGGTTGGAAATTCAAGATGACGGCGTAGGAATGTTGGCGACGCATGGGAACGGACAGGGTTTGCCACTGCACAGCACCATGATGGCAGTGATGGGCGGTGATTTGAAATTGGAACGCGCGGGAGAAAAAACGCGCGTGGAATTATTTTTGCCGCCACAAGCAGAGATGTAGGGAACGAACACTGTTTCGTTCCATTGCGCGGGAGGGCACGCTGCGGTGAGCGTGCGGTACATGATGCGCGATGTGTAGGGAACGAACGCCGTTTCGTTCCATTGCGCGTTTCGTTCCATTGCGCGGGTGGGGCACGCCGCGGTGAGCGTGCGGTACATGATGCGCGATGTGTAGGGAACGAACGCTGTTTCGTTCCCCATGATAATGGAGGTGATTGATGTCTGCATACAGCGAGTACTGCGAGTTTATGGAATATCTCAAGATGCCGCGTCAGTATCGTGAGCACAAAAAGCATCGCCTGCCACTCGAATACTATACGGCGAGTGATTGCGAATTTTTCTTTACGATTTCTGCGAAATGGGGACAACCACGCTTCACGAATGAAAAATTAGCGCAAGCTGTTGTGGATGCATTGCTTTGGCGGAAACGACATCATAATTGGACGCTGTATGTTTATTGTCTGATGCCTGACCACTTGCATTTTATTGTGCGACTGCCGCCCCACGAGATTCGTTATTTTGATGGCGGAGCGCGGGGCATTGTGCCAGAGACAATCCTCGACCATGTTGGCAATTTCAAAAAATGGACAACTACCAAAATTTGGTGGGCGCAAGGTGGTACGGGACAATTGTGGCTCAAGAGCAGCTATGACCGGGTGATTTGGTACAATCGTTCCGTCGAACCAGTGTGCAGTTATGTTCTGAATAACCCCGTGCGAAAAGGTCTGGTCGAAAAATGGCAAGATTATCCGTACGTGGGAATTGTGGATTCGTGGTAGGGAACGAACGCCGTTTCGTTCCATTGTGCGTTTCGTTCCATTGTGCGTTTCGTTCCATTGTGCGTTTCGTTCCATTGTGCGTTTCGTTCCATTGCGCGTTTCGTTCCATTGCGCGGGAGGGCACGCTGCGGTGAGCGTGCGGTACATGATGCGCGATGTGTAGGGAACGAACGCCGTTTCGTTCCATTGCGCGTTTCGTTCCATGCGCGTTTCGTTCCATTGCGCGTTTCGTTCCATTGCGCGTTTCGTTCCATTGCGCGGGAGGGCACGCTGCGGTGAGCGTGCGGTACATGATGCGCGATGTGTAGGGAACGAACGCCGTTTCGTTCCATTGTGCGTTTCGTTCCATTGCGCGTTTCGTTCCATTGCGC
>JAKOPZ010000034.1 GCA_029778615.1 Chloroflexota bacterium | reverse complement strand
TATTGCTACAAATCCCCGTTCGACTTGCATGCGTTAGGTACGCCGCCAGCGTTCATCCTGAGCCAGGATCAAACTCTCCGTTTGATCTGAATCCTATAGATTCTCTGTTGCTTCTCAAAAGTGACTCCAGTGGTCTACTCCCACCAGAATCTTACACAGGCGCTCTCGCACTCTTTCCTTCCACTCTTTAACTGTTAAGGTGCTTGCCACAAAATTCGTGGAGCGATCAAGAAACGCGCGCCCTATACTTCGGGGCGTTAAAAATCCGCCGTGCGTCAGGGCAATTTTTTACCCCATCGCTCGCGGCGGAGACACAGAGAACCGACGAAAAATATTTCTATTTTCCTACGCGCCGTTTTCGGCACAAACCCATCGTTCTGTTCTCTTGTCCTCCTTGATCGGTTGTTATTGTCTTGTTGCTCAAGACGCATTCGCTTGCTGGGACGACACAGCGCCGTTTCCAGACAGCGAAGTATAGGATACCATGAAAAACCGACTTGTCAATATCCAACCTGTAAAAACAACCTTAAAGATTTGACGCGAAAATCGGTTGCCCTTGGGACAAAAAATGAACGCGTCGCGTGGGCGCATTCATCTGTTTTGAAATATTTATGACTCGCCAGGGACTCGAACCCCGAACCTTGGCATTAAGAGTGCCTTGCTCTGCCAGTTGAGCTAGCGAGCCAAATCTTTGCCGGCGAAAATATAACACGAATAAACCGAGTTAGCAAAATCCTTGTGATATAATCATCACGAGTAGCCCCTGTAATGGCCGCCCGTCCTAAGGGAGTGGAGCATAAGTGGATAATGCAGGTTCGAGTCCTGTCAGGGGTATTTCTTGTGGTCACAATTGAATTCGTCCATGGTCAAACTCCCAATGGTGATTGGGACATAGTGCCACTAAATTCTCCGGGTGATTCACTTCTCGAATCAACGTATTTTTGTCAAATGAGCTGATGGGTTGAATGTGACATATTTCAACATAATCGGTATATCCGCAAACCCAGCAGTGAAGCGGTCTTCCAGATTCTCTGTATAGACGACGTGCCAAGGCGCGGATAGTACGATACATCTGATAGTAACCATCCCGCGAACACTCTCCAATCGTTTTATCCAACCAGTCGTAATGCCTTGGAGTACAATCATCACAGAATTTACGCCGCTCCGTCGTGGGGTTGCCGCACTTGGTACATGTCCACTCGCGTACTTTTTTCTCTCGCTTTGGGAAATGTTGGTTATTGTATTTTGCTGCGCATGAGTTACTACAGAATTTTGGATTTGTGGTTGTTTTGCCACACATTACACATTCGCGCTCGACTTTGATTCGCTTATGTTCTCGGGTAGGAATCCCCAACCGTTGCATAAGTCGCCCGATTGTTCTACGGGCAACTCCATGCCTTTGTGCAATCTCGCGGTGTGTCATACCTTGCTCAGTGTAGAGTTCTATTAATTCTGATTCTTCAATCTTGAGACGTTTTGGCATTTTGCTTTCTTCTTTCCAATGAAAAACGCGGCTACCCGCTTGACACAGGTAGCCGCGCACATACAATCACAGCCAGCCCGAGTCCTGTTACAGCAGGATTTGGGTGAGAAAGTCGCAAGTGTTAGCGCATTTGCGGCTTTCGTTTTTGCGAGTTCATTTCTCGTTCAGTGCATTGTGATTTCCATTTCCATTCATACACAACGTTTGTGGCTCTGCATCGTTTATCCCGGGTACAACAAACCAGAACCATTGACGACACTTGAATAGTCGCAAATGCAATAGTTCTTGGGGGAAATCGGGTTCCGCGTCATTTTGCCAATGTCCAAGACTGGACAAATGTTGTTTCGCGCAGGGCGGACACAAATCGCCTGCATTGCCCTTATCTGCTGTGTAGGTTGAATCTTCAGAGTCAAGCGGCGCAGGGTCGGGGATATGCCCTGCTTGAGAAAAGGGGCATGGCTTGCCGTTCAGTTCAGAAGGAATTATGCCGGAGCAAACCAAATAATCGGGGTAGAGTGTGCCGTTCGGAGAAATGAAAAATGCTTTTGCTTGTTGATTGCCGTTGTGGTTCATAACTGCCCCTTGATTGCGCTACCGTGTATATTTCCATTTTACACGGTATTATATTTCCTGTCAATGGGCAGTTTTGTGTTTTTACTTTTTGGTTGAATACTCAAACTGCGCGCGCTCGGCGACGAGCATCAAGTGTTTTGAACTTGCGCGCGTCGGAACATATATGCCTTGTTCCCAATCACTTACGGTTTGTTGGCGCACGCCTAGCACATCCGCAAATTCTGCTTGCGTCATGTTCATGTGCTGCCGCAAACCTTTGATGAGTTCATCATTCCATTTAACAACATTATTTTCCAGACGCACGACGTAATGCCGTTTCACTTTGCGAAAAGTAACATGCTCTCTTTCCGTATCAATCTTTTCAACATGATACCCTGCTTCCATCCACGCGCTCGCTTGCAGCGCGTTACTGCGATTGCTCCACCAGCCGCGCGTATACGAGGAAGGAGCGAGCGGCGTACCAATCAACTTTTCAATTTCGCCAAACGTCAAGACAAGTTCCTCTTTGCCGCTCCGCCGCAAATACAAATAGAGACCTTCATACTTGCTGCCTGCTTTCATGGTTCAACCTCTCCCAAAATCATTTTCTCCACGCGCACTTTCGCTTCGTCAACAACATGCTCTGCCTCTACTCGTGATAGTTTTGCTTGTACGCGCCGATTGTTGATTTCCAAACTGATTTCTTTTTGCAAACCAATATCCTCGGGAATCGGCAATTTGACTTGCATGATGTAGGAAGGCGTGACGCGCGGCAACGATGTTCCGCTCTGAAATGGAACAACTTGCTCCAACGTAATTCGACTCATCAGCAACGCTTGGAGAAACAAAGTATCCACGCGCGTCAAATCTGGACGCAGCACAACCGCCTCTCCAGTACAAATACCATCAAATTCCGCGATCCAAACTTTATTGAGATAGGGGCGCATCCGCCCAAATAGAATATCGCCCGTTTTGAATCTGGTGGCACTACTCAAAACCTTACTGCCCTTCATCAGGGCAAAATCAACAAGTTCTCCTGTATTGGGCGCAATATTCCCAAGACTGATGTAATTCACCTCTTCATTCGGACAATCGCGTACGGGTAAAGTTCTTTCCAAGATTTGCGTAGCAACCTGATTAAGAGGTGTCGCCTTCACGTTGCCAAAATCAACTGCCATCGTTGCCGCAACTGCCTCGAAATCAAATCGTCCTCCTGCAATTTCTCTGATACTTTTTACGAATCTTTTTGGTCGAATGTTGTCTGTCTGTGTGACACCTAGCCGAACCAAAACCATCGGCTGAATTTCACCGAAAAGTTTTTCTGCCTCTTGTAATTTTCTCCACCGCTCCGCATACGCATGTTGCATCACTTGGGCGATATGGGATTGGAGTTCGGCAGGAGGAAGACTCACTTCAATTCGATTGATACTTTCTAGACTCAGTTTGTGTTGGACAGCTCCGCCTTTGAGAAAATTGATATATGCTTGGCCAAAACTGGATGCAAGGTAAACAGCCAAATAATGGGGATTAATCTCGATTTCGGTAATCCGCGCTAGATTTTCGTTGAATTGGCAAACTTCAATTTTCTCATCAACCAACCCAACGTTACCAATCGTACCAGCAATGCCTATGACAACATCGTGATATTTGAGGGGATACCGAGCGATTCTTTTCTGCTGTTCATGCGAAATCATTGCCACATTCTCAAAATCTACGCGCAGGTCTTTTATATCTGTATTTCGCACATAGGGAATTCCATCTGAAACATAACGACTATTATGCGGCAATCGTTTACCACCTCTTACTTTCCCAATCCTCGCGACTGGGCTAAGAGGGAACTTGCCGCTCTTCACGTTTCGGATAATTTCGAGGTCAGGTGAAAGAAATTGTTCTGCTCTTATTCTGTTTTGGAATAGATCTTTGCTTGAGATGACTGCTGATTTCATGAATTGCTATTCTCCAAAAATTTTCTAAAATCATCAAGACCTTCTCGAACATCGGGCGGCAACGGAGCATCGCTCTCTAGAACATTTAATCGCCCTGTCGCGTCATATCCAATATCTTGTATCTGAGCTACGAATACTTTGTAATCATCGCCAAGCACCTGCTCATCAGACACTAATGAGTTTCGTTTTTGCAAGAACAAGACACTCGCCTTGACACCAGCGCCATAAGGAGCGAAAGTTTCAATTGGCAAACTCACAACCGCAATAACTCGCGCCCACCGTAGAATCCAATCGCGAATCTCTTGCATCGAACTATTTGCCAACACCCCATCGGGCAGCACAATCGCCAACTTGCCACCGGGTGCAAGAAATTCCAAACAGCGATTTACAAACACTACTTCTTGCGGCAAACTCTTGCTGACTTTGCCGTTCAATTTGCTCACGCCATCGCGCGCCGCCAAATCTTTCAACACGCGTTCGTTCGTCACTTTGGAGCCAAACGGCGGATTCGTCAGAATCATCGTCAAGCCACCGGGATAAAATCCGGGATTGTTAGGCAATCCTTCCATCGCCCCACCCGTAATGCTTGCCAACGGTGCGAGCGAATCCATGATTTTCAAATCCGCGTATTGCGCCCCATTCATCAGCGTATTCACGCGCGCCACATGCATCACATTTGGCGCCTATTCCGCGCCAAACAATTGATTGTCGCGAAAACGCACAAATTCTTCGGTTGGTTCTTCGGGATTGATGCCGTCTGTATTTCCGCCATTCGCCACAAGTGCCTTTGCATATTCTTGTTTGCGAACGTAATCGAGCGCGTGCGTCAACATGCGCGCGGAGCCGCACGCGGGGTCGCCAATGAAATCATTCACGGTTGGCTGCAAAATTCCCACCATCAAATTGATGACGGGCGTCGGCGTAAAGTATTGTCCCAAATCATCGCGGAACGTCTTGCCGAGAAAGTCTTCAAACACACCACCTTTGACATCCGCCGAAGAACGCCGCAAACTCCACGGCTGTAATCGTTTTACAATTTCAAACGTCGTGTGCGGTTTGAATTCCAGTTTGTCGCCTTCTTTGAACGCGAGCCGAATCGTCAGATTGTCCCCAAATTTTTGTTGCAGCGTTTTGCGTTCCCAATCTTTGGCTTGCTCGAATGTTTTGCCCACTTGCGCGACCAAACGCTCGGGGTCGGTCTCATTGCTCACACTAAACACATACGCGCGCGCTTCGCCTGTCTGTTTCGCCAAATCAATCGTCGCTTGCTCGTCATACCATTTCGCAAACAAAAATTTCACCATCGCGTCCACTGCTTCTTGCGGCTGCAACCCCTCGTTGTCGCGCAAAATCGAATGACAGCCGGAACGTGTATCGCCCAACACTTCACGGAATTTATCGCGCGTCAGCGGCGTCAAACCTGTTACAATCCCATCCGGTTCGTCCGGTTTCAGAATGACGGTATAGGGACTGTGTTGCGCCGCTTGCCGCGCGCTTTCATACTTTGGCAAATCGCCAATCGGTTGCAAAGCACGCGGATATTCCAAGTCACGCAGATAGACGCGCGTCTCATTTCCATTCGAGAGAATTGCATAACGCGCGGATGCCGAGCCGCCCATATATGCGTTGAGTCGTTTGAAATGTCCCGCGCCCGATTGTTCATCGCCATCACTATCCAGCGCGATATTTGGCTCTAACAACTCGACCGCGATAAACGCCACATCCAAATTGCGGCGCGCGTCAATATAACGGTCATCATAGATTACAAGGTCAACGCGTCCCAAGTAACGGCGACCACCGCTTGCCTCTTGCGCCGTCGGCGCAAAATCAGCAACCAATTCCAATTCCATCGCTTCGAGTGGCACGTTGTATTCGCGGTGCAATTTATCCGCCATCCATAATGTTACCGGGTCTTCTGCCGGACGGACATAGGAACCATTGGCAAGAAACAATTTTCGCAACGCATGATGATTGCGATACACCTCAGGCGCAGTCGCGGGATTTTTAAATGGATTCGTAAATGAATCAAAAGGCATCTCATTACCTCAACACGAAATGTTGAATCAGATTGATAAAAATTATACTGTAATTTGGAAATTTATTCCTTGCTTTTCGTTGCGTCGCAAATCTCTTTTCTAACGAGAAATGCGTAAGACCCACCGCCCCATCTTCACCAACAACCAACATGCCCCTCTTGAACATTGCCATCCTCGCGCGCATCCCACTCATCCGTGAAGGATTGCGCGCGCTCCTCGCCGGCGAACACGATTTCCGCGTGACCGTCCTTTCCTCGTCCGACGACATGCTGGATGAATTGCTCGCGGCAGACGCGGAGATATTGTTGTTGGATGTCCAAGTGCTGGAGCATGAAGGATGGGACCTCTTGCGCGATTTGCAGCGCGCGCTGCCGACTTGCAGCACTTTGGTCATTGGCGATAATCCAAACGACCCACGCGTCGTCAACGCGCTGGCGCTCGGCGCGCGCGGATTTCTATTGCGTGAAGCATCTGCCCGGGAAATGGCAAACGCGATTCGCGCCGCGCGCGACGGCATCATCGTCCTGCACCCGCAGTTTGCCGCGCAGTTGGCACAAACACTGCGCGCCAATGAAATTGCGCGCGACGAAAATGAACTCGGCACATCGGAGCTCATCGAGCCGTTGAGCGAACGCGAACTCGATGTCTTGCGCTTGCTTACGCGCGGCAGAGCGAATAAACAAATTGCCGCAGAGCTATTTATTACCGAGCACACGGTGAAATTTCACATTCGCGCGATTCTGGGAAAACTTGGCGCGGCAAATCGTACAGAAGCTGTAACCCTCGCCCTTCAAAAAGGGCTGGTCAGTTTGTAAAAAAACGAAATCGCATCGCTCGATTTCGTTTTTTAATGTCCATTCCAAATTTCGGAAAACGCCGCAACCACATCCGGGTCAAACTGTGTGCCTGCGCAATCCTGCAGTTCCGCAAGCGCTTCTTTGACCGAACGTCCTTTTCGATACGCGCGGTCATCCGTCATCGCGCTGAACGCATCCACCACCGCGAGAATGCGCGCCCCCAGCGGAATCGCGTCGCCGCTCAAGCCATCCGGATAGCCCGTGCCGTCATACCATTCTTGATGATGCTTGACCACCGGAATTACTTTATGCAGCGGACGCACCAATGCCAAAATCTCCGCGCCGATTTCGGGATGCCGTTTCATCAGCACCCATTCCGTTTCCGTCAACGGACCGGGCTTGCGTAAAATTTCATCGGGCACGCCGATTTTGCCAATATCGTGCAAGCGCGCCCCGAGCCGCAGCGCCGCAATGTCTTCGTCGCTCAAATCCATTTTGCGCGCGAGCGCATCCGTCATTTCCGCGATGCGGTCACTGTGTGCGCCCGTATAGGCATCGCGCATGTCAATCGTTTTTGCCAATGCGAGCGCGGTTTCCAAATACGCCTTGTCCAATTCTTGCAGCATCGTTTCCGCGCCGCGCACATTCATCAACGCTGCCGCCGCGTGCGCCGCGAGCATTTCCAACATCACGCGGTCATCGGGCGTATACGCGCCTTCACTGTACGCTTGCGCAGACAACATCCCGAATACGCGTCCCCCATGTCTCAGCGGAACAGCCAATACCGAGACCACCTGCACCGGATGACCAAAGTTGATGACTTCTAAATCGCTTGCGGCAAGATTGTTGACCAACAACGCTGTCCCGTTCGCAAGCATATGCCCGCTCAAGCCGAGCGTCTTGGGAATTTTCCCCGCCGGTTGTCGTCCGCCGCGGTCATACAAGTAGGGCAGTTCAATCCATTCTTCCGTCTCGTCGAGCACCGCGATAACGAATGCTTCGCACGCCATCAAGCGCGAGGCGGCTTGATGAATGGCTGCATACACGCGTTCCGCGTCCAACCCCGCGGCGATAATTTCTTGACTTGCCCAATGCAGCACCGCGCGTCGTTCATTCGCCTGCAACGCGTTCTGATACAAACGCGTGTTTTCCATCGCGACGGCTGCCTGACTCGCAAAGAGCAAGAGCAAGCGTTCGTCCTGCGGCGTAAACGCATTGCGCTGCGACGCGCCCACCGCGAGCACGCCGAGCAATTGATTGTCATGTTCGATGGGCACCCAGATTCCTGACAACAACGCATCGCCGCTCGGAAAAAAGCGCGGGTCGCGGTGGGCGTCATTCAGCGTCACGGGAACGCGTGTGCGCGCGACCCACGCTTCGATGCCTTGTTCTGCATCCAGCGGCACCTGCTCCAAATAAACATACGGTTTCTCTTTGCCAAATCCCAAACTAAATTCCACCACGAGTTCGCGTTTCGCCTCATTGTGGCGAAAGAAAACGGCGAGGTCCGCGTGGACCGAACGCATTGCAATCTGTGTCAAAAAATCAAGCTGCGCCTTCGGCTCCAAAACGCTGTTCAGTGCCAGTCCCGCGTCGTACAGCAAGCCCAATTGTTGCACGCGCTTTTCGGTTTCGGCATGCAAACGCGCGTTGTACACAAATGCCGCAGCCTGCGTCGCCAACAACAAGAGCAGCTGCGCATCCTCTGCGGTGAAATGCCGCGTGGTGTCACCCCATTCGTGCACGGTCAGCACGCCGACCAACTCGCCGCTAAACAGCATCGGCGCGCTCAGCGCGGCAGACACCTGACTGTGGGCGAACTGCGCGGAACGAAATTCCCATTCTCGATAATCCTGCAAAATAATTGGCGCGCGGGTCAAGCCCACGCGCCCGACGAGTCCTTCGCCAAGTTTGATAGGGTCGAGGTCGCTGCGGTGCGGCGTGCCTTTCATCACGCGCGGTTCCAACGTTTGCGTCTCGGTCACGAACAACGCGAGGTTACCGCAGCTCGCGTTCAACAAACGCATCGCGCGTTCCACCACCGTTTCCAATAACGTATCCAGGTCGCGCTGGATTGCCAATTCGCGCGTCAATTCGTACAACGCGGCAAAATCGTCCGCGCGCGTTTGTTCGGCAGTGTGCAGGCGCGCGTTTTCCAATGCCGTCGCGGCGTGCGCAGCAAAGGCAGTCAAGTCCGCCGCACTGCGCGCATCAAAAAAGTCGGGCGTCGCGCTGTCCAAATTCAAAAAGCCAATCGTCTTGTTTTGCACGCGCAACGGCACACCGACGTACGATTGAATCCAGCCGCCGGTGAGGTCCATCCACATCTCATTCGTTGCAGTATTAGAGATAAGCAGGGGCTCTCCCGTGTCTACCATTTTTTGGTAACCCGGAATTTCTTGCACGCGCAAAAGCAATTGTTCCATGCCCTGCTGCAAACCGCGTTCGGTGAATCCTTTGCCGCGCACAAAACGCGCAATGCCTTGCTGCAAGAGAAATATGCTTGCCGCGTCGTGCGGCACCACGCGCCCCACATTTTCCAAAATGCGGTCCAACACCGCGTCAAAATGCAGGGTGCTGTTCAACACCGCCGCGCAGTCCGCCAATGCCTCTGCCAATTCGCGTTGGTGCTGTTCAGCTTGCTGCGCGCGCAACAATCCTTCGCGGGCGTGCTCCTGAGCAGTGACATCGCGTTGGGTGCCCCACATCCCCACCAAAAAATGGTCGCGCACAATCCCATACATATTATTTTGAAAAATTTTCGGATTGCCCAAGCGGTCGCGCTCGTGCGAAATGCCATTCGTCAGGCGATAACCGTTGCGAATGAAATGGAGATAGAGTTCGCGATTTATCGGGTCTTCGGGCGGAACCGTCACATCGGTCGCGCGCCCAACGATTTCTGACGCGGATTCGAAACCATACATTTGCGCCATGGCATCGTTACATTCCGCAAGAAAGCAGTCATAAAAAATCGCATCCAATTGTCGTTCTTCGGGCAAGTTCAAATCGAGCGGCGGGCGCAGTTCATCCCACCAAATTCCTTCGGAACTCGCCGTAATAAATTCGCGATAGCGTTCCTGACTGGCGCGCAGCGCGTCGGCGATGCGCTGTTGTTCCGTCACATCGCGCAGGGTCGCCAAAAAAACATTCTCGCCATTCCACAATGTTTCCGTCACGCGCAGCTGCACCGTAACCGCGTTGTCGCCTTGCGTGAGCTGCAATGTTTTGCCGTCATCCTCCAACGAGGTTGCAAAAAGAGTCCCGACCAATTTTTCGCGCGGCGTGCGAAACAAACGCGCGGCAGCCGGGTTGGCAAAGCGTACGATGCCGGTGCTGTTCACGACGACGATGGCGTCCGCGTTTTCGTTAATCAACAAACGAAAGCGCGCTTCGCTAAATTGCAGCTGCGCCGTGTGCGTGTGGCTGGCGCGTTGCAGGGCACTGCGTTCCAGCGCAAACAACAGCGGCGCGCGCAGCGCCGTTTCAATTTGCGCGCGCGTCAAGAAATCTTCCGCGCCCGCGCGCAGCGCCGCCAGCGCGCGTTCTTCGGCGTACTGTTCCGCAAAGACCAGAATGGGCACGGCGGGCGCGCGGAGGTGGAGTGTAATGAACGCGTCCAATGCGTCCGCGTCGGGCAAATCCAAATCCAGCAGGACCGCATCAAAGGATTGTTCTTGCAGCCGCGCGACCGCAGTTTGCAGAGACGCGGCAGTCAACACTTGCAGAGTGTAGGTCGCGTCCGCCGAAAACTGCGCGCAAATACTTTCGGCGGATTTTGCGTCGGGCTGCACCAACAGTACCTGTAAAACTTTTGCCATTATTGAAATTGTAGCACAGACAGGCAGAGTGAAAATGAGTAATTTGGCAGTCAAGCCACCTATCCGTCCGGCTAGCCGCCCGCGCACCGAAACCTATCCATCAGGGGGATGCGAGCCGCCAACATTTCTTTTACACTGTCCACACTTGCCGCAAGACAACAACAAGATAACGATGGAGGAACTATGGCTCTCGAAAATCTACAGGCATATTCAGACCAACTCGCCGCGATGGTCGCGCATGTGACACGTTCCGTTGTGCGTGTCGAAGCGCGACAGCGCGTTGCCGGCACCGGCATTGTGTGGACAAGCGAAGGCGCGATTGTCACCGCCGACCATGTAGTCGAACGCGAAGAGAATATTCGCGTGGCATTGGATGGCGCGCAGTACGACGCGGAATTGGTCGGACGCGACCCGACAACCGATTTGGCGGTATTGAAAATCAGCGCGCCCAATTTGATTCCCGCGCAAGTGGCGGACAGCAAATCACTCAAGCAAGGCAATTTGGTTTTTGCCGTCGGACGTCCGTGGGGTGAAGAAGCAATTGTGAGCGGCGGGATTGTGAGCGCGCTCGGCAATTTCGGACGCCACAATGGTTGGGGCAGTCAATTCAAAGAAGGGTTGATTCACAGCGACGTCACGCTGTATCCCGGTTTTTCCGGCGGACCGCTCGCCGATGCCAGCGGACGCGTTGTGGGAATGAACAGCAGCGTACTGGGACGCGATTTGTCGCTCGCGATTCCGAGCGAGACCGTCGCGCGCATTGCGGAACAATTGCTGACCAAAGGACGCATCGAGCGCGGCTATCTCGGCATCGGCGTCCAAAAAATTCCACTTCAGGCATCGCTCGCGCAAAAATTAAATTTGTCGCAAGAAACCGGCTTGATGATTCTGCAAGTGGAAGCGGGAACGCCTGCCGAAAAAGCGGGCTTGCTCCCCGGCGACATGCTCGTCGGCTTGAACGGTTCGACCATCGCGCGCGTGCGCGAACTCAACCGCTGGTTAGCCGGCGAAAGCGGCGGACGCCAAGTGAACGCGCGCATCATTCGCGGCGGTGAACTCAAAGAGCTGCCGATTACGGTGGGAGTGCGGTAATGAAAAACCTCAAAGGTCTCTGAGACCTTTGAGGTTTTTTTGTGTACAGTCATGTTGAACGCGCGCGTTTCTATTTTTTTGGCGAACGATTGAACTGCCACACCACAATCATCGGCACGAATGCGGCGAGGAGCAGCAAAAACGTAATGACCAAGAAAATTCCCGCGAACGGCGCGAGACCCGAAACGCGCAGTGTTGCGAACGCGACGAGCGCGGTGAACAAGAAAACGAGCAGCGTCAGCGCGCCAATGATAATTGTCCAACGCCGCGCTTGCTTGAGCGACGCGCGTTGGGTGCCGCTGACGAAACCGGTCTGCCCATTCACGCGCACGGGAATCCATTTCCCGTCATCGTCGAGATAACTTGTGACGAACATGGGCAGCAGCAGCAACGTCCAACGCGGTTCGGCATAGGTTACGCGCATTTCAAATTGCTCGTAATGCTGCGCGCTCGCCGCGTTCGTGCAATCCTTTGCCGCGCGGCGTTCCACTTGCGCGCGCGCAAAATTCCATGCCGCTTCCGGATTCATTTCCGCCGCGCGCATCAGCGCCCCCTTCAACGCGTCCGTTGAAAACGGAATCGCGCGCGTTGTATCAAACGGCAATTGTAGAGACGTTTCACTAGAACGTCTCTCGGCATCGCCGAGCGCGGACATGATGCGCGCGTGTTGTTCCAACGCGGGCGCGTCCACATTTTCGTACGCGCGAGAAATTTCCCCCGCGCGCGGTTCCCACCGTATGCGCGTTTCGTTCAAACGCTGTGTCATCCATTGCCCCGCGTTGTAGCGCTCTTGACTGCTCGCGACCAAATAATCAAAACCCAATTGCGCTTGCCACGTTCCTGCCACGCGCGTGTCGGCAAGATACATGGGCAAGAAAACGCGCGTGAGTCGTGCGCGTAAATCCCGTTCGTTCAAACTCGGCGCGCGAAAAGGAATCTCGCGCAGCCAGCGCGTCAGATTCGCGTTCAAGGTCGCGTCTGCCGCGCTGAACGGCACAAACAATTCGGGCGGAATATCGTGCGCGAGCGTGGGCATTGGTTCGAGCCGCGCGCCGAAACAATTTGGACACAATGGCGCGCCCGCGTTGGGCGTCACGAGATATTCTGCGTGACACTGCGCGCAGCGCGCGGGATGCAAGTTCGCGCGCCACTCGCTCACGCCGCACTCGCTTTCATTACGCGCTGCAAAATTGCCACTGCGATGAGCGCACCCAGCACCACAAGAATTCCGCCCGCCAAAAACAGCGCGCCATTCCGCGCAAATATCAAGCCCACACCCGCGACCAAAATGCCGGGAACGACGAGCGCGGCGACGAGCAGCCACACTTGGAGCCACGCAATCGGTTTATCGCCCGCGACTTTGCCTGTTTGTCCATTGATGACGAGTTGATAGATTTTGTCGCGATAGCGATACGTGGTGAGAAACACGGGAAGCAAAAGCAAGCGCCACGCTTCATCGTCGAACGCGGCGTTGACGGAAAAATTTCGTACATGCTTGGAATCAATTTGATTGAACGCTTGCGTGCGCGCGTGTTCGCGCATCCGCGCGCGTGCGGCATCCCACGCGTCGTTCAATGATATTTCGTATGTCTGCGCGCGCCAACCCGCGAGATACGCAGGGTTGTACGTCACCAACGCGTCAAGGTCAAACGGTTCGAGCCGTTCCAACAACGGCGCGGGAATGTGCGAGGTTGCCGTGTCCAATTGATTCTCGAACGGAACCGCGATTGTTCCTTGCTCCCACCGCCAATCAATCACCGTGCGCGTTTTGAATTTCATGTCATGCACGTCAAAATAATTCTCGCGGCGTTCATAGCCCACTTGCGCGCGCCACTGTGTATTGACGACGGCGTGAAACGTCCAAAACGACAGATAGATGCCCGTGAATTGCGCGCTGTACGCGACGTTCACCAAATCGCGCGGATAGAACCAGCCGCGCTGTAACCACGCGCGCGCGCGGGCGGCGCATTCCGCGCGTTCGATTTTGAACGGAATGATATAACGCGGCTGGAACGCCTCGGGCACGGCAGTGCGCGCCGCGACGCGATTCGAACCGCAAAACGGACACGTCGTGGCGAGTTCTGTCGGCGCAACGGAAGTGGTTGCCCCACAATTTTCGCAATGCAAATCGCGCCGCGTGGAACCCCAACCGCGCGGCGTGCTGTTGACAACATCGAGCGTGAATTCAAATTGATTCGCGTTCTGTCCCACGCGCTGCGCGTGGATGGCATAATGCGAGCCGCAATTCGTGCAGGTGACGCTGCCTGCGCGCGGGTCAAACGCGGTCGTCGCGCCGCAGTTGGGACATTTGAAATTTTGCGCTTGGGGAATTTGCTCCACGCGCGGCGGCGGCGCGTAGACGGTGATGCCGTCGAGTTTGGATTCGACGCGCGTAAAACTTTCGGGAATCAGAGAGGTGGAGGCAAGCGGCGCGCTATTCATCGAAATGCGTGCGCTATTATAACGCGTTTGGATTTGGAGCGCTGAATGTATTCCGCGCGCACAAGAAAACGGGCGAGAAAAATCTCTCTCGCCCGTTCGCTCATTCAAAATGACACGTCTTGCGCACACCCGGTGCGGGGTCGCCAAACACTTGGGCAGAACAAAGCGTCCCGCCGGTCAGCGTTTTGATAACGTACTTGCCGGGAATGCCAAAGCGAACACGATGGGTGCCGTTGAATTTGCACGTCTGTCCGCTCCACGCGCAAAATTTCCAAACGCCATCGGGCGTAAAAGTTGGGCTCGGTGTCCGCGTCGCGGTGCGCGTGGCGGTAGCGGTCTTGACGCGCGTATTGGTGCGCGTGGGCGTGTTGGTACGCGTCATGGTGCGCGTGGGCGTGTTGACGCGCGTGTTGGTACGCGCGGGCGTGTTGACGCGCGTGTTGGTACGCGTGGGCGTGTTGGCGCGCGTCAAAGTGCGCGTGGGTGTGTTGGCGCGCGTGTTGGTGCGCGTGGGTGCGTGTGTTGGTGCAGTCACGGCTGTGTTGGTGCGCGTCGCCGTGCGCGTTGCGGTGCGGGTGGCAGTCCGCGTCGCCATCTGCGTCGGTGTGAGGGTGAGCGTCGCAGTCGCTGCCGTACTCGAGTATTCAATTTTGTAGACGCCGCCCGGCTGGTTGCCATATTCCGCGCCGTAATAGAGATAATAGAGTGCTCCATCCGGTGCGACGACAAGGTCAATGGGCGATGGAATTCCGGTGGCAAAAAGAGTGACGGAGGCATCGCTCGGTTCGAGTTTGCGAATCCAGCCGCTGCACCAGTCCGCAAAAAAATAATCGCCGACATAGGCAGCGGGAAACGTGCTCACCGCAGGATTGTAAAACGCACCGCCGGCGAGGGAGCAGCCGCTGGATGTGGTGTACGGATTTTGATGGTCGTAATAAAAAATCGGGTCTCGATAATTTGGATTGGCGGGAGTGCAAGGTCCTTCACAAAAATTCCATCCGTAATTCGCCCCCGCGCTGCCTCGATTGATTTCTTCGTACAAATTTTCGCCAACGTCGTTGATGAAAATTTGATTGGTGCCCGGCTGAATGGCGAACGTGTACGGGTTGCGCAGCCCCAGCGCCCAAATTGCGCGATGGTTGCCCGTCGCGCTTTGGTAGAATGGATTGTCTGTCGGAATGGAACCGTCCGCATTGATTCGCAAAATTTTGCCGTGCAAGCTGTTGAGCGATTGAGCATTGGCGGCGTTCGTGTTGTCGCCGGTGGCGATGTACAGCTTGTTGTCCGTTCCAAAATGAATCGCGCCGCCATCATGTCGAAAATCGGTTTGGTTCAACGGGTCGAGTTCGAAAATAGTCGTCGCGCTATTCGGCGCCGCCACATCGCCATCAGCAGTAAAACGTTGAACGCGGTCTTGATTCGTCGTGGTCGGGGGGACGGTATAGTACAAATACACAAACCCGTTCGTGGAAAAATTGGGGTCGAGGGTGATGCCGAGCAAGCCGTGCTCGCCGCGACGGTCAACGGAAATCGAAACAAACGGTGTTGGGAGCAGCGCGTTGTTTTTGATGACGCGGACAGTCCCGTCAAGTTCCGCGACAAAGATGCGACCGTCGGGGGCGAGTGCCATCGCCGTCGGGCGCGTGAGTGAATCGGTTATCAGTGTTTCCGCAAAGCCGGAAGGAAGCGTCGCCGCATGGACGGGTGGACTGCTCACGCCAACAAGCGTCAGTAAACCCAATCCGAGCACAAGGAGAAACGCTGCGCGTGTTTTGGAAAAACGGAATGACATAGCTTCCTCCCATTGCAGCCGCGTAGGTTCTCCCGACGTTCGCGCGAGTTAGGGCGCGGGGAGAACGGATGTGATTGCGCCCAAGCCGTTGATTTTCAAATTCCACCGCGAGCCGCGTTGAAAACGCGCAAACTCGCTCGCAGGCGGTTGATACGTGTACTGTTTGCCTCCCGCATCAAAAATCACGCGATACTCTTCCGCGCGATTGCCTTCGCGTTCCCCGGTTTTCAACGCGAGGGCGGGCCAGTTCGGCTGCAAATCGGTGCCGCGCGCGGCGACGGTATTGATGACGGTCCACTGCAAACGCGTAAACGAACAATATTGTTCCGAAACCTGATACTGACAATCTTGTACGACTTGGCCCGTGCCGTTCGCCTGGTCAATCACGTATGGCGTCCCGCACACTTTGACGGAATTCGCTTCTTGCACATCAGAAAAACGGCGCGGCTTGAGTTCACAGCTCAGCACCGTTGCGCCCGCCGGAATTTGGTCTTGCCAATTCGCGTCGCGCACGGGCGTTTGCGCCAGAATCGCAATCGTGCGCTGCCACGTCACGCCGGTCACGGTGCCAACCGTATCGGACGTACGGAAAAAAAGAAAATACGCGCCGACGAGACAAAGCAGAATGACGGCGACGATTCCGCCAATCATTAAGGGATTCATCCCGCGCGTCGGCGCGAGGGTTTGCGTTGGCGCGGGCGCGGGCGTGGGACGCTTGAGCGATGCGCCGCAGTTGGAGCATTTCAACGCGGTCGCGGGATTGAGCGTTCCGCAGTTCGGACATTTCACATCCGGCTGCTTGGTGTCGTCGAATGCGCCGAGCACGCCGAGTTTTGCGCGCGCTTGCGCGTCGGTCAAGTCGCCGCCGCATTGCTTGCAGCTTATAGCCTTGGCGGGATTGCGCGTGCCGCAGTACGGACACGTAATATCGGGACCCGCTTGTGCGGCTTGAATTTTTTGCGCGTCCTTGATGAGTTCCTGTTGCGCGGGCAATTCAAACTTGGCGTCCTTGGGCATCGCCGCGCCGCACGACGCGCAATTTTTGCGCGAGCCGGGATTGCGCGTGCCGCAGTTTGGACACGTCCACTCTAATTCTACATAACCGAGTTCTTCTTGGGGCATACCTATTCTTCCACCGCTTGCCGCGCGGCGCGAATGTTTTCATCCGATGTATCAAGCGGAATCACACAACCCGCCGCGACGAGCAATCCAATTCCGTCCGTTTGTTGAATCGCGTCTTGCACCTGCGCGCGAATCGCCTCCGGCGTGGTTTGCAAAACGCCCCATTCGTCAATCCCGCCCGCGACGGCGCCGTGAAACAATGCTTTGCCTTGGCGCAGGGTCGGCGCGGTTTTGCGGTCATGCCAATTGATGATTTGAACGGGATATTTGAAAAGGTGTTCGTAATAAATGTTTTCGCCGTGAATGTGCAGCAACACAAAATCTACATGTCCGCGCAATTCGTTAATGAGCGCGAGATTGTATTGTTGTCCGAACGCGCGCGATTCTTCGGCGGTTAACACATCGCGGCTCGCCACTTGCGACGCGAGAAACAGCGCATCCGCGCCCGCGTCAATGGAAGCGTGCGCGAAACGTTCCATGGTCGTGCCGAGATGCTGTAACGCGTGCATCACTTCGCCCGGATGTTCGCGCATGTCTTGGATGAGACGGTCCCCCGCGAGCGTGCGCGCACATGAGAGCGGCGAAAACAACGTCTGCAAAATTGGAACGTCTTTGCCGAGTTCCGCGCGAATGCGGCGAATCGTTTCCCGTTCGCGTTGAATGACCGGATGGTCGTTCGGAATGGGTTCGATTTTTTTCCAATCGCGCCAATCGTTGATGACGCGGCGCGCGTGATTACGCGTGCCTTCGCGATTGCCCGCGTCAGTTAATTCGCCGCCGTACATTTCCGCAACATAGCTCGCAGCAGGCGTCACTTTGACGAAATCGAAATCGTACTGTTTTTGAAATTCAATCGCGCGGCGCGCGTGTTTTTCGGGGTCGAGGTCGTCGCCGGGAAAATGCCGCCACAATGCAATCGGCGGGCGGTCAACTTTTTGTTGATGTATGGCTGCGTGTAAACGTTCGCGTTTGTGCATGGAAAGAGATTGGAGACTAGAGACTAGAGATTGGAGGAGTCTCCAATTCCTAGTCTCTAATCTCGATTTGCGTTTCCGTTATTGTGTCGCCTTCCAAAAAATATCCGTGCGCTTCGGGCGCGTCGGGATTCATTAACGACATGATGAGATACACCGCGCCCGGATAACGCGGTTCTTGTAAATCGGGGTCATACGCATCGCGCACATCGGTTGGCGAAGGATACGCGCGCGTGACAGGATGCGAATGATAGATGGCGAGAATGTCATAACCGTTATCGTCCATGTCCTGCATTGCGCGAATTTGTTCTGCGCCGTCCATGAAATAATTTTTCACGCGATTTTCCGCGACATTTTTAATGGGATAAATTTTTAGCGCGCGTCCATCTTTGCCGCCAATCATCCCGCACGTTTCATACGGCGCGTCGCGGCGCATTTGGTCATAGAGCTGTTCGAGTTGGGAACGCGAGAGAATCATTGGAGATTGGAGATTGTAGACTGGAGATTAGAGATTGGAGATTGCCGCAAATGGGTCACTCACCTTACGCACTATTGTCATTTCGTGTCACTGGTGCGGGAAACCTCAGACGGCAAAATCGAGATTTCTCGCTCGCTGTAATCAGCGAACCGCTCGAAATGACATGCGTAGCATGAGTGAATTAGTCTCCAGTCTCCAGTCTCTAGTCTTGAATTCCCGGCACGGGAAATTGCCACGCAAATTCGCGCACTTGTGCGCGGACTTGGGCGATTTTTTCGTCGTCGCCGATGTTGTCAATGACATCCGCAATCCAATCGCCGACCTGGAGCATTTCTTCGACGCCCATGCCGCGTGTGGTTAAAGCAGGAGTGCCAAGACGAATGCCGCTCGTAACCGTCGCCTTGGCGGTATCGAACGGAATCAAATTTTTGTTCGCGGTGATGCCCGCGTCCTGCAAACGATTTGCCGCGTCTTTGCCCGTGACGCCGCGCACGCTCACATCTACGAGCAAGAGATGATTGTCCGTGCCGCCGCTGACCACGCGCAAGCCGCGTTCTTGCAAACGCGCGCCGAGTGCTTGCGCGTTTTCGACAATGCGCCGCGCGTATTCCGTGAATTCGGGGCGGAGCGCTTCGTGGAACGCGACCGCTTTGCCTGCAATGACATGTTCCAGCGGACCACCTTGCGTGCCGGGAAAAATCGCCTTGTCAATCGCTTTGGCGTCCGCTTCTTGAGAAAGAATCAGACCGCCGCGTGGACCGCGCAAGGTTTTGTGTGTCGTACTCGTAACCACATCCGCGAAGGGAACCGGGTCGGGATGTACTTTTGCTGCAATCAAACCCGCAATGTGCGCCATGTCTACAAGCATTTTCGCGCCCACTGCATCACAAATCGCGCGGATGCGTTCAAAATCAAATTTACGCGGGTACGCCGTTGCGCCGCTCACAATCAATTTTGGTTTGTGTTCGCGCGCGAGATTTTCCAATTCGTCGTAATCAATCTGTTCGGTCTGTTGATTCAC
The DNA here is from genome assembly GCA_029778615.1 of Chloroflexota bacterium. Lineage (GTDB taxonomy): Bacteria > Chloroflexota > Anaerolineae > UBA4142 > SHND01 > SHND01. Next base: position 51,395 of record JAKOPZ010000034.1, on the reverse strand, counting down.
GCCATAGCCGACGAATTTGTACAATTGTCCCGTAATGTTCACGGGCGCGCCGTGCGTGAGATGTCCGCCTTGGGCGAGCGACATTGCCAAGACGGTATCGCCCGGTTGAATCAACGCCACGTACGCGGCGAAATTGGCTTGCGAACCGGAATGTGGCTGCACGTTCGCGTGAAACGCGCCGAATAATTTTTTCGCGCGTTCGATGGCGAGCGATTCGGACGAGTCCACATTGTCGCAGCCGTTGTAATAGCGTTTGCCCGGATAGCCTTCCGCATACTTGTTGGTCAACACACTGCCGACCGCTTGCAGCACCGCGCGGCTTGTATAATTTTCCGAAGCGATGAGTTCCAATCCTTCGCGTTGGCGTTCTTGTTCGCGTTCGACAATTTCAAAAATTTCGGGGTCAACTTTTTCGAGTGGCAAGTTGCCAAAACGCGTCAAGGGGTCCAATTCTCGTAACATGTCAATGCTCCTTCCCGCGACATTGAGGGGAAATGTTGGGGTACGAGGATTATAGCATATTGCAATATGCCGCATATTGAATTTATTTTCCCTTTCCGATGCGATATGCTAGAATCGTAAATCAGTGGACAGTGAAGAATGCACAATGAAGAATGCACAATGCACAATCACCCAATCACCCAATCACCTAATCACCCAATCTCCAATCTCTAATCTCCAATCTCTAATCTCCAATCTCCAACCTATGATTCACGACGTTGAACTTAAATCCCTTACCACTCATTCCGACGAGCGCGGTTTTTTTCGCGAACTCATTCGTGTGAACGACCCATTTTTTGCCGAAGGTTTTGGGCAGTGGAGCCATACGCTCACGCATCAAGGCGCGGCAAAGGCGTGGCACATTCATCAAAAGCAAATTGATTGGTGGTATGTTGCCATCGGCGCAATCAAAGCCGTGCTGTACGACACGCGCGAAAATTCGCCCACGCGCGGCGAGCTGCAAGAAATTTTTATGGGCGAAAATTATCCCGCGCAAATTTTGAAGGTTCCCCCCGGCGTCGCGCACGGTTACAAAGTGATTCAAGGACCGATGCACCTCTTTTACATCACCTCCAACATTTACAACCCCGCCGACGAAGGACGCATCCCCCACGACGACCCCAAGATTGGGTACGATTGGAACAAGGGACCGGAGATAAAGTGACAAGGTGACAGGGTGACAATCCGCCTTGTCACCCTGTCACCTTGTCACCCTGTCGCTTGCAATGACTGACAACAAAGCAATTACACTCGGTCATCCCTCGTACGTCTGGCGCTTTGGACAAGACCGACGGCTCAACATGATTCGCGCGTATTTGGAAATGGAGAACGCGCGCGTGTTGGACATTGGCTGCGGCATCGGAACGTATGTGGAAAAATTTCGCGCGTTGCACGCGCACGCATGCGGCGTAGATGTGGACGCGGAAAAATTGGAACGCGGGGCGCGCGAAAAAAAATTGGACACGCTCGCGTTGAGTGTGTCCGAAGCGTTACCGTTTGCGAGCAATGTGTTTGACGGCGTATTACTGCACGAAGTGATTGAACACGTGACGAATGACCGCGAAACGATTTGCGAAGCGCAGCGTGTCACAAAACGCGGCGGCGTGGTGATTGTGTTTGCGCCGAATCGTTTATATCCGTTTGAAACGCACGGCGCATATTTCGGGAAAAAATATGTGTTTGGAAATATCCCGTTGATTGGTTATTTGCCCGACGCGTTACGCAACAAATTCGCGCCGCACGTGCGCGCGTATCGTTCAAACGAAATTCGCGCGCTGTTCGCCGGACTGGACGGCGAATTCATCGCGCATACGCAAATTTATCCCGGCTATGACAAAATTGCCGCGCAACGCCAAGAACTCGCGGGCATTTTCCGCAATGTAACGTACGCGCTGGAAAATACGCCGCTAAGAAATTTTGGACTATCACATTTTTTGGTGTGGAAAAAAATGTAGGGGCGAAGCATCGGCAGACATGAACGCAAATCGAATCACAGCCGCGAATGCCAATGCTTTGCCCTTATTGCGCGCACCGAAACCCCACGCTCAACGATTTATCAGTCGGCGCAAGCTTGTTCCGCACGTTCACGCGAGAAATCGCCGCGCCGAACGCAAACATCCCCCCCCGCACAACGCGCTCGCCCTGCGCGTTTTGGTCCTCGCGCCCATCGTTCGCATCGTACGGATACGGCTTCCAGAGCGAATTCGTCCACTGCCATACATTGCCCACCATATCGTGCGCGGTGTATGGACTCGCGTCGGACGGAAATTTTCCGACGGCTGACGCGTCGAGCGCGCCGCGCTGTCCTGCCGCGCTCTTGTCACTGCCCCATTCATTGCCCCACGGATACAATCGCGCGTCCGTTCCGCGCGCGGCTTTTTCCCATTCCGCTTCGGTGGGCAAACGCTTGCCCGCCCATTGACAGTACGCGCGCGCGTCGAACCACGAGACAAGCACGACGGGATAAAAATCGCGTCCGCTTGGAAACGTCCGCGCCACGCCATCCCACGCGAGCGATTTCAATTGTTCAATCTCCGTATCGGGCACAGGATAATCGGAATTTGCGTCAATGAATTTTTTGTATTCCGCGTTCGTGACCAGATAACGGTCAATCCAAAAATCCGCGACGTTCACCGTATGCGCGGGTTTTTCGATATTGAATCCGTCTGCCGACCCGCCTTCTTTTTCAATCAGCGTTTTCTCTTGCTCTGCGGTCAAGCCCATTGTGAATTCGCCGGCGGGCACGCGCACGAGCACTTTGTCATCGGCAGGCGTCGTGCGCGTTTCAACGGACGGACCGCACGCGACAACCAAACCCAACGCCGCGACCAGAATCAAAAATCTCCTCACACGGATTCCTCATTCTCTGTTTAACGCCGTCAATTCTTTTGCGGCAGCATCGGCGTAGCGCACCGAAAAGCGCGGGTTCAATTTCAACGCCGCATCCAAAAAATGTTTTGCGCGCGGCGTGTCGCCTGCTTGTTCGTAAATCATGCCTGCGTGAAAAAAGAGCAGCGCGTTTTGTGTACTGAGTTTCAGCGCCTGCTCGATGTATGTACGCGCGTTTTCGTAATCGCCGGTTTGATAGTACGTCCACGCCAACGTATCGGCGACGAAAAGGTTCGGGCGTTTTTCGTACGCGCGTTTGGCGAGTTCCAGCGTGTTGTTCAAATCAATTTGGTGGTCGGCGTTGAACAAGGCGAGTTCCGCGTCCGTGTCCACGCCGTTCGCCTGAAACAACTGCTGCATCGCGCCGACGAGCGCGTATTGTTTTTGCGCGTTCGCAGTGTCGCCGCTCGCCTCATATACGTCGCCGAGCGCAATGACAAATTCCGGCAGGGGAAACGTTTCGAGCACGCGCGTGTAGGTTTCAATCGCGTCGGCGTAATTTTTTTGCGCGGCGTACCCCTGGGCGAGTCCCGCGCGCGCATACGGGTACGCGCTCCAATTTTCCAACGCGGCTTGGTACGCCGCGCGCGCGTCGGAAAAATTTCCGCCGCCGAAATACAAATTGCCCAGCTGCGTCAGCGCCCACGCGCGCGCTTCGGTTTGCGGCGCGCCCGCGTTCACGGCGCGCTGCATGTTTTCGATGGCGCCCGCGCGGTCGCCGACAATTTCGCGCGCGTAGGCAACCCGCGCGTACGAAGCCAAATCGGGACGCGTGTTGACCATCGTCTGAAAATTTTCAAACGCGGCGGTATACTCGCCCAATTCTAAATGCGCGTCGCCGAGAATCCCGTACACCGCCGCGCTGTCGGGATTTAACGCGCGCGCGCGTTCGCCCCACGCGCGCGCGTCGCGGAATTGGTGGCGCGCCAGCGCGAGTGTGCCCATGCCGCTGATGGCGTCAAAATTTTTTTCGTCGCGCGCGAGGGATTTCTGAAATGCTTGTTCGGCGCGCGTATAGTTGGCGGGGTCGCCGTTTTCGCGCACGCGCTGCAAAAATGCCGCGCCAAGCCGCGCCCACGCGTCTGCGCGGTACGGATTTTGCGCGAGCGCGTTTTGTAAATCGAGGATGGCGCGTTCCGTTAGCGATTCGCGCGAGCTCTCTGGTTTGACGCGCGCGTTGGAATTCGTATCGAGATACGCGCGCGTGGAAAACGCGCCGAGCGCGAGGGCGACGAGGACAACAAGTATCAGCGCGCAAAATTTTAGGACGCGCATTCTCAATTCCCGTAACTGAATCCGTCAATCGGCGCGGCGAGATAGGGGAACGCGTCGTCAAACGCATACGGCGGCGCGTTCACGCCATCGCCGAGCGCGTTATTGGGCGCAACGTTATACCCATTCACCAACACGCCCGCAATCACGCGCTCGGAAATATCTACCACGTCGTCGGTCAAACGGCGTCCGTTGGGATAGCCCTGTGCGTCGCCGCCAATGACGCCGAATGTGGAGCAGTTGGACGCGCACACAGGGGTTGAGGTATTCAAGCGCAGAATGTCGGCGGGGACAGAATATTTGGATGGACGATTCAAGCCGGGAATGCCGAGCAGGAGCGCGTCCACCAAATCTTGGCGCGGCGCGGCAGGAACGGAAATTCCGTACAGCGTCTTGAGCAGACCCGCGAGTTCGGGGTCCAGAATGGGCGCGGAAAAATTGATGGCGTCGTTTTTCGGTTTGGTGCCGTTGTATTTGTTTTTGAGCGCCATCGGAATGATGACCTCGTTGATGAGCGGCAAGCCGAGACGCGAAACTTGTTTCCAAGTGCGCGACAAAATTTTGGCGTCGTTGGCGTCGGCGTTCTCGGTTTTTGGCAGTACGCGCGTGGCTTTGCGCGAGGCGGATGCCCAGAAACCAATTACGGGGTCGTCGGCAGTCGCGAGTTTTGAAATTGGAATTTGCAGGGCGATGGTTTGCACGTTGTAATCGCCAAACACGTCGCGTCCGCCGCTGTCGAAACTGCCGCGAATGGAAAGCAAATCAAAAATCGCTCCGACATCGGCGAAAAACGAATCGCGCCGCTGACCCGCAAACACTTTGCCTTCGCCGTTCGCAAGAGGGTACACCGCCGTTTGCGCCAACGCGCGATAATTTTCGACGCCGTTGTTTTGTGAACACGGCTGCGCGGGAATTTGTCCGAGCTGTCCGTTCGTCGCGAACGAGTGACAACCGACGTTCGACGGCGGGACGATGGCGCCCGTCAACAACACAGTGAGCGTCTTGCCCTCTTTTTTCCAAACGGTGTAGCGCTGCTGCACCGTCAAATTCGGGTCGTCCAAATTTGTGAGAGGACCGACGTTATACAAAAACGTGTCGTTTTTCAGAATGCGCGTGTTGAACCGCAAGAAATAGCGCACATCCGATTTCGCGTCGCCGTTATTGTCAATGTTGAATTCGTAACGCGCATCGTCGGCAAAGCGATAAAAATTCGGACCGCCCGACGGAACTTGATACGGATAAAAATTGGCGATAAGCGTGACGGTGGTCGGGTCTTCGGGACTCCGAAACATGTACACGTCCGTGTTGTCTACGGCGGGGTCTTGACTGATGAGCGGCGCTTCGCGATGGCTCGACGCGCCCGCGTCGCGTACGCGCCATTCGTTACCTGCACCCAGCGCGAGTGCCAAGAATACAACAACTCCACACATGAAAAGCTTGCGCATCCTCTGCTCCTTTTTTCGTTCACTGTGCGGGAATTGTACACACTTTTTTGATTCTTGCGCGCAAAAAAAAACGAAAGGGGCAAAACACCTTTCGTTTCGGAAATGCTCCGCAGCGAGTGTGACAGCGTTGGGCGCGGATGCGCGCGGGAACGCGGCAAAACAAAAATCAATATTTTGGCATTCCCATTAGCGCGCGAGCTGCGCGAGGGTTTGCTGAGCGACGGGCGCATAGAGCAAAGAAAAATGCGGATTGAGTGCGAGCGCCTTTTGGAGAAATTCGCGCGCGCGGGGTGGGTCATCCCGTTTGAGCGCAATCATGCCCGCGTGAAAAAACTTGAGCGCGTCTTGCGTGCCGAGCGCTAACGCGCGTTCGGAAAATTTTTCCGCTTCCGCATAGTCGCCGTTTTGATACAACGCCCATGCCAACACGTCTGCGCCGTAAATGCTCGGACGTCGTTCGTATGCGGCGCGCGCTTGCGCGGCAGTTTGCGCGGGCGCGATGTGATGGTCGGCGTTAAAGAGCGCGAGCTCCATGTCCGTGTCAACGCCGTTCGCAATATAGAGCTGTTGAATTGCGCCCACGAGGTCGTACTGTTTTTGTGCCTCTGTTGTGTTGCCGGCTGCCTGATACACGTCGCCGAGCGCGATAATGTATTCGGGAATCGGAATTTGGCGCAGCGCTTGCTTGTAATAATAAATCGCGCGGTCGTAATCGCCGCGCGCCGCGCGGGCGCGTCCCATGCCCGCGAGGGCGTGAATGTAATTCGGATATAGGTCGAGCGAAGATTGATACAACAATTCCGCCTGGTCTATTTTTCCGATATTGAAATACAAATGTCCCAACTGCACGCGCGCCCAGTTGGAACTTTCCGAGTTTTGCAGCCCCGCGCGTGTGGCGAGCGTCATTGCCTGAATCGCGCCGTCCATGTTGCCCAACAGTTCGCGCATGTACGAAATGCGCGCGTACGAACTGGTATCGGGACGCAGTGAAATCATTTTGTCGAATGCTTGCTGCGCGGCGTCGTAATTGCCCAACTCGACATTCGCATCGCCGACGATGCCATAGGCGAGCCAATGTCCGTCATTGACCGCCACCGCTTTTTGTCCCCACGCGAGCGCGTCCTTGAATTCGTGGCGCGCGAGCGCGAGATTGCCCCTTTGCACCAACGCATACAAATCGTTTTGATTTGTCGCGAGCGCTTGTTTCAAAAGTCCATCGGCTTTGGTATAGTACGAAGGGTCACCTGTTTCGCGCACATACTGCAAATACAGCGAGGCGAGTTCCACTTGTAACTGCGCGTTCTGTGAATCTTGGGACAGGCGTCCTTGCAGATTTTCAATTTGCGTGAGCGTGGAATACGCGGAAACGTCTTGCGTTGATTCCACAACATTGCTTTTGCGCCAACCGACCGGGTCAATGTACCACAACGCGCCGAGCACCGCGAGTACGACGGCGGCTTGAATGAGATAGCTTGTAAACCGACCAAACGGAAAACGAATTTGCGTGCGTGTCATAAAATGGTCAAGAGGTGATGGATGATTCATCCATCACCTCTTTTTTTATTTTCAGGACTTTCGCTCAGTTGTCATTTCGAGCCGTCTTTGCGAGAAACCTCAGTGGAAAAACCGAGATTTCTCACTCCGTTCGAAATGACAAGCGAAAGTCCTAATTTTGTTATTCTTCGTCCGCGCCTTCGGCTTTGATAGGTTTTACATTGCCTTTGGTGGCGTGGCTGCTGCGATAGCCGCTCCATGGGTCTGCCATGTACGGAAACGCCGAGAGACATTCGCGGTCATTATGCGATACGCCATCCGCCAATTTGTTGTTGGGCGCATGATTGAAATCGGGCGTGAGCACGTAACCGCCTGCTACGGCGCGCAGAGCCGCATCGGTCACGTCATCTTCAAGACGACGACCATTGGGCCAACCCGCGACATCGCCTTCCAAAACGCCCATGCGTTTGCCTTGACAAACTCCGGCGGTTGGCGCGATGCCCGTGTTCAGACGCAGGTATTCGGCAGGCGTGTAGCCCGCAGTCATTTCATTCAAACCGGGCAGACCTTGCAAAAACACTTGTTGAATGTCGTTACGCGGCGCGGCGGGAACCGTGACGCCGGGATACAACACAGGAATCAATCTGCCGAGTTCGGGATTCAACACGGACTCTTTGAGCAAATCGCCCGCGGGCGTGCCGCTCGTATACAGTCCGAAATCGGCTGAAGGGTCCAAACCATTGAATGCATCTTTGAGCGCGAGCGGAATCACTGCTTCGTTCACGAGCGGATTGCCAAGACGCGCAACCTGCACCCAACCGCCCGAACCACTCGTCGCGCCAAAGGAACGTGTCGTCGTTGCCGCGCGTTCGGCGGTTGACCATACGCCAATGACACAATCCGTATCGCTCGCCGTGCCGTCACAATTGCTGTTGACCAACGCGGATTTGGGCAATTGAAGCGCAGTGGTGTGAATGTTGTAACCTGCCACATTGTCTTTGCCCGTTTGCGTTTTCAGTTTCAGCAAGTGCGCTTGATTGAACGGACGCAGACCGAGCAAATCGAAAATTGAACCGATGTCCACAAAGAACGGGTCATCGCGTTGTCCCACAAACACTTTGCCGCCGCCCGTCAAATCATACGTGCCTTCAATCCGCAGATTGCCGTATGGTTTTTCCGAACGCTTGCCCACATTATCCGGCGGCATAATTTTGTTGGACGCCAACGTGGTGGTCGCACCGCTGTCGCAGGGCGAACCGTCATAGCGCGTGACGTCGTACGTCATGCGATAGTTGTAATTCGCATCGCCGAGATGGGCGATGGGTCCCACGTTATACAAAAAGGTGTTGGGATTTTGTACATCGCTGTGGAACGTGAACAAGAAACCGATGTCGCAGACCGCGTCGCCATTGTTATCAATTTTGAGCCAATAGCGCGCGAGGTCGGCTTCGTCAAAGTGATAGAAATTGGGACCGCCCGCCGGTTCTTCAAATGGAATCCAGTTGGCGATGAGTGTGACGGTGGACGTATCATCGGGGCTGACAAACGCATACACGTCGGTCACGTCCACGCTCGGGTCACGCGAAATGAGCGGCGCTTCGCGATGGCTGGAACCGTTGGCAGTGGTCTGCCAGCCCAACGCGACGGCGGTGAGAACGAGAAACGCCACCGCAATCAAAAAGATTGCGCGCGCGGCGCTGTGATGCAATAACGCTTTCATACAGTTTCCTCTCTTGGGTTGTTCATGCGTGATTTGGTAAAGGCGAGCGATGATGTTCTGATGATGCTCTGCTGTGCCGCGCGGGCGTTGCATGGGCCCCTGAACGCGCCGTGCGTCTACAGTGCGAGTGCCTTGTGTTTGCTATTACGCATGTTTGCTTCACTCACATTGCTTGTGAGCGCAACCACTATATGAAAATGCCGCCGCGTGTGCCAGACCAAAAACTGTTCACTTTTTGTTCAACCTGAGCGGTTGATGCAAAAAAAAATCGGGGCAGTTTATCACTGCCCCGACTGTTTACAGTTGGACCGGTTGCAATATCATTGCACTATTGTTTTGATTCTTGGTCTTGCGCTTCGTCCAGCACGCCTTCTTGTTCCAGCGCCTCTTGGGTAGTATTCAGGTCGGGCGTGTCGGCGCCGATGCCGCCTTGTGCGGCGGGCGCGCCCGCTTCGGGAAGTCCTCTTTCCAAACTTTCGACCACGCGTTCAATGTTATCATCCATCGGGGTAAAAGGCATCATACGCGTCCTCCTTTGATTCGTATGTTCGCGTCGGCGCGTCCTTTTGCCAACGCGCGAACGATTGTAACACATTCGCTCCAACTATTTCACGCGCGCCTGTAAAAAATTTTCCATTGCGCGATTCACCTCGCGCGGAATTTCCATGCTTGGCACATGACCAACCTTTTCAAAAATTACCACTTGCGCGTTTGGAATTTCGCGCGCGAGTTGTTCGCCGCTGGCGATGATGAGTGGTTGGTCGCCGGTACCATAGATAACGAGCGTCGGCGCGTGGATGTGATGCAAGCGTCCCGGCGCAGGCGATTCGAGCGGCGCGGCATCATAGTCGGTGTTGGGGATTTTTAGATTTTCCAATTCCATCGCGCGCACCTTTTCGCGCACGGCGGCGGGCACTTGTTCGGGCGAACGGTTCGGACCGTCCACCCACATCTTTAATTCCAAATCCACTACGCGTTCAATATCGCCCGCCTCGTACGCGGCATCTTGTTCGTTCCACAGTTCGCGCATTTCCGTCGGCGCGTCCACGCCGTTAATGCCTGCCGAAATCAAAATCAATGCTGCCACGCGTTCGGGATATTCCAGCGTGAAATCGAGCGCAAGCGAACCGCCCATCGAACACCCAATCAAAATCGCGCGCTCGATAGCGAGATGGTCGAGCAGCGCGCCCAAGTCCGCGCGGCGATTGATGGTTTGCGTTGCCGTCGTCGTCTTGCCAAAGCCGCGCTGGTCGAACCGAATCACTTGGTACGCGCGCGAAAAATATTCCACTTGCGGGTCCCACATCGCGCTGTGAGCAATTCCGGCATGAATCAACACCAACGGCTTGCCACTGCCGCTGACCTCGTAATAAATTTTTCCGTCGTTAAATTCCAAGTATGGCAACCGCGTTACGCTCCATCAAAAAAAACCTCTCCCATTGGGAGAGGTAAGGTGAGGGTTTATCGCCATGCAATCCGCTGCTCGAGCCAACTCTGCCCGGGCTGTGCCGGAGAATTGCCGGGCACAAGTCCCGCGATTTCTCCGCCAATGTCAAACAGGCGCGTTTCGTTTTCGCCGTCCGGGTCCATTTGCCACACGCTCCATTTGTTATCGCGGAACGCAACAAAGGCGATGTGACTCCCATCGGGCGAATAGACGGGCAAGCCATCGTTTCCAAAATCGTCCGTCAGGCGCTGCGGCGAACCACCGTTCACGCTGATTGCCCACAAGTCCCAATTGCCTGCCGCGTTGCTCATAAACAAAATGCGCGAACCGTCGGGTGACCATGCAGGCGCGGTGGCATTCAAATTCGGCGTCAACACTTTTTTATCCGAGCCGTCTTCATTCACAATGGCAATGCCGCATTGGTCATCGGGAAATCCACAATCGCGAAAAGCGATTTTGCCGTTCGGTCCCCACGCGGGATATTGCGCCTGTTCAATTAACGGCGCGGGGTCTTGACGCGGACGGCTCGCGGTGCTGCCAATGCGAATGGTGTACGCGCGTTTGGTAATGTCGCCGCCCTGTCCCGCGCGCGTCGAGTACGCGTATTTTGTTCCGTCGGGTGACCACGAAGGAAGTGTGTCTTCTGCGCGCAACGAAATATACGTATCGTCCGCGCCGTTCGAGCGGATGCGATGAATGCCGCGCTGGTCGCTCACCCACGAGTAAAAGAGCATTTGATTGCCCGCTTGATTCAACGCAGGACTGGACGCGAGTTCGACCACCAGTTGGCGGTCACTGCCATCCGGATTCGCGGAATAGATGCGGTATTGTCCGTCGTACACCGGAAAGTAAATGCGTCCTGCTCCGGAATTCACCGTGCCGGTGCCGGAGGGATTTGCTGCCGGGGTTGGCTTGGGCGATGTAGAATTGTTTGCGGCGGGCGCAACGGTGGCTTGTGGAATTGCCGTCGCGAGCGGAACAATGGCGGCTTGCGTTGGCGCGACCGCAGGCACGCTGCCTTTGGTCAACGCGCCGCAGTCTTCCAAACCTTTGGACGCGAGCGCGAGCTTGGCATCAAGTTCGAGCGCTTTTTGGAAATAAGGAATGGCTTGCGGACATTTTTGCTGCGCTTGAAATGCTTGTCCCAGACCTACAAACGCATCACTTGATTTGGGGTCGAGGGTCAATGCCTTTTGAAATTGCAGAATTGCGGGTCCCGGTTGGTTCGCCGCGAGATACGCGCGTCCGAGCGCGACGTACGAAGGAATGTATGGCGGATAAAGTTCGATTGCTTTTTGGAATGACGGAATCGCCATTTCAAAATCTTTTAGGTGGTTTGCGTAGACGAGACCAAATTCATAGTGATACAAAAACACATTCGGCGCGAGTTCGATGACGCGGTTCCATTCGCCGACACCTTCATCTTTGCGGTTGGAAAGAATGGCGACCCAGCCCGCGACGCGATGCGTTTCGGGATTGAGGTCGTCGAGTTCGAGCGCCTTGTCCACCGTTGCCTGTGCGTCGGCGTTGCGTCCGGCGCGCAAGTACGCTTCGGCAAGAAACGCTTGTGCCGTCGCGTTTTCGCTATCCAACTCGACTGCTTTTTGTCCCGCACTAATGGCGTCGCTGTTTTGCCCTGCCCACGCGTACGCGCGCGCCAATTCCGCAAACGCGTTGGCGGAGGTCGGGTCGAGTTTGGTGGCTTTGAGCGCTTGAGTGATTGCTTCGCCGATGCGTCCGGTGAGTGCGAGGGCGCGCGCCCAATGCCAATACACTTCGGACTTGTTAGGCGCGAGCTTGGCAGCATCCTGATATGCCTTGAGCGCGGGTTCATATTGGCTCTTGGTTGCCAGGTCGTCCGCCACTTGCAGAACGCTGTCCACATTTTGTCCGGGCACAATTTGCGGCGCGGAGCGAATGGGCGTGGAACGCACGTTGTTTTGTCCCAACGTCGTCGCGAGAAATGCGCTGACGGGTTTGTTGGGAATGATATTGTCGGCAACAAAAAAGACGAGCGCGCACAATACGATGCCGACCACTGCCGCGCCGAGCAAGACAAACGGCGGTTGATATTTTTTGAGCGGCGCGGGCGTGTGCGCGACAATCTGCGGCGGCACCTGAATATTTGGCGCGTGCAAATTGGGACGCTGCACATGGGGCATCTGCACGTGCGGCATTTGCACATGCGGTAAATGCACTTGCGAAAGATTTTCGCGCAGAGTCTGTTTTGGCTGCGCGGGTGCTGCTTGGGGCACCGCTTGCGCGACGGGCTGCGGCGCGGCGTTTGATGTCGCGGGTGCAGTCGTCGTCTCTCCGTGCGGCGCGGCTTCAGTCTCTGTGGTACGCGAAAAAGGCGCGGGCGCAACGTAGCGCGGGCGGTTACCATTTCCGGTCGCGGGACGCGCGGGTGGCGCGGGCTGTGCCGCCGGTTGCGCGGCAGCAGCTTGTGGTGCAGCGTACGAGTAGGGAACAGAAATCGTTTGCGGCGCGGGAGCGCGAGAAGCGGAAGCGGGATTTGCAGAATACGCGGGCTGCTGTGTCGTAGGCGGAATTACCGGCGTCGTCATGCCGGCATCGAGCCCGGGCGCTCCGGGGTCGGGCGGGTCGCCCAACAACCAGCGCGCGCCATCATAGTAATACCAACGCCCGCTTTGCGCGCCAATCATCCACCAGCGCCCATGCGGGTCTTGAAAACGCAGCTGTTCTAACGCGTGCTTGAATTCTTGTTCAGTAATTTGTCCGACGGCAAGTTTGCCCTTGAGTTCAAAAAAGCGCGCTTGCATCTGCGCCAGGGTCATGCACATTCCTCCAATTCAACGCGTCTTGCAACGGACTCGGGGTACTCGCATGGACGCGTCGTTGCCGCCCCGTTTCACGGACGAAACGAGAGGGAGCGAAATTATACTATGGAAACTGAATGCGCCAAACCAAGCGTCGCGCAAGCGAAAAATGGGCAAGCAGGGATATAATAGAAATCGAGGTGAAAAATGGCATTTGATACTCCGCTCAACAGCAATGACCAGTCATTTGAACGTGTCCTGCGCGCGGGGCTGCCCGTGCTCGCGCTGTTTAGCGCGGGCGCACCCGAGGCAGCGATGGAAGACGCGTTGAAACAAATCGCGAAAGCTGAGGCAGGCAAGCTGATTGTCGTAAAAATTCGCGCGGATGAAAATCTGAATCTCGTACAGCGCTTTGCGATTCGCGCGCCAACGCTCATCACCTTTCAAAACGAAAGTGAGCAGAGTCGCGCCGAAATGCCCACGCCGAATGATGTGCGCGCGTACGCGGCGTATGCGCTCGGTCGCGCTCCCAAACCCAATGCCGCGCCGCCCAAACGCGCGGAACGCGTGGAACACGCGCAGGGCGTGCCGCTGCATGTCACCGACGCGACGTTTGGGCGCGATGTCTTGAGCGCACCATTGCCGGTCATGGTTGACTTTTGGGCAGAGTGGTGTGGACCGTGTCGGATGATTGCGCCCGCGTTGGAAAAACTCGCGCGCGAATACGCGGGACGCGTGCGCATTGCGAAATTGAATGTGGATGAAAATCCGCGCACGCAAGCCCAGTATCAGGTCCAAGGCATTCCAACACTGCTGCTCGTGAAGAATGGCAAAGTGGTTGACCGCATCGTCGGCGCGCTGCCCGAAGGACAGTTGCGGATGCAGGTGGAACGATTGCTCAAGGTGTGAGACTCGAGACTAGAGATTGGAGATTCACCATTCAATCTCTAGTCTCCAATCTCCAATCTCCCCCATGTCAAACTCTCGCGTCGTCCGCGCGCCGCGCGGCACACAGATTTCTTGCAAAGGTTGGTTACAAGAAGCCGCCTTGCGAATGTTGATGAACAACCTCGACCCCGATGTCGCGGAGCGTCCGCAAGATTTGATTGTGTACGGCGGACGCGGACGCGCCGCGCGCAATTGGGAATCGTTCGACGCGATTGTGAAATCGCTGCGCGAATTGGAAAATGATGAAACACTTTTGATTCAATCGGGCAAGCCCGTCGGCGTTTTGAAATCGCATCCCGACGCGCCGCGCGTGCTCATTGCGAATTCCAACATGGTGCCGCATTGGGCGACGCAAGAAAACTTTGACCGCTGGGAACGCGAAGGGCTCATCATGTACGGACAGATGACGGCGGGCAGTTGGATTTACATTGGCACGCAAGGAATTTTGCAGGGCACGTACGAGACGTTCGCCGCGCTCGCGCAAAAACATTTTGGTGTTCCGTCGCTCAAAGGAAAATTTGTGTTGACGGCGGGACTGGGTGGGATGGGCGGCGCGCAGCCGTTGGCGATTACGATGAACGAGGGCATGGGCTTGATTGTCGAAGTGGACCGCGCGCGCGCGGAAAAACGGTTGCAGACGCGTTATGTGGATGTGCTTACGGATAATTTGGAAGAGGCGATGACGTGGGTGGAAGAAAACGTCAAACGTCAAACGTCAATTTCGATTGGGTTAATTGGGAATGCGGCGGATGTTTTTCCCGAACTCGTCGCGCGCGGAGTAATTCCCGATGTCGTCACCGACCAAACGCCCGCGCATGACCCGTTATCGTACGTTCCCGAAATGCCGCTCGAAGAAGCGAACCAATTACGCGTTTCCGATGCTGTCGCGTATCAAGAAAAATCTATGCACGCGATGGCGCGCCACGTTGAGGCGATGTTGGAATTTCAAAAACGCGGCGCGATTGTTTTTGATTACGGGAATAATTTGCGCCAACGCGCGTATGACGCGGGCGTGACGAACGCGTTCGATTATCCGGGCTTTGTACCCGCATACATTCGTCCGTTGTTTTGTGAGGGCAAGGGTCCGTTTCGATGGGTTGCGCTTTCGGGCGACGCGCAAGATATTTACAAAACGGATGAAGCGATTCTGGAACTCTTTCCCGAAAATCAACAGCTCGCGCGGTGGATTCGCATGGCGCAAGAACGCGTTGCGTTTCAAGGACTGCCCGCGCGCATTTGCTGGCTCGGTTACGGCGAACGCGCGCGCGCGGGATTGCGTTTTAACGAACTCGTCGCGCAAGGCATCGTCTCGGCGCCGATTGTGATTGGACGCGACCATTTGGATTCGGGCAGTGTGGCGTCGCCGCGCCGCGAAACGGAAGCGATGCGCGATGGAAGCGATGCGATTTCGGATTGGGTTTTTTTGAACGCGTTGATTAATGCGGTGAACGGCGCGACGTGGGTTTCGGTACATCACGGCGGGGGCGTCGGCATCGGTTTTTCACAGCACGCGGGACAAGTGATTGTGGCGGACGGCACGCCGGAAGCGGCAAAACGTTTGGAACGCGTGTTGACGAGTGACCCGGCGATGGGCGTACTTCGTCACGCGGACGCGGGGTATAAAGAAGCGCTCGAGTTTGCAAAAAAAGAAAATGTGCGCGTGCCGATGATGGAATGAGGATGCGCCTTGATGCGGCGACTCTTGCTTTTACATGGGCGCTTCCGCAACCGCTGAGGCACTGTACTCGCGAATCATTTTTCCAAGACAGTCGGCAGTCTTGAAACGACTGGTACGGGCGCAGTGATGTTGGGCTTGGTGCAGCTCGGCTGCCAACGGTTGTGTCAAGCGCACCTGAATTTCATCCAAACGCCGCGCCACATAGCTGCGCGCAGTTTCGCCGGCATCCCAAAAATGCGCGACCAGCCCCAATGTGTCTGTCGTCAATTCTTTTTGTGGCGGCTCGGCAGGATTCTCGTACAACACAATCAATTTATTCAGCGCGCCCATTGCCGCAAGGATATGTCCTTCCTCGAGCGCCGTACTCCCCAGTTCCAACAGCGCCCCGCTGACATGACTCTGCGTTTGCGGATAGGTGTCGGCTGCCAAGTCCAAGGTTTCCAGATACACATTGAGCGTCGCTACAATTTCGATTTGTGCTTTGAGATGTCGCGCCGCGCGCTGTCCTAACCGACCTGTCACATGAATCGCATAGCGCGCATCGTCATCGCGGTGGGTCTCGGCGCACTGCCGTTCGCAAGTCAACACATACTCCATAATTTTGGAAGCGGTCTCGAAATTTTGCGAGCTGCCAACTTTTGGGTCGGCTCCGACGACTTGGACGAGTCCAAGTATCAAACGCTCCAAACTGTCGCCGCGATACTTGGGTTGGGTGCATACAACTCGCACCAGTTCGAACAGTTCGCCAAGAACTTGCTGCTTGTCCTGCCCCGGGTCGCTTTGGCGTCCGAGTTCGACAAGGTCTTCGAGCGACTCGGGCTGGAGATACGGAACATTTTCCGGATGGTCACGAATCGGTTTGATAATCTCGCGGTGCAAATCTTCCAAAATGCCGCGATACCCGCCGTAACGGTGCAAAAAGCGAATTGTGGCGAGAATGGAAATGCCGACCAGCGCTGCAAAAACGCAGAGCCAAATCAGGTCTTCAGGCACCCCATGAAAAAACCAACATATTGCATGTGGCGCCAAGAGCATGTTGGCACAATCGGCGTAATGGAGCGCGTCGGTTGCCACGCCGACAAACATAATGGCTAACGTCAGCGCAATCCATTGACCGGCTCGGACGAAAAGGGTCCTTCGGCGCGCGGGTTGCAAGACGATGCGCCGCAACTCGGATTTTTGATTTTCGATGACCAGTGCGGGAACACCAATCAAGAAAATAAAAAACGTGGCAAGCCCGTCGTACGAAATGTTCACGTTCCGTTCCCTGCTCCGTTATGCCCATTCAACAACTCTTCAATGAGTTCGAGGAGAATCGTGTCCGAATGTCCGGCGGTTTTTTGAACATATTTTTTGACGCGCAGATTTTGGATTTGTTCGCCGACCTCGCTCCAACTCTCAACCGTAAAAACTCCAATGCGTTCCGGTTCGACCCACGCGGGCGCGACGCGTCCATACGCCTTGTTGTCTATCCCGACCAGCCATGAAATAAAATTCAAGCCGAGATGCGCCTGCGCGCGGTTGGAACCGTTTTGTTTGTACAAATTGACCCAGTAATCGTCCGACCCCGGTGGCAGCCGCAGGTCAATCACCATGACCTCGAATTGTTTTGTCTCTACAAAACGCACGGCGCGTGTCACATCTTCGGCGAGATTGAAATCGTACTTGCCGCTGAAATAAATCGGACCAACCAAACTGGATAACTCTGAACGCGCACTGTCTTCTACCCAAAGAATTCGTGGCTTCATATCTGTCTCCGCAAAAAATCAATCGGTCAAGGGCAATTCAAAAGTCACCGTTGTAAGAAATGGATGCTCGTAATAATCCGGGTCGTCAGGACGCATGCCCCCCAATGATGGATGGCTGTCCACGCGCAAAACGCCCCCATGTGCTTCTGCCACGCGTTTTGCATCGGTCAAGCCGATACCGGTGCCAAGCCGCCCGCGGTCAGTTGCGCGCCGCCCGCGATAACCGAAATGAAAAATTTGCCCGGTCTCGATTTCGTCGCGTTCAATCGGCACGCCCCAATTTTCAAACTCGACCAGCACGTGCGAATTTTCCGCGCGCGTCACAATGCGCACCCACGGCGCTTGCGCGCGGTCGCGCCGCCACGAGTACTTGATGGCGTTGTGCAACACGTTTGAAAACGCGCGCACCAACTCGCGTTCGTCGCCCAACACCGCGTCCTCAAAATCGTGCTCGCGCCAGCGAATCTCGACGCGTGAATTGCGTGCGTATTCGGACAATTGCCGGATGGCGCGTTCGACCAATTCGCGCACCAGCACGCGTTTGGGCGGCGTATCTTGCCGCACGCCTGATGAAATGTATTCGCGCAGTGAACGCAAGGTGTATTCCATCTGAATGATTGCGTTGAGCGTTTTCAATACATCCAGGCGCACGGCGGCGCGCTCTAATGCTTCGGCTTCGGTTAAAACATGGCGTACCGGTTCGCGCGCCAATTGTCCGGGCGCGATGTTGTGGTAGCGCGCCGCGATTTCATGCGCGGTCACACGAAGCGTCGGCGCGCGCATTTCGGGAATGGGAATCGCGTCGCGGATTTCGCGCAGACGCGCGGGTTGTTCATTCATCAATTCCCATTCGGCGGCGGGCAGCGCTTCGGCGCGGCGTTCAGGGTCTGTTGTCTGAAAAAAATGTTCCATTGCCGCTGCGAGGCGGAGCGCGAGCGCGTACAATTGCTCATCCGCGTCGTCGGGGTCAGGCAACGTGGCTGTCTTGGCGTTGTCGCCAAGCAGTTCGACGACGCCGTTGAGCGAATGCTCGGTCATGATGAGCAAGTTGGTGTTGGCGTGCAGGACGCGCCCGATATCGGTGAGCAGTTCTTGGGCGCGCGGGTCAATCTCAGCAGTGGTAACCGACGAGGAAGAATTCTGTTCGCGAGGAGCGCGCGGTGGCATGTGTAATTCGGGAGGGGCAAGGAATCAATTGCAATCAGCAGCCAACATTGCCATTATAATCGAAACGTACACGCGCCGCAAAAAAATTTTCAAAACCCCCTTGACGATTTCATTCAACCGCGTAAACTAGAACGCGTTCACCAACCGTTCGTCTGAACCACCCTTCCGCTTACGTTCCA
This sequence comes from Chloroflexota bacterium, assembly GCA_029778615.1. GTDB lineage: Bacteria > Chloroflexota > Anaerolineae > UBA4142 > SHND01 > SHND01. Next base: position 32,628 of record JAKOPZ010000034.1, on the reverse strand, counting down.
GACGTGACCTCCGCTTCCCGCCTCTCACGCCTCGTCATCGCGCTGACGCTCTTTGTGGGCGTCTGTGTTTTGTTGTCTATTCCCTTTGCCTCTTCTCCGCAAACCGCGCAAGCGGGTTCTGCATCCGTCGTAATCAGTCAAGTATATGGCGGCGGTGGAAATTCCGGCGCGCCGTACAAAGCGGATTTTGTTGAACTTTTCAACCTAAGCGACACACCGCAATCTCTTTCTGGCTGGTCTGTCCAATATGCAGCGGCGGGAGGAACAAGCTGGACAGCTGCAAACAAGGTTGACCTGCCTGCTGCCTCGCTTGCGCCCGGTCAATATTTTCTAATTCAGATGAGCAATGAGGGGACTAACGGTATCAGTTTACCTTCTCCCGATGCAAGTCAGAATGTTGGTATGGCTTTGGGCGCAGGAAAGGTGGCTTTGGTTAACAGCACAACACTTTTGAGTAGTAGTGGGTGTCCTTTGTCGGCAAGCGTAATTGATTTCGTTGGATACGGTTCAGGAACCAATTGCAATGAGAGTGCTGCCGCACCAGCGCCAAGCAACATATATTCAATCAAGCGCGCGCTAGACGGCTGCACAGACAGCGATAATAACAATTCCGATTTTGCCACAGGCTCACCGAATCCGCGTAATAGATCAACTGTGAGCCCTTGCTCGACAGCAACAAACACTCCAACTGAAACTGCCACCGACACAGAAACTCCAACCGATACCGCAACCGCTACCGATACGCCAACGGTAACGGACACTGCCACTGCCACCGATACTCCCACAGAGACCGCGACGGAAACTCCAACCGCAACCGCAACGGATACGCCGACGCCTTCGGACACGCCTACTGCGACGGTGACCGATACGCCAACCAATACTCCGACAGAAACTCAAACGCCGACGGACACGGCGACAAGCACGCCGACCGATACGCCCACCGAAACAAATACGCCCACCAATACCGCGACCGAGACGGAAACGCAAACGCCGACGGATACGCCGACGAGTACGCAAACCGATACGCCGAGCAGTACGCCAACTCTGACAAGCACAGAGACGGCGACAAATACCGCGACCAGTACACCAACTGCGCCAACGCATATTGTGATTAGTGAATTTCGTTCGCGAGGACCGAATGGCACGGGTGCAAATGACGAGTTCATTGAACTCTTTAATCCAACCGACCACTCTATAGACATTACAGGTTGGAAGATTCGTCGTTCAAGTAGCACTGGCGCAACCAGCGCGCATCACACCATCGGCGAGACTCTTGGGACGGTTATCCTCAATCCCGGTCAACATTTTTTGTTGACAAATGACAACGCCAGCAATTCATATAGCGGCTCCGTAAGTGGGGATGAAACATATGGAACCGGGTTTGCTGACAACGGCGGAATCGCGCTTGTGTTAGCGGACGGAACAACTGTTGTTGACCAAGTAGGCATGAGCAGTGGTTCCGCATACAAAGAAGGAACTACTCTCACTGCCATGAGCGGCACAAGCGAGCAAAGCTACGAGCGCAAACTCGGTGGACTGTCAGGCAGCTGTTTTGACACGAACGACAACGCGAACGATTTCTTTTTGAATAGCGGCACAAGCAATCCGCAAAACCTTTTATCCGACGCGACATTTTGCGCGGGTGTTGAAACGGTTACGCCAACCGGCACCGCGACGACAACCGATTCATCAACCGAAACACCGACGTCAACCATCACCGACACTCCCTCCGCGACCACGAGCGCAACCGCGACACCAACCCAAACGACAGCCGCGAGTTATTCACCGCGTGATGTGGTCATCAACGAAGTGGCGTGGGCAGGCACGCAGGCGAGTGCGAACGACGAATGGATTGAACTTTACAACAATACAAATTCCGCGATTGACTTGAACGGATGGACGCTGCAAGCCGACGACGGCACGCCGAACATTGCGTTGAACGGAACAATTCCCGCGCACGGTTACTATTTGCTGGAACGCACGGACGACACCACAGTCAACGACATTCCTGCCGACCAAATCTACACGGGTGCGTTAGAGAACACGAACGAACCGTTGACGCTCCGCGATGCGGCAGCGAATGTGATAGACACGGCGAATGGGGATGGCGGCGCGTGGTTGGCGGGCACCTTGTCGCCGCCATGTTCGATGGAACGGACGGATGCGACGCTTGCGGACAGCGATGCGAATTGGCAAACGAATGACGGCATCACGCAAAATGGTTTGGATGCGAACGGCGACCCGATTTGCGGCACACCGAAAAATCAAAATTCCGCGTCGCTCTCGATGGGAACGCCGACCCCGACGCAAACAGGAACGTTAACGGCGACGCGCACGCCAACCGTTTCGACAACGCCAACGCCAACCGCGACGACAACATCAACCACGCAGTCCGCGCATCTCGTGATTTCCCAAATCTATGGCGGCGGCGGAAACAGCGGCGCGACGTATCAAAATGATTTCGTCGAAATTTTCAATCCCGGCACTGTCGCGGTGAACTTGAACGGATGGTCGGTGCAGTACGCGGGCGCAACGGGAACAAGCTGGAGTAACAAAACCGATTTGCCCGCATTCACACTCGCGCCGGGACAATACTTTTTAATCGGCGAACATTCGGGCGGCGCAAATGGCGCACCACTGCCAAATGTGGACGCGAGCGCGGACATCAATCTTTCCGGCTCTGCGGGAAAAATCGCGCTCGTCGCGAGCACCACACTTTTGAGCGGCAGCGGTTGTCCGCTTGATGCAAGCGTCGCGGATTTTGTGGGTTACGGGACAACGCCCAATTGTTCAGAGACGGCGCCGACGGGCAACACGTTGAGCAACACCAGCGCCGCATTCCGCCAGAGTGACGGGTGTCAGGATACGGATGACAATTCCGCCGATTTTGTGGAACTGACGCCGGACCCGCGCAACAGCGCGTCGCCCTTGAATTCTTGTCAGCCCACCGCAACGTCCACTGTCACGCCAACGCTCGGTACGCCGACGCAAACACCGAGCGCGACCCAAACCTTCACACCCACACAAACGCCGTTTCCCGCGTCGCACCTCGTGATTAGCGAATTGCGTTCGCGCGGACCGCTCGGCGGCGGCGATGAATTTGTAGAAATTTTCAATCCGACCAATTCCACCGTTGACCTTTCGGGATGGAAACTGCGGCGTTCGAGCAGCTGCGGCGCGACATTGACGACCATGTTCACATTCGACGATGGCGTTATGCTCGCGCCCGGACAGCATTTCCTCGCAGCGGGAATCGGCTCAACAAACGATGGCAGCGCGGATAAAACATACAGCGCGGGCATCGCCGACAGCGGCGGCGTGGCGCTCACGCTTTCCGACAACACTATCGTTGACGCGGCGGGCATGTGCGCGACGACGACGTTTGTCGAAGGCAGCGCGTTAGCGGCATTGAGTGGGACGAACGACACAAGTTATGAACGCAAACTTGGCGGCGCGTTCGGCAGCTGCATTGACACCGACGACAACGCGAGCGATTTCTTGTGGAACGAGAATGCCAGCAATCCGCAAAATCTCGCGTCGCCATTCACATATTGCGCGGGCGTGCCCACCGCGACGCCGTCCGCCTCGCCGACGCAAACGACTACGCCGACGCCTTTCCCCACCGGTGTGGTCGTCAATGAATTTTTGCCGCATCCCGCGTCGGATTGGAACGGCGACAACACGAGCAATGCGAATGACGAATGGATAGAGTTGTACAACGGTAACGCATTTGATGTGGATGTGAGCGGCTGGGAATTGGACGATGTGGACAGCGGCGGTTCGGCGGCGTACACCATTCCTGCGGGAACAATTATTTCGGCGAATGGCTTTGCCGTTTTCTATCGCGCGGAAACAAACATTGCGCTCAACGATTCGGGTGGTGATGACGCGCGCTTGCTCTATCCTGATGAAACGGTTGCCGACAGTTTCCATTACACGACTACGCACACAGACGAAGCGTACGCGCGCAATCCCGATGGGACAGGCGGCTTTACGACTGAATGCGTGCCGACGCCGAACGCGCCAAACTGCGCAAGTCCGACGAGTACGCCGACAAGTACCGTAACGCCGACACCAACCCAAACGACAGCCGCGAGTTATTCACCGCGTGATGTGGTCATCAACGAAGTGGCGTGGGCAGGCACGCAGGCGAGTGCGAACGACGAATGGATAGAGTTGTACAACAACACATCGAATGCGATTGATTTGAACGGATGGACGCTGCAAGCCGACGACGGCACGCCGAACATTGCGTTGAACGGCAGCATTCCCGCGCACGGTTACTATTTGCTGGAACGCACGGACGACACCACAGTCAACGACATTCCTGCCGACCAAATCTACACGGGTGCGTTAGAGAACACGAACGAACCGTTGACCTTGCGCGATGTGGCAGCGAATGTGATAGACACGGCGAACGGAGATGGTGGTGCGTGGTCGGCAGGCACCTTGTCGCCGCCGTGTTCGATGGAACGGATGGATGCGACGCTTGCGGACAGTGATGCGAATTGGCAAACGAACGACGGCGTGACGCAAAATGGTGTGGATGCGAACGGCAACCCAATTTGCGGCACACCGAAAAATCAGAATTCAGTCGGCGGTTCTCCCGGCGCGACGCAAACGCCGACAAGTACCGAAACACCGACGGCGACGCGCACACCGGGTGCGAGATATGCGCCATTGGATGTAGTGATTAACGAAGTGGCGTGGGCAGGCACGCAGGCGAGTGCGAACGACGAATGGATAGAGTTGTACAACAACACATCGAATGCGATTGATTTGAACGGATGGACGCTGCAAGCCGACGACGGCACGCCGAACATTGCGTTGAACGGCAGCATTCCCGCGCACGGTTACTATTTGCTGGAACGCACGGACGACACAACGGTCAGCGATATTCTTGCCGACCAGACATACTCGGGCTCATTGACTAACACGGGCGAAACGCTCACCCTGCGCGACCCCGCGTCGAATGTGATAGACACGGCGAACGGAGATGGTGGTGCGTGGTCGGCAGGCACCTTGTCGCCGCCGTGTTCGATGGAACGGATGGATGCGACGCTTGCGGACAGTGATGCGAATTGGCAAACGAACGACGGCGTGACGCAAAATGGTGTGGATGCGAACGGCAACCCAATTTGCGGCACACCGAAAAATCAAAATTCAACGATTGTCGTTGGACCGACGCGCACGCCCACGCTTACCGCGACGCCAACGCAGACGGGCACTCCTGCGCCGGGCGGATTGTTCGTCAACGAATTCATGCCCGACCCCGACACGGATTGGAACAATGACGGCGCGGCAAACGACGACGACGAGTGGATTGAAATTTACAATGCGAATGCGTTCGCCGTAGATTTGAGCGGTTGGATGCTCGACGATGTGGAAGGCGGCGGCAGCAATCCGTATGTGATTCCAAACGGAACGCTGCTTGACGCGCAAGGGTTCCGCGTCTTTTATCGCGCGGATACAAACATCGCGCTCAACAACTCGAACGACGACGTGCGTTTGCTGAAACGTGACGCGTCCGTCGCCGACAGCATTTCGTACAAGACTTCCAAGACCAACGCGTCATGGTCGCGCGAACCCGACGGTTCGCCGTACTTTACGCTCTATTGTCCGCCCACGCCCAACGCATCGAATTGCAGTATCGCCGCGACGCCGACGATTACGCCGACGCCGTACGCGCAACAAGTTTTCGTCAATGAATTCGTACCCGCGCCGTACAAAGATTGGAATGGCGATAACAAAATTGATTCGGGCGACGAATGGATTGAACTGTACAATTCCGCAAATCATCGAATTGACTTGAGCGGCTGGCAATTGGACGATGCAAAAAGCGGTTCCGCGCCGTTCCAGCTTCCGCAAGGCACCTTTATCAAACCCAAGGGCTTTTTGCTTTACTTTGCCGCTGAAACCAAAATCGGCTTGAACAACGGCGGCGATGCGGTGCGCCTGCTGCATCCCGACGACACCGTCGCCGATGTGAAAAAATATGACCCCATCGAAACGAACGCGTCGTACGCGCGCCATCCCGACGGCAGCAGTGTGTGGGTGACGACGTGTATTCCCACGCCCGGCGCCGAAAATTGTTCGTTCCACATTCCGCCCACACCGACGCGCGTATTTTCGCTGACCGATATTGCGGACGCGCACAATCTGCCGGATGGCACACTCGTTTCGGTGCTTGGCAGTGTCGTCGCGCATCCTTGCGAATTGGATGAATTTGGTCACGAGCTGACCTTGAGCGATGGCGTTGCGGGAATTGATGTGTATCTCAATTTCCCTGACCGCTTTAGCTGCAAACTGCCGCGTGACGAACAAATCGTCGTCACCGGCATTCTCGGCGACCACTTTGGCTTGCGCACATTGTACCCGCGCAACGCGCGCGATGTGGCGCGGCATTATGAGCTGCCGCGCGAAATTGCCGCGCGCGAGGTGCATACGGGTGCGGTGGGTGAAAATCTGGAATCGTTGCTCGTGATGATTCAGGGGCGCGTATCAAATGGCGAACATGGCGATACGATTTGGGTGAATGATGGAACGGGCATGGTCGAGGTGTATGCCGACCCCATCAGCCGCGTTGGGTTTGAAGGATTAACGCGCGGTTCATTGGTGCGCGTGTTCGGCGTGGTGCATCAATACAACCAAAATAAATTGCCGACGGAAGGATATTACATTCGCCCGCGCGCCCCCGACGATTTTCTCGTGCTCGAACTCGCAGAGAAATTGCCGAATGCGCCCGGTGGTCGCGGCGGACTCGACCTCGGCGCGGTCTCGATTGAGCAGGCGTTGAATACGAAAACGCAAAACTATGTCACGATTGGCGGCACCGTCACCGTTCCGCCGGGCGTACTGAGCGACCGCGATTTTTGGATTCAAGATGCCAATGGCAACGGCGCGCGCATTTTCGTTTCGGCGAGCGCGGGCGATGTGCCGCCGATGAAATTGAATGATAACGTGAGCGTGCGCGGGCGCGTGGTGTCGTCGTTCGGCGCGCGCGAAGTTCGCGTGGAACTGCCGGATGCGATTGGCGTGCACGGCGCGGGCGCGGAAATTCAACCGCGCGTGTTCAGGACGGGGCAAATTGATTTTTCAACCGAAGGGATGTTGGTCGAAATTGCGGGCTTTGTCGCGCGGGACGACGGACGCGAGATTTACATCAACGACGGTTCGGGCGAGGTGCTCGTGTTTATTGATGCGAGCACCAAAATTCGCTGGCAACGCCTGCACGTGGGCGACCCCGCGCGCATTGTCGGCGTCGTTTCGCGTTTTCGCGGTGAGCCGGAAATTCTCCCGCGCTATCAAAGCGATGTGCTGTTTGGCGTCACACTCCTTCCCGTCGCGGGCGGTGTGGACAATTCGTTCCTGTACAAATTGGGCGCGCGCGGGCGCGTCGGCGAAGCGTTAGAACTGACGCGCACGCTGCGCGCACACGCGGCGGCGCGCGTGATTCAGTCATTGAAACCGAACGCGCGCAAACCGAATTCCGCTGCTGCCGCGCAAACCGCTTCTCCCGCATTCCCGAACGATTCGCTCGCGCTCGCGTCGTTCTTGCTTGTCGGCGCGTCGGGCATTTCGGCGACCATCGCGCTGCGTCGTTATCGTTTGGTGAGACAAGCGCGGCGAACCCACAAATAACGCGTTTCGTTTTGCAAGCATTATCGCGCTGGCAAAAATCAAGACCCGTTGTTTCGAGAGAGAAACAACGGGTCTTGTATTGCTCCGCATCCTTTGCGTGTTGGCGTGAGAATTTCGCTTGCGGTGTTCTCAGTTCGCGGGTGCGAGCTGGCGCAGGACTGCCGCCACGCGCGCGCGAAATATGCGCGGGTCGCACGGAATTTCAATGTGCGCGTCCGCGCCGAGACGGTACCCGCGCACCACTTCTTGCCGCGTCGCGCTGTTCACCAACATCACAATTGGCACGTTCGATTGGCGGCGCAGGGTTTTGCACGCGACCACCGCGTCCTGGTCGCCTTCGTCAATTGCCAACAGCACCGCGTCCATTTTGGAATCGCGCAGCAGCGTCAACGCGTCGAACGGGTTCGTCGCAACGCTCAAGCGGTCATCACGCGGCAGCACATTCGGCAAGAGCGAACGCGTCAAAGAATCTTGAGGCGAAATCAAGAGATAGTGATGCCAATTCATATCGAGAGCCAATTGTCGCGGACGACGGGGCGCAAACGTCGTGTGGATGCACAAAGAGTGGACGCGTGAACTTGTGCGGAAGAGGAATCGGGGAAAAACTGCCGACGACGTGCGCGCATTATAGCAAACGGCGCGGCGCGCAACAAGGAAACACCATTACATTTTGATAACTGTTGGACGTGCGCGTGAGGTCAACTTGCGTATCTGATTTCTTGCCTTATAATCTTGCCGCTTCCGCTGCAAAAAATTCTTGGGAACCCTTCATGCCGCATTTTCGTTCCATTCTTGTCCTTTTCCTTGCGCTCCCCGTCCTCGCCGCGTGCAGTGAAACGCCGCCGTCCGCGACATCCGCGCCCGCGCAGCCCAATTCCGCGCCGACTCTTGCGGGTGTTCCGCAAGCGCAATCGGGCTATTGCGAAAATGGCGGAGCCGTCACGCTCGCGCAAGGAGAAGCACTCGCCGCGCGCGTAAACGGGCAGGGTATTTCGCTCGCGCAATATCAACGTCAGGCGGCACAGTCCGAACTCGCGCTCGTCCAGCAGGGCGTTGACCCGAACAGCGACCAAGGGAAGGAAGCAGTCAAAGGATTGCGCGCCCAAGTATTGGGGCAATTGATTGACGACGCGTTGGTAGAGCAAGCCGCGCAAAAAGAAAATATCAACGTCAGCGCGAACGATGTGAACGACCGCGTCCAGCAAGTGATGAACGACGCGGGCAGTCCGCAAAAATTTGACCAGTATCTCAAAAACAATCAACTGACCGTGCAAGACTTGTGTCAACAAATTCGCGCCAATCTTTTTGGCGAAGCAATGATGGCACGCGTGACGCAAAATCTGCCCGACAAAGTGGAACAAGTGCATGTCGCGCACATTCTCTTTGCCAAAAAACAAGATGCCGACGCCGCGTTGGCAAAATTAAAAAGCGGCACCGATTTCGCCACGCTCGCTAAACAAGTTTCGCAAGACGAAGCGACGCGCGACAACGGCGGCGATTTGGGATGGTTCCCGCGCGATGTGATGCCGCCCGAATTTGAACAGGCGGCTTTTGCGCTCCAGCCGGGACAAATCAGCGGAGTCGTTTCGACGCAGCTCGGCTTGCACATCATCAAAGTATTGGAACGCGATTCCGCGCGCGCGCTTTCGCCCGAACTGCTGCAGAACCAGCGGCTCGCCGCGTTCAGCAACTGGCTCGACGGGTTGAGAGCGAATGCAAAGATTGAAAGACTAGTACAGGAGTAATTTTGAAAAAAGCACTACCGTTTATTCTGCTCGGCGCGGCGGCGCTGCTGTTTTGTTTTGGCGTTGGCGCGCTCGCGCTGAACTTTTGGGGACCGCGCACGACGGCGGTTGACACATCGAAATGGGTAACGCCAGATTCGTTAGTCGAAACGAAAAAAATCAAACCGCAAATTGCCTTGGGCGTTCTCGCGCAGACCACGAATACCAATTCGGTTGACGATGCGCTCGCAGCGGGAGACTTTGAAGGCGCACTGGCTCAAGTCGCATACGGCGCGGATTTTTCCGATGCCGAACGTGTGGGCACGCTGCTACTGCTGGGGAATCGCTATGCGGCGGCGAAACAGACCCCCAAAGCCGTTTGGATGTACCAATACGCGGTGTTTCTCGCGACAGCCAGCCCGCTGCCTTCCGACCTTTCGCGCGTGCAAACGCTGCTCGAAGCCGCCCAAGGGTTGCGCACATTGGGCATGGAGCCGAATGCGCGCGCCGCGCTCGACCAGGCGTATCTCATCACCGAATACAGTTTTTCTCTCCCGCGCGATACGCGCGCCGATTTATATGACCAAATCAGCCGCATCTATCGCGCGTTTAATGTAACGAAATTGGCAGACGAAGCGCGCTCCAAAGCGGCGGAAACTGCAATGCTGACCAACGAAGACGCGGTCAATGTCTCGCGGCGTCCATTTCGCATCACTGTCACTTCGCCCGGCGAAAATCCCGACCTCAAGGACAAAGTGGACGCGCGGGTGCGCGCCGCGCGTGAATTGTATGACGCGTTGAATCTCAACCCGCCGAAAGATGAATCCGAAATGCCCGACGAATTGATTCGCGCGCTTGGCGATGCGTTGTACAACGAGGACGGCGTGCGCGGGGATTTTTATACTTCTGCGTACGATTCGGCGGCGGACGCTTCCACGCAGCTCGGCGTCTTGCGTGATAAATTACGTTGGCTCGCGCTCAAGTATCGCGTCGCGCGTTTGGGCTTTGGCATTTCCATCGTGCCGGAATGGGAACAGAGCGCGGACCAAATTCGCCAAGATTTGAACGACGCATACGCCGATTATTTTGCCATCACCGAACAGCAAGCGAGCGGACTCGAAAAGGCAGACGAAGCGAGTCGCAGTACCGAAGATGTGCTGCGGAGCGAGCTCGTCGCCGGGCGTTGGGGTTTGTATCCGCAGTTGGACGAAAAAGATTTGCGCGCACGCCTCGACGATGTAGCGCAGCAGCTGCGCGATGACCAGGTGCCCACTCTGCGTCTGGATTCCTTTTTGCGCGGGAACGAAAATGTATATCTGTTGGTGCCGGACGAATTGTATGGCATCGGCGAGCGCGCGCTGCCGCGTTGACTAACAACCAAGAATCCTATTTACGCGGCGCGCGCATTGTGTTACACAAAAATAGATTGGGACGCGAATGCCGGGGCGCACCCGCGTGGTCGCCCGTCAAAAAAGTTAGAGGACAATTGTGGGTTTTGAACCGGACCGGGACCGTTTCTTTCAATATGCAACTTTCGTCATGCTCGGATTGACGGCAGTGGTCTGCGCGTGTTTCGCGCTGTTGTTCTTGAATCCGCGTGCCAACCTGATTGCGGCGCTGCGTCCCGAGACGCCCACGCCCAATTTGAGCGTGGCGGAACTTCCCGCGACGTGGACGCCGACTTTTACATCCACTTCGACGAGCACACCGACGTTCACGCCAACGTATACGCCGACCTCCACATATACGCCAACGCCGCTCGATACGGCAACCCCAACGTTTCTCCCAACGCCGACAATTTTTTACATTGTCATCACGGGCGTGCCAACGCGTCGCCCGCCGACGCGTCCACCGCGAACGCTCGCACCGGCGCCCTTGCCGACGCAGCCGCCCGCGCCGCAATTTGAATTTCGGCTGGGACGCCCGGTGGAAGCAGCGCCGAATTGCGGCACGTGGTATATCGCCGGCACCGTCTACAGCGACCAGGCGGGCAGCAGTCGCTTGAATGGAATTCTGGTGCGCGTGTGGGCGAGCGGCATCGAACAAGGCACGGATGTCACCGGCTCGCACAGCAATCGTCCCGGTTATTGGGAATGGATTTTTGGACGCGGCACTGCCACACAAGGCGAAGTCGCGATTGTCAATCCCGACGGAAGCCAACGTTCCCCCAAAGTGCCGTTCCAACTTACTTCTGACTGTAATGCGAACGGCGCGATTCAACAGAACTTGATAGACTTTGTGCATCAATAACGCGGGCACGCGAAATCGTGGGTTTCATCCGAACCCACGATTTTTTTGTGTCGGCGTTTATCCGACGCGCGAATGCCGTTTTGGTACTATTGACCCGCGTGCGCGGGGGTGTTACAGTAACACCGATTCATTTCCCGGCATTGGTTCGAGACATTTTGAATCATGTAGCAGGGTGAGCTCACGCTGGGAGCGAGAATATGTTTATGCCGATTACTGAAACCACTGTACCTCTCCCTTCGCGCGGTGCGGCAGAAATTGACCTTGAACTTTTTACGTTCGTGGAACGCTACGCCATCAATAACTTGCGATGGGACTTGATTTTGATGTTTGGCGACCAGCCCGACAGTGAATTGACTTCACAAGAGATTGCCGCCAAATTGCGCCGCACGGTGTTTGCCACGACCAAAGAGCTGGACGATTTGACGTACCTGCGCTTGTTGGTGCGCCGCTATACGCCCGAACGCACCACGTATCGCTTGACGAAACGCGCGAACTTGCGGCGGAGCGCGGTGCGGCTCGCAAATTTCGAGCGTCCGCCCGCCGCGCCTCAGCCCGCGTGACAAAACAGATTGCATGACTCTTGACCCGTTCCGCACAGAACGGGTTTTTCTTTTTTCGCGTGAGCGGATATAATCGCTTTGTCTCTGTAGAACAAGAATTCTGTTGTGAGGAACTCATGGAAATTGATTGGTTCGGACTGTCCTGTTTTCGTTTGCGTACGCGTGAAGCAACAGTGATTACCGACCCGTACGAGAAAAGCATCGGTCTCAAATTACCGCGCCCGCGCGGCGATATTGTCACCATTAGCCACAATCACAAGGGGCACGACAACGCGGACGGTGTGGCAGGCAATCCTCAAGTCATTAACGGACCGGGCGAGTACGAAGTCAGCAATGTGTTTGTGACGGGCGTGCAAACGTTTCACGACAAGCGCGGCGGCAAAGACCGCGGCAAGAATACCGTGTACGTCATCAATATCGAGAGCATCAACATTTGTCATCTCGGCGACATCGGGCACGTCCCGACGCAAGCGCAAGCGGACACCATCGGCGATGTAGATATTTTGCTCGTGCCTGTCGGCGGCGGCAACGCGTTGAACGCATCGGATGCGGCAGAGGTCGTCTCGCTCTTTGAACCGATGATTGTGATTCCCATGCACTATCGCGCGCCTGATTTGACCGTGAAACTCGACCCCGTAGAAAAATTCATCAAAGAGATGGGGATGAAAGCGCCCGCGCCCATCGAAGCGCTTAATCTCAAACGCGATGGGCTGCCCAAAGAAATGCAAATCGTGCTGCTCGAAATGAAACAAAAGGAATGAACGAACCGCGCGTCCGCGTTTTGCAACTGTATTCTCCCAAGCAAATCCGCGCCGAACTCGAACGGGTCGGCGCGGATTCGTCTGTGGCGTCCGCCGCGCCCAGTGCATCGGCACTCGCGAGTCATCGTGCCTCTGTCACAGACGCGGCAATGACGAGCGAACAAACCTCGCGTAACCCGAGCAGCGTACGTGCCGCTGCGTCAGAACACCTCGCGCGCGCGCAATTTTTTTATTTGAAAATGGAACACGTGTCGTTATCCCTCGCGCGTTTGTTGTACCAAGAACTCGTGATGGAAGGCGGGCAGGTCGTGACTGCGCCGCGTTTGGAACATGTCGGCGCGGGCGAAACGGATGCGTTGTTGTGCGCGACGCGTTATCAATTCAATCATTTGGTGGTGCGCTTGCGCTGGCAGCCGAGTGATGAATTGCAGTGGCTCGCGGGCGAAATCGAACGCGCACTCGACGCGTTTGTTTCACCCCCCCCCGCGCTCGAACTCGGCGCGACGCGTTTCGATTGGTCGCGCACCATCATCATGGGCATCCTCAACCTCACGCCCGATTCATTTAGCGGCGACGGATTGCAGGACGCGCACGCGAGCGAAACGGAAACACTGGGGCGCGTGCTCCAACGCGCGCACACACACCGCGCGGACGGCGCGGCTATCTTGGACCTGGGGGGCGAATCCACGCATCCCAACGCGCCGCCTGTTCCGGTCGAAATCGAAATGCAGCGCGTTCTGCCTGCGGTGCGCGCGTTAAAAAGCGAACTCGCCGTGCCGCTTTCGATTGACACGTCCAAAGCGCGCGTCGCCGACGCCGCGTTGAACGCCGGCGCGCAGCTCGTTAATGACGTGACGGGCCTGCGCGGCGATGCCGAGATGAAACGCGTCGTCGCCGCGCACAACGCGCCGGTGGTCCTTGTGCACAATTGGCTCCACCGCGCGCGTCCCGAAAATGTGCGCGATGTGATGGGCGTAATCATTGACGAATTGCGCGCACAAATAGATATGGCGCTCGGCGCGGGCATTCCCGAAAAAAATATTTTGCTCGACCCGGGCATCGGTTTTGGCAAAACGCCGAACGAAAATTTGGAAATCTTGAATCGCGTCGGCGAATTGCGGGCGCTCGGATTTCCGATTCTGGTCGGTCCGTCGCGCAAGGGCTTTATCAGCAAGACGATTGACGTGCGCGAGGCGGAACGCGTCGAAGGCACCGCCGCCGCGATTTCTGTCGCGATTTTGCGGGGCGCGAACATGGTGCGCGTGCACGATGTGAAAATGATGACGCGCGTCGCACGCATGACGGACGCAATCGAATCTCAATCTCTACTCTCCAATCTCTAAGCTTGTTCCATGCACCAAAAATTTATTCTGCCCAACAACATTCGCCTCATTGTCAACGAACTGCCGCATACGCGTTCCGTGACCACGACCATCTATGTCAGCACCGGCGCGCGGTACGAAGCCGAACGCGTCAGCGGGATTTCGCATTTTATCGAACACATGCTGTTCAAAGGTACGTCCAAGCGTCCGACCGCGCAAGAGGTCGCGGTGGCGATTGAAGGCATCGGCGGATTTTTCAACGCGTCCACCGGACATGAAATTACCAACTATTGGGTCAAAGTCCCGTACCAACATTTTGACATCGGGCTCGATGTGTTGAGTGACATGCTTGCTGCGCCGTTGTTCGACCCGCTTGAAATTGAAAAAGAACGCCGCGTGATTATTCAAGAATTGCGCGAGACGTTTGACACGCCGGATGATTTGGTCTTTTTCGATTTGGACGCGTTGATGTGGCTGCCGCACCCGTTGGGGCGCGATGTGGCGGGCAGTGAAGAAACCGTGAGCGCGATTTCGCGCGAGGACATGCTGAGCTATCTCGCGCAGCATTATCACGCGGAAAACATTGTCGTCAGCGTCGCGGGCTTTGTACAAGCGAATGAGATTGTTCCACAAATCGCAGAAAAATTTTCGCCGCTGCGACTTGCCCCGCGCGAAACGTACGCGCCCTTTGTGAGCGCACAGGCGGACGCGCGTTGGAACGTGCGCTACAAAAAAACCGAACAGGCGCACGTTGCCGTTTCAACTTGGGCGTATGACCGCAATCATCCGGACCGTTACGCCGTCGGTTTGCTCAATACGATTTTGGGCGATGGCATGAGTTCGCGGCTCTTTCAAGAAATTCGCGAAAAGCGCGGACTCGCGTATGCGGTGTCCGCGTTCGGCAGTTCGCTCGACGACTGTGGTTATTTTGGCAGCTATGCGGCGGTGGACCCCAAGACCGCGCCCGCCACGCTCGAAGCCATTTTGCACGAATGGGCACGCCTCGCGTCCGAGCCGATTCCCGAAGACGAACTGACCAAAGCCAAAGAGTTGGTCAAGGGCGGCATCTTGCTTTCGATGGAAGACACCCATTCGATTGCCGCGTGGTATGGCAGACAAGAAGCCGCGCGTCTGGAAATTTTGACGGTGGACGATGTGACCGCGCAGATTGACCGCGTGACCACTGACGATATTACGCGCGTGGCGCGGGATATTTTCCGCAACGAATGGCTGAATCTCGCGGTCGTCGGTCCGTTCAAGAGCGAAGGCAAATTTGTGCAGCGCCTGCGCTTGTAACCACGTCTGACGATTCGTCATCTTTTTGTAACGCGCGTTTTTCAAAATTGGCGCGAAACTGTGTTTCCCCTGCCTCCCGCGTTCGGGCAATCCTCCTTGTGGCACAAGAGACATGGCACGCAAGAAAAAACAATTAAATCAATCCGTCGCGCCGATGGCGCCGCGCGCAGTCCGCGCCGCGTCGCTTTCCGCTTCCCTGCGTTCGCTCATTGACGGACTGTTCACCGAAAAACCGTACACGCCGACGCAGCAGCAAATCGCCGATTACTATCTCACGCCGCGCGAACGGGAAATCGCGTACCTCGCCGCGCTCGGCTTTTCGATTCAAGAAATTGCCGACGCGCTCGGTATGAATTTTCAAACGGTGCGCCAGCATCTGCGGCACATTCTCACGAAAATGGAATTGAACGACCCGCGCGCGCTGCGCGAATTCTTTCTCCCGCGTGCGGGTGAAGACTAACGCGTCCCATCCCACCGCATTGACATTTCGCGCTTAATTTCTATACTCTCGCCCAATGGAAAATCCCGACTTGCTTCACTGGACGCAATTCGGCGCGTTCACCTGTTACGACGCGCGCATCGGTGTGCGCACGAACGACGCCGCGGTGTTTCGCCGGATGTTTGACTCGCTGCCGCCGCATTCCAAAGTGATGGCGACGCAAAAGGTGGATTGGATGTACTCGTTGTGGGTTGCCCCGCGCACGCGTTCCGGACGCCGACCCTATCATGTGTTGTACAGCAACGAAAAACAATACGCGCGCTTGCGCGAAATCGAACAGTTGGTAGACGCGTTCGAACGCGACGCTCAGCTCGCCGTCGCGCAAAAGGCGCGGCGCAAAGTGTTTGTGCACGCGGGCGTCGTCGGTTGGCGGGGGCGCGCGATTCTGATTCCCGCCAAGTCGTACGCGGGTAAAAGTACCCTTGTGCACGAATTGGTGCGCGCGGGCGCGACGTACTATTCCGATGAATTTGCCGTGCTGGACCAACAAGGACGCGTGCATCCGTTCGCGCGGCAGCTTTCCTTGCGCGATGAGATGAAGCGCAATGCAAAATTGGGCTTTGACGAGTTGGAAGGAAAAATTGGCGTGCGCGCAATTCCGGTGGGAACGGTTTTGGTTACAAAATTTCGCGCCGGCGCGAAATGGCGACCAAAAATTTTGACGCCCGGACTCGGCGCGTTGGAACTTTTGGCAAATACTGTCACTGCGCGTTCAGGACAGCCGCTCGTACTGGAGGTGTTGACACGCGTCGCAAAAAATGCGAGAATCCTGAAAAGCGCGCGCGGCGAAGCAAAATCGTTTGCCACACAGTTGCTTCAACAGCTCGCCTAAAACTCCAACTCATCCTCAAAAGGGGGGACATATGGCATCGCCATTTTATCCGCAAGCGCGACGTGAAGGTTTCATCGTTCAACCGATGGACGGTGAATTGATTTTGCAAGACGGCGAGGTGACGCGTTTGTTGAACGAGACCGCAGCGTCGGTGTGGCAGAAATGCGACGGGCATCACAGCATCGCAGATATTGCGCGCGAACTCGCGCTTGACGAGATGACTATCACGTATGCGCTCGCACAACTGTCGCAAAAGCATTTGTTACAGACAATTCCCTCACGCACCGCAGACGCGCGTCCCATGACGCGGCGCGAATTTTTGAAAAAGGGCGCCATCGCAGCTGCCGCGATTCCGGTCATCAAGACAATTCATTTGCCTGACCCGAATGTTCCTGTTAGCGGCGCATGCCCCGGGCAATCGTGCGTTGTAACCCCGGATTGCACACCACCTGATGTTTGTATTTCCGGCTGTTGTGTGGGAGTTTGACGCAAGCTGTTGAACGAGTGTTACTTCCTGCAAAGCATTGCTTTGCAGGATTTTTATTTTCTGCGAGTTGGGGTATAACCATCGCGTGGCTGCTTTACTCCCGGACAAGCGCGCGCGCGAAAGAAAAGGCGCGCAGGTCGCGCAAATGCTGCGCGGCGCGTGGCGCGCGCACCCCCCCCCTGTCACGTGTGCGGAAAGCGATTTGCAAGAGATTCAAGCCGACCTCGCGGTCGAGAACCTCGGCGGTTTGGCGTGGTGGAGGATTCGACGCAGCGCGCTTGCCAAAACGCCGACCGGCGCGGCGTTGCGTCAAGAGTACGTGAACCAATCCATTCGCGCCGCCGCCGCGACGCATCGCGTGTATCAATATGTTTCCGCGCTGCACGCGCACAAGATTGACCCAATTGTTTTCAAGGGCTGGAGTTTATTTTCGCACTATGCGGAACCCGGCTTGCGTCCGGCGGGTGACGTGGATGTAGCCATTGCGCCGCAGGATGCGCCGCGCGCGCTGGAAATTTTACGCGCACTCGGTGCGCGCCCGACGGACATTGACGTACACCCGGGGCTCAATGACCCCGCGCACGCCGCGTACATTCCGGATTCCGCGTGGGAGCAAGTGTATGCGCGCACGCAGGTCAAACAGATTGGCGCACTGCGCGTGCGCGTGCTGGCGCCCGAAGAGGAACTGCAAGTGGTGAGCATCCACTGTGCGCGGCATTTTTTTGCGCGCCCGATTTGGCTGTGCGATGTTGCCGCGTTGGTGGAAACCTATCCTGCCGATTTTGATTGGGCGCGCTGTTTGTCGCATCCGCCGTATCGTTCGTGGGTCACCACCGCGCTGTGGTTGGCACAGCGGCTGCTGGATGCCGACCTCACGCAGACACCGCTCGCCGCCGCGCCCGCGCGTCTGCCCGCGTGGATTGTGGAAGATGTGTTGCGGCGGTGGGGCAATTTGCGCGCACGCTCGCTGCCGATGCTGCAAGAATCCGTCCTCCACGTGTGGCGCAAACCCGCGCTCTGGCAAAACGCACTGCGCGCACGCGTGCCGAATCGGCTCGAAGCGGCGCTCGGTTACTATGCCGCGTTGGACGAACCGTTTCTCGCGCGCTATCAAGTGCGCGCGTTTTGGGACCGTTTTCGAAAATTTACGCGCCGCAACCTCTCGTCCGACCATTTTTGAAAATCGCCCTCCGTCGGTATAATCTCTCCCGATGGCTTTATCGCGCGCGTCGGAAGAACGCGAGCCGACGCAGTCCGCTACGCTCTCACAATCGGTTGTGACCTTTCTCTCGCCTGCGGCGGAATCCGGCTCGCAGGCGATTGTTTTCACGCGCGACGCGCGTTGGATGCTTGGCATCGTCTGTTTGTACGCCGCGCTCGTCGTCGTCACGGTTCTTTCCCTTCATCCTTATTTCTCCCAAACATGGGACGCAGTGACGTTCATCGGCGCAGGCAAAACCATTTTGTCGCCGGAATGGAGCGCGCTCTACGCGCAGTCCCGCGCGGACCGCTATTGGCCCTATGCGTATCCGCCGCTGCACGCGTTCAGCGTCGCGCCGTTCGTCGCCCTCGCGGGCAGTGTTCCCGATTTTTTGCTCGTGCGCGTGCCGCCCGTGTTGTGTGATATCGCCCTCGGCATCTTGTTGTATCTCCTCATCGCGTACAAGACGCACAATAAAAATCTGGCGCGTTTGGGAATGTTGGTGTGGCTGTTGAATCCGGTGACGTGGTACGATACGGCGGTGCAAGGACACTTTGAAGCCGAGTGGTTGTTTTTTGTCGGGCTCGGATATTTTTTGTTTGAACGAAAACGCGGTTGGCTCTTGCCGACGCTCGCGCTGTCCGTCGCGTTCTTGTTCAAACAAAACGCGCTGTTGTTCGCGTTGCCGTTTTGGGCGACGCTGTTTTTTGCAAGCGACGAAAAACGTTTTCTTGGACGCGCGCTGCCAATTCTCGCCTCTCTGCTCGTGTATGCGCTGCCGATTCTGGCGGTCTCTCTGCCGTTTCTCTTGTACTCGAACGATTATTGGTATATGAACGTCCAATATGTGGCGGATGTGCCGCTGCAAACGCAATCGTGGCTCGTCGCGCTGGCGGGTTTATTTGGGACAGATAATTTATTTCTGCGCGCGTCGTCGCTGCTTACCTTTGTTGCCGCCGCGCTGCTTGCCTTTTTTGGCGCGCGGCGCAAAATGGATGTGTGGCTGTTGGCATTGTTGCTTGTGCTCGCGTTTTTTCTCCTTTCCAAAAAAGTGGTCGGCTATTATTACGTGATGGTTCTGCCCTTTGCGCTTGTCTCACTCGTGACCACAAAACATTTTCGGCTGCTCTCGCTCATTGTTGTTGCGGTTTCATTCATTTCGCTCTCGCCGTATTTTGCTTCGTGGGCAAATCAAGCGCACGTGTGGTGGTACGGCGCGTTGGGAATTTTCAACAGCGCGTTATGGCTCGGCATGTTGGTTTGGCTGTGGCGCGAACATCCGCGCGCGATACAATTCGCGCAAAATGCGCGCGTCACCGCGTTCGTTTCCGTCTCTCTGTTTCTTGGCGCCGCCGCCGCCGCGTTATTGCAGCCGTTTATCAACAGCCAGACCAGCCCGATTCGCGCACCGCTCATTGCGCCCGGGTTCGAGCCATTCGCGCTCGGCGTGTTTTTTGGATTTGCTTTGCTCGTCGTTGGCGCAATCCTCGCCGCGCTTGTTTTCTCGCGTTCCATCGCGCGCGCGTTGCCAGTTTCGTGGAGCGCATTCGCACTCGTGGTATTATTAGCGCCGCTTTATTTTTTGACCTTCACTTTGACCAAAGAGTCTACGGCGGCGTTCGAGTTATTTTTGAAATCAATCAATCTCTAGTCTCCAATTCCAGTCTCATGTCCATTCCTTGCAGCGTCGGCATCACGGCGCATAATGAAGCAAAAAATATCGGCAAGCTGCTCGACGCGATGCTCGCGCAAGAATTGGAGCAGGTCGAAATTAGCGAAATCATTGTCGTCGCGAGCGGCTGTACCGACGACACGTGCGATATTGTGCGCGGGTACGAACAACGCGACCCGCGCGTAAAACTTTTGGAGCAGGTGAATCGCGAAGGCAAAACATCCGCCATCAATTTGTTTTTGCAAAACGCGAGCCAAGATATTTGCGTCGTCGAAAGCGGCGACACCATTCCGGGACAAACCACGCTCGAGAATCTTGTGAAATTATTTGCCGACCCGAAAGTGGGCATGACGGGCGCGCAAAAAATTCCGACGAATGTGCCGGACCACATTGTCGGGTACATGTCGCATCTGCGTTTGCAGATGGAACACGAGTTGTGTTTGGAAATTCCGCGTCTCGGCGAACTCATCGCGTTCCGCAAAGTGTTTACGCATTTGCCGCCCGATGTCGCAATGGACGAAGCATTTGTCGAAGCGCTGGTCATTCGACGCGGGCTGGAAGTGAAATACGCGCCCGACGCGGTGGTGTACAACACCGGTCCCGAAACGCTGCGTGAATTTATCATGCAGCGCCGCCGCAATTACGCGGGACATTTGCATCTCGTGCGCAAGTACGGCTACAAAGTTTCTTCGATGGACAATCTGCGCGTCTCGCGCATCGCGTGGGAAGAAGCGTGGAAAGCGGTGCGTTTGATTTATACACTCGTCACGCTCGCGCTCGTGGAATGGTTTGCGCGCTTGCTCGGCACGTACGATTATTTTGTGCGCGGGCGCAAACATGAAGTGTGGAATATCGCGTGGACGACAAAACAGGTTGAACGCCAACCCGAACCCGTCAAGCCGCCAACGAAATAATGCAAGCGTGAGAAAGTGCCGGTGATTCTCCGGTTCGCGCGCCAAGTATTGTCGTATCGCATTCGCTTATGAAACAAAATCTCGTTAACGTTCTAAAAATTCTCGTCACCCTCGCGCTGTTTGCGTTTCTGCTCTCGCGGATTGATTTGCAGTTGGTGTGGGGCATTATTGCCCAATCGAATCTGTGGCTGCTGCTTGCCGCGCTCGCGTTGTATTTTGGCGCGCTTCTCTTGGGCGTACTCAAGTGGGAAATTCTCGTCAAAGCGCAAGAGATTCAAGCGTCCTTTGGCGCGCTCGTTTCGTTTTCGCTGCTCGGTTTATTCTTGGGCAATGTGCTGCCCTCCAACATTGGCGGCGATGTGGTGCGCGCGTACGACCTCGCGCGCGTGACGCGCGGACGCGCGGAAGCGGCGGCGATTTCGGTATTGGTGGACCGCTTGATGGGGCTCTTTGCGTTTTTCTCGGCTGCGGTCGTGACCGCCGCGTTGGCGACAGTGATGTTGGCGCAAGCGTACGCACTGGAACAAATCGAAGTCGCAACCGTGATTGCCGCCAGCGCGTTCATTGCGTTGTGCGCCGCGATGTTCAGTCGGCGGATTGCCCAGCGTCTGAAATTTATTTTCAATCTCGGTCCGCTGCAACGTTTTCGCCCAACGGCTGAAAATGTGTACCGCGCGCTTCAGGTGTATCGCTTTCGCTACGGCGCGCTCGCGTTGAACGTTTTGCTTTCGATGACGATTGTGGTACTGACCGCGTTCGTCTGGTTTCTCGTCGGGCAGGCGGTGGGCATCACCGACGTGAGTTTCTTTACCTTTCTCTTGTTCAATCCCCTCATCGCGTTCATTTTGCTCATTCCGATTTCGTTCAACGGACTCGGCGCCAAAGAAGCCGTCGTCGTTTTCTTTTTTGGACTCGTCGGCGTGCCGGGCGACCGCGCGCTCGCAATGTCGCTGCTGTTTCACGTCATTGTGGTGTTGACCAGTTTGCCCGGCGGGCTGGTGTGGTTTTCTAAACGACGACAGACCGCAGCCGACAGACCACAGCGGAATGACTTGCTTTCTCCCGCGCCCGTCACCCGTCACCCGTCACCTGACTCCAAGTGAACATCCTTATCGCCACCGATGTCTTTCCCCCAAAAAGTGGCGGCAGCGGCTGGAGCACGTTTCATCTTGCGCGCGCATTGCAAACGCGCGGACATCGCATCGAAATCGTCTTGCCAAAACTCGGCACGCGCGAAATTTCAACGCGCGAATATCAAGGATTGAACGTCGTCGAGGTGGGCTATACCGCGTCGAACCTTCCCGCGCTGCGCGCCTGGCAAAAAACACGCGCGTTGGAAAAAAACTTGGGCGCGTATCTCGCGCCGCGCGCGCGCGAATTTGATGTGATTCACGCGCAGCACGTGCTTTCCATCTCTGCTGCAACTGCCGCGAAAAAAATCGCGCGCGTGCCCGTCGTCAGCACCGTGCGCGATTATTGGGCGGTCTGTTTGTACGGAACGTTATGGCGCGACAACGCGATTTGTCCCGTGTGTCGCGGCGGCGAACTGACACAGTGTCTTGCCCAAAAGTACGGCGGCGCGGCAAAATTCATGCTCCCCGCAATTCCATTGGTCGAGCGCGAAGTGCGGCGCCGCCAACGCGCCTTGCAGCAATCCGACGCGGTGATTGCGGTGAGCGGTTTTGTGGCCAGCACTCTGCGCGGAATTGTGGACGAAAAAAAATTGCGCGTCGTGCCAAACTTGATAGAGATAGAGAATGCCGCAGGACAAACAACCGACGGCGAACGACCGTATTTAATGTTTATCGGAAAATTGAACGCGTTGAAAGGCGCGGACTTGCTGCCCGAAATTTTGGAAACAAGCGGTGTGAACATTCCGCTGGTTGTGGCGGGCGACGGCGAATTGCGCGCGCAGTTGGCGAATTGTAAGGGAATTGAAATGCGCGGCTGGCTCTCAAACAGCGAGACACTGCGTCTCTTGCAGGGCGCTATGGCGCTCGTTTTTCCATCGCGTTGGGCGGAACCGTTGGCGCGTACACTGCTCGAAGCCCAAGCGTTGGGCGTGCCAACCGTCGCATTGAACACAGGCGGAACTCGTGATATTATAGAAACCAATTTCAACGGGCTGCTCGCGCAAGATGTATCGGAATTTTCTGCGCAGCTCCGTCGGGTGGTGAACGACGCAGAACTGCGCGCGCACTTGGGCGAAAACGCAAAACGCGTGGCGCGCGCAAAATTCAGCCCTGACATTGTCGTTAACCAACTGGAAAAAATTTACAACGATGTCGTGTCTCAACGGTCAACGCCAAAGCACAACACGGTATCGGTCCCTCGTTTGTCCTAATGCACATTGCACTTGTCTCGCGCGCGGTGTTTGGGCTCCATGGCTATGGCGGCATGGAGCGCCATGTTTTGGAACTTGCGCGTCACCTCACCCGCTCCGGCGTCCGCGTCACCATTGTGACGATGCCTCCGACGCGCGACGCGCAATGGCACGAACCCGGCATTGAATTAAAAATTGTCGAGTCGTCGCGTTTGCCCGTAAACGGCATTGCCGACCGCGTACTGAATTATCCGCGTTGGTCGCAAGCTGCCGCGCGTGTGGTTGCTGCACTGCCGGTGGATTTGGTACACGCGCAGGGCGTCGCAGGTTTCGGGTACGCGCAGTTATTGGCAAGTGGAGTCGCGCACGCGCCGCTCGTCATCAATCCGCAGGGGATGGAAGAATTCAAAACGTCGTTTGCAAAACGGGCGGCGTACACGCCGCTGCACATGGCAGCGCGTTATGCGGCGCAACATGCGAGCGCGTTGATTGCCGCCGACACGCTGACTGTGAATGACATTCCAAAATTCCTGCGCGTGCCGCTCGAACAGGTCGCGCTGATACCGAACGGAATTGATGTGGATGCGGCGCGCAGTTTCGTGAGCATTGATGTTCAGCGCGTGTTGGTGCAGCGTCTCCAGTTGGCACAGCGCCAGCCGTTGGTGTTGAGCGTCGGACGTTTGGAGCAAAACAAAGGGTTCGACCTCATGCTCGATGCGTTGAAAATTATTCGCGCGAATTTGCCGTCCAAATGGGAATGGCTGCTCATCGGCGACGGACCGGAACGCCACGCGCTGCAAGAAAAAATTCGCAAGTATCAATTGCAAAATCACGTGCGCTTGTTGGGCAACGTGGACGACATTACTCTGCACAATTTGTACGAACTTGCCACGTTGTTTGTGCATCCCACGCTGTTTGAAGGTTCGTCGCTCGTCACGCTCGAAGCGATGTGCCACGCGCGTCCGCTCATCGGCACAATGGTCGGCGGCATTCCCGACAAAATTATGCGCGGGGAAAACGGTTTTCTCGTTCCGCCGGGTGACGTGCAAGCGTTGGCGGACAAACTATTGCTCGCGCTGCGCGACCAAAACAAATTGCGCGCGATGGGCGCGGCATCGTACCAAATCGCGCGCGAACGTTTCGATTGGCGCGTGGTGATTCATCAAACGCTTGCGCTGTATGAATACGTGACGCAAACGAGCGCGCTACAGCCGCAATACGTAGACTCCCCGATTTCGGTTTGAAAGGTAAACGTAGCACGTAGCAAGTAGCACGGAATGCGCTTGCGGCACTTGGCTTTTACTTGCTACCTCTTCCATGTCGTTACTGCTCGTCCCCTTTTTCGTTCCGCTCCTTTTTTTCCTTCCGGGTTATTTATTCAGCCGCACATTTTTGCATGACCCTAACGCGCTGTCGGCGGGCGAACGATTGTTTGTCGCCGTTGCCGCGAGTGTGTGCTTGACGACGGGAGTGGCGCTGACGCTCGCGGAATTTGGCGCATTCTCGCTATGGAATCTTTTAGCGTGGGTGCTTGGCGCGTGCGCGTTGGTTTGGATTCTCGCGCGACGGAAATTTTCCGCGTGGTCCCTGCGCGGCGCGAAACCGGACGGGTTCTTTTTCGCCATTCTCGCGTTGGCGATTTTTCTCTTTGCCCATCCGGCAGAATACATTTTGGGCAACAGCGACGCGGGCACGTACATCAACACCGGCGCGAGCATCGCGCAAACGGGCGGCATCGCCATTCACGACGCGCAGGTCGCGCAGCTCGACCCCGACGCGTCGAAAACGTTTTACTGGCAATTGACCAATCCGTACATGCTGTACACGCAAGTGCGCTTGCCCGGCTTTTTTATCGCCGACCAAACGCGCGGTGTGGTGCTGCCGCAGTTTTTGCATTTGTATCCTGCGTGGCTCGCGCTGTGGGACGCGCTGCTCGGCGTACCGCTCGGATTGTTTGCGACGCCGTTGATTGCGTTGTTGGGCAGCATCGCGTTATATTTCCTCGCGCGCGAAGTGTTCGGGCAACAGGTCGCGCGGCTCGCATTTTTTCTGCTCGTCGTCATGGTGCCGCAGTTTTGGTTCGCGCGGTATCCCGTCGCCGAAGCGTTCACACAATTCCTGGTGTTGACGGGAATGTTTGCGCTCACCAAATTGATGCGCCAAGACCTGAAAGGTTCCTCAATGGGGGCATCGCAAAACCTGGCAGGTCTTGGTCTCGTCGCGGGCGTTGCGTTCGGGCAGCTCTTTCTGGTGCGTTCCGACTCGATTTTGTTTCTTGTGCCGTTGGGGTTGTATTTCGTCGCAACGATTTTTTGGCGGAAATGGCAGCGGGAACATTGGATGTTGTTTGGCGCGTTTGGCATTGTGTTCGCGCAGGCGGTCGCGCATATGCTCGTGTTTGCGCCGAATTATTTGTATTACCAATACACGCACGCGCTCAAACTCAACAGCATTGACAAAATTTTTCGCTTTGATTTTCCCGACGCGCAAGCGGTGTTGGCGCGCGGCGAGTATTGGATTTTCGTCCTTGGCGCGCTGCTGTTGGGGCTCGCGGCATTGTTTGTCGCCGACCGCCTGTTTCAAAATGCGCGCGCGCGGTGGGGACACGCGTTCGGCGCGCGTTTTATGTGTTCGGAAAAAATTCTGCGCGCCGGTTTGGCTGGACTGCTCGTCATTCTTATCGCAGCGTTTTATCTTGTCCTGCCGCGCGCCGAAACGTTGTATGCGTATGTGGGCGGCTTGACGCCGACGCGCAGTGAAGCGAATTTGCTCAAACTGGGTTGGTATCTTTCGCCCATCGGCATCGCGCTCGCGACGCTGGGCGCGGCGCTGGTGGTGCTGCGCGATTTGAACGCGCGCAATCTTGTCTTTTTTGGCACGGCGGCGCTCTTTGCCGTGTTCTATTTGGATGAACTCTATTCCAATCCGCATTACATTTACACTACGCGGCATTACATTCCGTTGGTGCTGCCGCTGTTTGTGTTGTGCGCGGCGCGCGCGTTGATGTGGTTGTGGGGGAGGGGCGAAGCATTTGCCCGCGCGCCGTTTGAAGGCGAGACGCGTTCCGCAAATGCTTCGCCCCTACGCTATGTGGCGGCGAGCGCGTTCGCGTTGTGGATGCTTTACAATTTGTATGCGATGGGGCTCGTGGACGCAAGTCGCGCGGAGGGAATCGCATTGCGCGTGCCGTTTGTGGTGCAGCCGGTTTCGTTGGCGGGCGTACGCATCGAGCCGTTTGAAAAATCCATCGTCGGCATGAACGAATTGGGCGGCGCGTACGCGCAGCTTGAAAAATTCGCGGAACAGATTCCGCCGAACGCGGTTGTCATTTTTTCCGCCGGACGCGATGAACCCGCCGCGCTCGCGACGCCGTTGAAATATATTTTTGGACGCGATGCGTTTGTGACCGTGTTCAACAATCCGCCGGGCGATAAAGTGGCGGCGATGCTCGACGCGTGGCGCGCGCAAGGACGTGACGTAATTCTCGCCTTTGGCACGAACGGCGGCAAACTGCAATTGCCAAATTATGAATTGGAACGCGTCGGCGATGCGTCGCTCGATGTGCCGCAGTTGGCGTTTTCGTACGAATTCATGCCGCGCACAACCTGGCGCGTCAATTTGAATTACGCGTTGTATCGCGCCGTGCCGCGCCGCGCACCCGACACGTATCCGTTTGCGCTAAATTTTGGCGGCGCGGATTTTCCATATCTCGTGAGCGGATTTCTGGAACGCGCGCCGGAAGCCCATACGCGTTGGATTGGCGGCATCCTCGCAGAAAATAAAAAACTGCTTGACGCGAAAACGTTGAGCGGTGTGGTGCGCGTGCCCGTCGCGGATGATTCTTCCGCAAACCTTGTGCTGACCCTGCGCGCGCGGGCGCCGCGCGATGGCGCACAGTTGCAAATTCGTCAGGGCAAACATGTGTTGGGACAGGTGACGCTTTCGCAGAGCATGAGTACCTACACGATTGCTTTGAAAGCGGTGAAACTCGATGCGGGCAGCGAAGGGTATTGGCTGGAATTGGTGAGCGATGCCACACTTGATGGCGCAGGGCGCGCGTTGGGCGCCGAATTGGAATCGCTGCGAGTGGAACGGCAAAAGTAAAATGTCAAACGCAAGACGCAATTGACGTTTCATGTTTCACGTTTTACGGATATAATCTTTTGCGTGCTTACTCCACCTCAAGCAATTGCTGTTCCGGCGCACGAACCACCGCTGCGCGTCCAAGACCAATTTATCAGCATTATCATTCCCGCGTACAACGAACAAGAAGGCATTGGCGAAACGTTGGTGAAAATTTTCGAGGCAATGGACGCGGCGAAATATGATTATGAAGTCATCGTCGTCAACGACGGTTCCAGCGACCACACCGCCGACGAAGTGAAAAAATTTCCGCGCGCGACATTGGTGAATCACACGCGCAATCGCGGCAGCGGCGCGTCCACCAATACGGGCGTGAAACACGCGCGCGGCGAAATCTGTGTCATGACTGACGGCGACGGCACATATCCCGTGCAAGATATTCCGCGTCTCTTGGAAGAGATGAACGAGTACGATATGGTGATTGGCGCGCGCGTGCGCGAAGCCGGAACAATGAAAGTGTTACGCACGCCCGCAAAATGGTTCATTCGTTCGCTCGCGTCGTTTCTCACCGATACGAAAATTCCCGATTTGAACAGCGGCTTGCGCGCGTTCAAAAAACAAAACGCGCTCAAATACATTCACATTTTGCCGCAAGGACAATCGTGGGTCTCGACGATTACGCTCGCGCATTTGTCCGATGACCTTGATGTAAAGTGGATTCCGATTGATTATTACGAGCGCAAGGGCACGTCCAAGTTTCGTCCCGTGCAAGATACGTACAATTATTTGATGCTGGTACTGCGAACGGTGATGTATTTCAACCCGATGAAAATTTTGTTTCCCATTGGCGCACTGTTTTTGCTCGCAGGCATCTTGCGTCAAGTGTGGTGGTTCGCGATTGGCAATCTTGTCGTTCACAGTTCCAACGTGCTGCTTGTCGTCGTCGGGTTGAATATCGTAATGATGGCGCTGTTGGCGGATTTGGTGGTGCGGCGGGCGAGGCAGTGAGGGATTTTCGATTTTCGAATTTCGGTTTATGATTTGTGGCAACGAGTACAGGGAAGAGAGGCGATGAGCGTAACATCGCCTTTTTTCATTTCCGTTGTAATTGTCAACTACAACGGCGCGTCATTTTTGGAAACGTGTTTGGCGTCGCTTGCCGCGCAAAGCTACGCGCAGTTTGAAACGATTGTGGTGGACAATGCTTCGACGGATGAATCGTGCGCGCTCGTCGAGAAACATTTTCCGCGCGTAAAATTGATTCGCAGCGCAACGAATGTCGGGTTTGCGGCAGGGAACAATTTGGGTTTGCAGCACGCGCGGGGGGATGGGATTGCCACGCTGAATACGGATACGCGCGTCGAGCCGGATTATTTGGAAAAACTGTGCGCGCCGATGGCGGATGCGCGGGTAGGCGCGTGCGCGCCGTTAATGCTCGAAATGGAACGTCCCGCCATTGTGGACGCGGCAGGGATTCGGGTGGACGCGTTTGGGTACGCGTGGAACATCGGCGCGGGGAGGGAGACGACTCAAGTCGTCACTACGCGGGAGGTGTATGGGGCGTGCGCGGGCGCGGCGTTGTATCGAAAAAAAATGTTGGACGAAATTGGATTGTTTGACGCGGACTATTTTGCATTTTACGAAGATGCCGATTTGGCATGGCGCGCGCACAATGCGGGGTGGAAAACGATGTTTGTGCCGGACGCGCGCGTATATCATGCGCACGGCGCAAGCTTTGGTAAAATAGCGCCGTACAAAACGTATCTGCTGGCGCGCAATCGCTGGTGGACGACGTTCAAGAATTTTCCGACGCCGCAGTTTTATCTTGCGCTGCCAATCCTTTTTTTGCTGGATGCCATTTCCCTCGCGCGCGCTGCGGCACGCGGACATTTTCAATCTGCGTGGCGCGGGCGGATTGATGCCTGGCGCGCGCGCAAAATGATGTGGGCGAAGCGGCAAGTCAAAATCGAAATTCAAAATTAGAAAATCGAAAATCGAAAATCGAAATTCGAAATTCGAAATTTGCAAAGCTCCAGGCTCCAGTCTTTTATCCCCAGAGGTGTGTATGCAAATTCCTTTTGCCGCCGGTTCGACGCTCACACAGGCATTCGCCGCGAATCCGCAAGATTACGCGCAGTTTGGGTTGAATGGTCACGAAGGTCTCGATTTTATTCCCAAGGGTGACGATAAAAAAGTATACGCGGTCGAAAGCGGCGTGGTCGTGCAAGATGTGGACGACCCGGTGCAGGGCAAAGCATACGGCATCAACGTTGTGATTTATGTGCCGGTGAATCGGCGTTTGTGGACGTACGCGCATCTCGCGGAAAACTATGTCAAAAAAGGCGACAAGGTTTTGCGCGGGCAGCCGATTGGTTTGATGGGCGATACGGGCAACACACGCGGCGCGCATTTGCATCTTGGCTTGCGTCTCACCGACCCGAACGGCAATCCCGTCAACCTCTCGAACGGTTTCAAAGGTTTCGTTGACCCCGCCGCGATTGTCAAACAGTTGAGCGGGCTGGAGCAGGCGGTGCTGGACCGCGCCAACGCGGCGCAGCCGTGGATGCCGGTCAACAATACCGCCGCGCTGTGGAAATTCGCGCAGGCGAACGGATTGCAAGACCAACAGACCGACGAGATTCCCTTTACCTTTAACGGCGAGCAATACATTACCCAAGTGTTTAACAAAGGCATTGTGTACGTCAAGGTCGGCGATTGGGGCAACATCAAATTCATTCCAAAATAAAATAGTGTGACAAGGTTCATTGGAGGCACAGGCGATGCGTTGCTGGGTTGGCGGAGAAGAGGCAGAGGGAATGTGTCGTTTTTGTGGGCGGGCGGTCTGTAAAAAACATGCGCGGACGCGCCCGTTTTTATTTGCAATGTGGGAGGATGCGAGCCACCTGCGCGCGTTGGCGCTGGAAGACGCGTTGTGGTGCGGTGTATGCAAGGTGCGCGAGACGCCGCTGGACGTAGATTTTTTGCGCGCGGATTCGCATTGACAAAATCAAACGCGAAAGGAGGTGAATTCACATGTCACAAAAAGTGGTTGCGGAAATTATTGGGCGCGCCGCTGCCGAACCGGAATTCATGAATCAATTGTTCAATGACCCCGGCAAAGCGTTGGCGGGATACGAATTGGACGACGCCGAAAAGGCAATGCTGTACGGACTCACGCCTGACGACTTTGACTCGATGTCAGGACAATTGGACAAACGCGTCTCCAAGTTGAAAGTGGAGGATGGCGAAGGATTCCCCTTTCACAGTTGAAATGGTAGTCTTGTCAAGCGCGCCCGATTCCGAATGGCTGTACCCGATTCGGAATCGGGTGCTGTGCTTTTGTTCAAATCGAACTGTGGAGCGAAACCGTGATGCGATTCGTTCAGAACCTAAGGTTCTTTTGTGTAAATGATGCCGTAGCGCTGCCGACTATCGTGTCGTTGGAGACGGCGTGTCGGGCGCGCGAGATTGAATTTTTGGATGTGGACGCGCGTTCATTCGATTATGCGCCCGGGCGCCAATTGCAGGCGGGGGATTTGATGTATCGCCCGGCGGTTTCTCAGGTGGCAATGCGCGTCGAACAATTTTTGTGGAATAGAGGCGTCGTCACATTTCACACGCGCCCGGACGGCGTTTTTTTTGTGCCGCACACGCCGCCGCTGCGCTTTGAACGCGCGGGGCTGCCCATTCCGCGCACCGTGTATTGTTCGACCACGAATCGCAAACGCATCGCGCAGTATGTGGAATATGTCGGCGGTTTTCCGTTGATTGTAAAAATGTTGGGCTTTGCCAACGGCATTGGCGTAATGCGCGTGGACTCTTTTCCCGCGTTGTTTTCCTTGTTGGATTATGAATTGAGCCAGGGCGCCAATCCGCTGCTCGCGCAATATATCGCCGACGCCGCGCATTGGCGTTTGATTGTGTTGGGCGAACGCGTTATCGCTTCCTATCACAAATCGCCGATTGCGAATGATTTTCGCGCGCAGGCAGTCCGGGGGGAAACTCATTCTGAAATTCCGCCCGGCGCGGCGATGCAAAAGGTTGCGGTGACGGCGGCGCAAGTGTTGGGTTATGAATTTGCGGGGGTAGATATTTTGGAGCAAGCCGATGGGCAATTTTTTTTACTTGAAGCGAATTTTCCTTGCTACTATGTTCATGCGCAAGAATATGGCGGCATAGATGTCGCGGGCATGATGGTTGACCATCTGGTTGCCAAAGCTGCGCGCAGCGCGTGACGCATGACGAACGTAGAAACACGTCCGACCGTGTGGACGGAACTTGCTGCTGCGCTGCAAACACAGCCGGAACATTCGGCGTCAAGTGTTTGGAATCCATTGCAGAATTCGCTCGCACCCATTCATGCGCGTCCGCGCGTGGTACAGACGATCGAAGTTTCGCCGCAAACGACGACGACCGGGAAACCCTATTTTGTGTTACGCAACACCGCGCAAAATACATATCTCAAATTAGAGCCGCGCGAATATGAACTCGTCGGTTTGATGGACGGCACGCGCACGGTTCAGCAATTGGTGGTGGAATATTTTACGCGCAATCGCGTGCTGGCGGTGCGGCATGTCACGGGACTCGTACAATTGTTGGCGAGCAATTCCTTTCTCGACGAACCGCCGCGCAATGTGTACGACGAACTGCGCGCCAAAATGCGCGCACCCGGCGTGACCGAACGCGCGACGCGTGTGGCGCGCGGTTTTGTTTCGTCCGAATTTACCATCAACAATGTTGACGCCTTTCTAACGCGTTTGTATCACGCCGTTGGATGGTTCTTTTTTACGCCTCCCGCGCTTTGGGTCGGCGTAACGCTTTCTATTTTGGGACCGCTGATTTATGTTAAAGAGTTTGCGCGCGGGCGTTATCCGGTACTGCAATTCGGCGATTCGTACCTCGCCGCGTTCGGCTTGTTTTTTATCTTTCAATTCGTAACGCTCATCATTCACGAACTCGGGCACGCGATGGCGGTAAAACGCGCGGGCCGTACCGTGCCGCGCGGCGGCTTTATGGTGTATTACGGTTTTCCGGCAGGATTTGTGGACACGACCGATATTTGG
>JAKOPZ010000246.1 GCA_029778615.1 Chloroflexota bacterium | reverse complement strand
GGCGGTATTTTCGTCAATCGTCTGCGCGGCTTTGTCCAAATTGTCGTACGGAATGAATTTGAAACCGGGGACGAGCGGCGCGAACGGTTCGCGGTATTTTGGCTCCCACGTCGCGCTGAGCGAACCCATTGAACGTCCATGAAACCCGCGCATTGTCGAAACAATTTCCGTGCGTCCCGTGTGATAGCGCGCGAATTTCAATGAACCTTCATTCGCCTCCGTTCCCGAATTGGCAAGAAAGACGCGATTGATTTTTGCGCGCGGCGGCGAAATCTGCACGAGCTTTTCTTCGAGCATGGCGCGTTGGTCATTGTAAAAAACTTCGGTGGCGACGCCGAGACGCGCGGCTTGTTCCGCAATCGCGTTCACGACTTTGGGGTGCGTGTGTCCGATATTTGCGCTGCCCTGTCCGCCGACGCAATCAATATATTCTTTGCCGTCGCTGTCCCACAAGCGCGCGCCGTGTCCGCGCACCATCGCGGCAGGACGTTTGGTATAAACGCCGCTCGTGTATTTCGATTCGGTTTCGATGATTTGTTGTGTGTTCATGTATTGGCGTATCGCGTATTGCAAATCGCGTATCGCTTTGAGCGATAGACGATGCAAAAATCGGTTGTTGTCAGAATAGTGTATAATAAATTAAGACGGAAGCTCGAAAGGGCATCCAGAAATAAAACGGTCAAACCGTTTTACCCGCCCCCACCGACACGGTCGCCCTCTGCTGGCAACCTGTAACGCAAGTTGCAGGATAACCATATTGGCGGCTTTCCTACACATCGCGGTAGGATAGGTGGGGGTGTTTTATTTCGGTGGATACTCCCACAAATCCACCATTTTGGAATCTACATAGTCATCGTATGGCGATTCGCCGTGTTCCGCGCGTTCTGCCAAGACACCAGCAACCATATCCGCGAATTGCAAACCCGCCTCATTTCTGGAATTACGCGCAATCAATTTCCTGAATGCCCGGACGCGCTTGCGCTGCTCATACAATTGTGTGAGATGTCTCCGAATACTGTTCAATGTTTTTTCAGTGGTTTCGCCACCTTCTCCATCCATCACCAAAATAGCATCGTGTAAATCATTTGGCGATGCTCTCATAACGAGTTCGCCCAAGGCAAAGCCATATAGCGCGGTATCAAACGAGGCAAAGCTATCCGCCAGTTTCGTCTTGTCAACGACTGCTGCACGAACCCTTACATTCAACGCGTGAAGTAAAACAAAGAATGCCGCGCGACGTTCTACGGAACGCGTATCGTGAAAACGAAATTCAAAGACAGATGAAACGTTCAATGCCGTGCGGAGCCGTTTCAATTCTTGCGCCAAGGTCTCTGGTTCTGTGGTTTCCACCAGCACGAGTATGAAATGCTTGGACGCGCTCGAACGTGAGCGGCTCCCCGGGTCCCCGCTCTCATCCATAAACGCATAAACCGTCGCCGCGCGTTTGCTCATCTGTGATAGAATAGATGCAAGACGGAAGCTCGAAAGGGCATCCAGAAATAAAACGGTCAAACCGTTTTACCCGCCCCCACCGACACGGTCGCCCTCTGGGCGGCTTTCCTACATGCAAGAGCGTAGGATAGGTGGGGGTGTTTTACTTTTCCGGGGACCACCACAAATCTACAAGTTTCGCATCTACATAGTCGTCGTAAGGTGATTCCCCATGCACCACACGTTCGGCTAACACTCCTGCCACCATATCCGCGAATTGCAAGCCCGCTTCCGTTTCCGAATTGCGCGCAATCAATTTCTTGAAGGCACGAACTCGCGCCCGCGATTCATACAAGCGTGACAAGTGTTTCCGAATTCCCGCTAGCGTCTTTTCGGTTGTTTCTCCACGTTCTCCATCTATCACGAGAATTGCTTCTTCCAAATCACTCGGTAACGCACGCGCAACAAGTTCGCCTAATGCAAACGCGTATAGGTCTGTATCAAATGCCGAGAAACTTTGTGGTAGCTATCGCTTGTCAATAATCGCAGCACGAACTTTGAGATTCAAAGCGCGCAGCAAAACAAAGAATGCCGCGCGACGCTCAACGGAGCGTGTATTATGGTAATGAAACTCGAACTGTTCATGGAGATTGAGTGCAAGCCGCAAACGCTGTAATTCATCGCGCAACCTATCAGGTTCTATCGTTTCAACAAGAGTCAGAATGAAATGCCGAGACGCCCCGCGACGAACGTCCCGTCCCGGGTCCCCACTCTCATCCATAAACGCATAAACCGTCGGCGCGCGTTTAGCCAATGACTGTCCCTTTTCCCTCCAACGCGTTTTGAATCGGATGCTCCGCGCGTCCGTCCGCGAACACCACTTGCTGCACACCCAAATTCAACGCTTCACTCGCGCCCAACACTTTTTTCTTCATGCGCCCTTCCGCGAAATCAATGGACGCTTCCACTTTATTTTTGTCAATGTGCGTAATAAGCGATGCTTCGTCGGGAAAATTTTTCATCAGCCCGACGACGTTCGTGAGAATAATCAATTTTTCCGCGTGCGCCGCGCCCGCAATCATCGCCGCCGCGCGGTCGCCGTCCACATTCATCGCGTCGCCTTGATACGAAATCGCGAGCGGCGCAATCACGGGCAAATAATTCATGTCGAGCAATGCGCGTAATAATTCCGCGTTCACTTTTTCCACGCGCCCTGTGTAATCGTCGCGCAAAATTCTTTGCTTGCCGCCTTCGATAATGCGTACCGCATCCTTGCGCGTTCCTTCCATCACGCGTCCGCTTACACCGCTCAAACCAATCGCGTTCACTCCGCGCTTTTGCAACGCTTCGACGAGGAACGTGTTGATTTTTCCCACCGCCGCCATCGTATAAATTTCGAGCGTTTGACGGTCGGTGTAACGCCACGAAAAACCTTGCGGTGAGGTAACGTGCTTGGCGGGATAGCCCACTTTTTCGCCGAGCTCGTTCGCTTCATTCCCCGCGCCGTGAACGAGAATAATTTTTTGTCCTGCCTTGTAGAGTTCTGCCGCGTCGTCACAAACATAATCCATGTTGATGCCGCGCGAGCCGCCGATTTTGATGACTATCATAATTAGTTTCCATCCGAAAACCTTAATGGCTTGGGTTTTGGGTTTGCGTCGTGGCTTGCCGCGCGTGAGTTTCGCTGCGATGACGACCAGATTGTTCGTGATGATGCGCCAGCCGACCCAACGAGCGAGACCGTCTTCG
>JAKOPZ010000245.1 GCA_029778615.1 Chloroflexota bacterium | reverse complement strand
TGCGCGCAACGCTGAACACGGCGCGCGCACGCGTGAGCGGCAATTGCGGCTGCGGTCAAGAAACGAGCTGCTATGGCTGTTTGCGCAGCTATCGCAATCAATTCGCGCATCAGTATCTCCAACGCGGTCCCGTTCTCGAGTATTTGGAAACGCTGCTTGGTGCGTGGCGCTAAAGGACTTTATCCACTCTTTCACCGGCACCGGCGCGCTTTGTAAAACACTTGCGAACGCGGAAACGCCGCCGACCTTTGACGAACTCTTGCCCCGCGCCGCCACGATTTTCCCAATTGCCGCACGCTTGCGCGCGGTTTGTATCAAGACCCCTATCCACCCGATGCGCTCGAACACATTCTCGAATATGACACGCTTTCGTACACCGATGACTTTGGTGACAACATTCAATATGTGTTGAAAGTTAAAGCGATTGGTTTGTGCGAACGCGTTGTAAAATATCTGCATGTGGTCGAACAAAGCAAACCGCGCTATCGCTATTGTCCTGATTGCAAAGCGGAAGGCAAACAAGAAATCACGACATGGATTTGTTTCCAATGTTCAACCAAGAATCAGCGCGATGTTTTGGTTTGCGCAGAACATGTGGGGAGCGAACATGAAGACCACTCCACTGAACCAGTGACGTATTGACGCTACTGATATTGGGTGCTTGACAAGAACGAGCAAAAACATGCCACAAC
Organism: Chloroflexota bacterium; assembly: GCA_029778615.1. Classification (GTDB taxonomy): domain Bacteria; phylum Chloroflexota; class Anaerolineae; order UBA4142; family SHND01; genus SHND01. The sequence goes on along the minus strand of JAKOPZ010000245.1, from coordinate 46,433 downwards.
ACAAGTTGCCTGACCTCACCGAATCCATCGTGCGCGCGTTGACGACGCCGCGGAGTTTTTCGCGCGGACAAGAATTGTACGACGCGGATGCCATCTCGAACGCGGCACGGCAAGGCAATGTGTTGACCGCGCACTGCGAAGGCACAATGGCGCCGTACTATCGCGTCACGGTCACGTTGGACGACGCGGGCGTGAGTGAGGCGAATTGCGATTGCGAATATGAATACGGTGGATACTGCAAGCACATCGTCGCGCTGTTACTCACGTACATTCACAAACCAAAATCATTTATCGCGCGCCAAGCGCCTGAAGAATTGCTCAACAACTTGAGCCGCGAGGAATTGCGCGCGCTGACTTTGAAGTTGATGACGCGCGAACCCGAACTGTATGATTGGATTCAGGCGACGACGGCTGCGCCAAACTTGGAGAAACCATCCGCATCGCGCAAAAAGGAAATTGATTCCGAAGTATACCGCCGCCAGGTGCGAAATGTTTTACATTCGCTGGACGGCTTGCGCGCGTCTGAAGCGTACTGGGGCATGGGTGGATTGGCAAACGGTTTGCGGGAGGTTGTGGCAAGCGCGCAAAAATTTCTCGATGCGAACGACCCAGACACCGCGCTCGCAATTCTGTTGGCGTTGACGGAAGAATTGACCAACTCACACGTGTACGAATATCTGGATGATTCGAATGGCGAATTAGGTGGTTTTGCCAATGAAATTGGGTTGCCGTTTGCAGAAGCGATTTTGAGTATCGAGATGAGCGAAAGCGAACGCACGAAACTGGCACAGAGATTGAAAAAGTGGGAACGCGAGTTGAGTGATTACGGAATGGAAGAAGGTCTGGAGTTGGCACTGCAAGCGGCAGAGCACGGTTGGAACGAGGCGCCGCCGCGCCGCGCGCCACCATTTGCGCGTGGTGAGAGGAAAGAGTGGATTGAAGAAGATGACGAATTTGAAGATGAGGACGAGTTTGAAGATGACGATGAATTTGAAGACGAGGACGAATACGCGGACGCGAAATTTTATGTGCGCGACACTGCGCTCGATTTGACCGAAGCAAAGTTGAATGTGTTGGCGCGTCAAAACAGAATTGAGGAATATCTCGCGCTGTGTCAAAAACATGGCAAGCATTTACGCTATGCGCGCAAATTGATTGAACTTGGACGCGTGTCGGAAGGAACGAATTACGCGCTCGAACACTTGGAATTTGCAGACGATGCGTTGGCGTTGGCGCAGCAATTACGCGAACTGAAAAAATTTCCCGAAGCATTGGCAATTGGCGAACGCGGATTGAAATTGCAGGGATACAAATTCGCGTTGGGACAATGGCTCGCGCCGCTGGAGGAAACGCAAGGACGCCACGCGCAAGCATTGGACGCGTGGCTCGCCGCGTTCGACGAACGTCCGTCACTCGACACGTACAAACGCGTGAAACAACTCGGCGCAAGGGATTGGAAAAAATTAGAAACGCGCGTGATGAACACATTGAAAAAATCGTGGGACAAGTCTGCGCTGGCGCAAGTGTTGTTGTTTGAAGAAAAATGGGACGAAGCGATTGCGGTGGCGGACAGGCGCGATGCGGGTTATCCGATTGTGGCGATTGTGGCAGATGGAGTGATGCAGCAGCGTCCTGAATGGGTCATTCGCGCGAGCAAGAAACAAGCGCTGGAATTGATTGGTCGGACGCAAACGAAATATTACGTTCACGCCGTCGAATGGTTGGAACGCATGAAAAACGCATACGCGGTGTTGAATCAAAACGACGCGTGGCGCGCGTATTTGAATGATTTGAAACTGGAATACAAACGGCGTCCCGCATTGCAAGAGCAGTTGAAACGGTTATAAGGAGTGCGTGAATCCTTTTGCGTCCAGTTTCGCAGTAGCCACTTGATGATACGCAAAACCGCGCGTCAAGACCTGCCAGTATTCAACAGTCCTGCAACCACTTGAAAGAATGTAAAGTCGAAACCTATCGCTACGTGTTGTCTGCGTGACCCTCTGAAAGAGGAAAGATTTTCATAGAAAACAAATTATTTTTCGCGCGATTTTCAACGCGCCTTGAATATGAGAGTGGTGTAGTCGAGCATCCGAGTTGCTTCCTATACTCGACTTTTATTCTTCCCTATTCATGCTAAAATTCCCGCGCGATGTTGATTTTGCATGGCAGTTGGTTGTTGACCGCGCCGACGGAGAACAGGCGCGGGTTCGTCGTGTGGGGCGAGACGGATTTCAAACCCGACATGACGACACGCGCGTTATCGCGTATTCATCCGTTCGGCGCGTCAGCACGCGCACTGCGCCGCGTATTGACCGAATGGATTCCCTCGTCTGAATTCCTCATCAAGGAGCGCGCGTCCGATTTTACTGCAAATGTCTGGCTCCCCACAGGAGCAGACCTTCCCCAAGCGTCAGTCTCGCCTTTGAACGTTCCACAAAGAAATGCGAATGACTCCCTCACACTTGAATCGTGGCAAATCGAGTGTTTGCGCTTTGAACCGGCGGACGCATTAGCATTTCTCACTGCGCTTCCGTCGAAGCAAGATGAGATGCCCAACACGCGCGCGGGAGCGGACGTACAGTTTTGGCACGCGACGGCAGAATTCGCGTTGGAATTGATTGCGCGTCAACGCTTTGTGCCAACCCTTGCAGAACGCGATGGAAAATTCCTTGCATTGTGGCAGCCGCTATTGGACGAACCGAGCGACGCCGCGCGCGTAACGCGTCTCGTTAACGCGATGCCGCCATTGTGTCGCGCGTATGCGCTGCGTGCCAGTAACTCGCCGCCCAAGCATTCGCCGCGCGCGCTCGTCGAAAATTTTCTGTCTGGCGTGATTGACGCGTTCGCGCGCGAACATGGCGACGTATCCATTCCGCGCAGTTCTCACGCCAACACGACGGCGGAACAATGGCTCGACGGGTTGCGCGAGAATCCCGTCATTGAGGCGTTCGCGTCCGATCTCCGCGCGTTTTATGAACAATATCGCGCGTGGGCGGAGCCATTTCCCGCGGCGGCGGGCGCAAGTTTTCGTTTGTGTTTTCGCCTTGAACCGCCACCGCCGCGCGACGAATTGGAAATTTACGCGCCCAACGCGAACGCGCGGGATTGGACGCTGCGCTATTTGCTGCAAGCGAATGACGACCCGAGTTTGCTCGTGCCGATGGAAGAGGTCTGGAGCGCGCGCGGCAGCACGGCAAAATTTTTGAATCGCGCGTTCGACGCGCCGCACGAACGCGTACTCGCAGGGTTGGGGCACGCGTCGCGTTTGTTTGCGCCGATTGAAGCAAGTTTGCGCGCAGCGCGTCCCGCGTTCTGCGAATTGAACGCCGATGACGCGTACACCTTTTTGCGCGAGACCGCGCTGCTGTTGAAATCGTTCGGCTTTGGCATACTCGCGCCGGGGCTGAATGCAAAATTCGGCGTGCGCGTGCGTTTGAAAACTCCGCCCAAGCCGATGCCCAAAGGAGGCGTCGGAGGAATCTCATTCGACGAAATCGTCAATTACGATTGGCAGTTGGTAATTGGCGACACGACCTTGACGCGCGAGGAATTTGATAAACTCGCCGCGCTGAAAACGCCGCTCGTGCAAATTCGCGGGCAGTGGATGGAATTGCGTCCCGACCAATTACAAGCCGCGTTGAAATTTTGGGACAAGGGTAAGGAAGGCTCGCCGCAGCGTTCCCTCAATGCACAAGACGCGCTGCGGCTCGCGTTGGGATTTGAAACATCGAAAGCCGATGCCGGATTGCCCGTTGCCGAAGTGGTGGCGGACGGCTGGATTGGCGAATTGCTCGCGTCATTGCAGCAAAGTGAGCGCGTCGAGCCGCTGCGCGCGCCACAGACATTTCACGGCGAATTGCGTCCGTATCAAAACGCGGGCTTGGCATGGCTCGCGTTTTTGCGGCAGTGGGGTTTGGGCGGCTGTCTCGCCGACGATATGGGTTTGGGGAAAACGCCGCAGACCATCGCGCTGTTATTGCACGCACGCGCACGCGCGAACGGCAACGCGCGTCCGACGCTGATTATTTGTCCCACCTCTGTTGTGAACAATTGGGAACGCGAACTCGCGCGTTTTGCGCCGACGCTGCGCGTGTACGCCCATCACGGCGCGGCGCGTAAAAAGAATGACCTCGCCGCGCGCGCCCCCGCAAGTGATGTGGTGCTTTCGTCGTACCCGCTGTTGCAGCGCGATGAAAAACAATTGACCGCGCTGGCGTGGAGTCATGTGATTTTGGACGAAGCGCAAAACATCAAGAACCCGACGACCAAACAGGCGCAAGCCGCGCGCAAGCTCGACGCGCAGTGGCGGCTCGCGCTCACCGGCACGCCTGTCGAAAATCGCTTGAGCGAACTGTGGAGCATTTTTCAATTTTTGAATCCCGGCTATCTCGGCGCGCAAGCCGAGTTTCAACGCCGCTTTGCCAACCCCATCGAACGCGGCGGCGACGATACCGCAAGCAAACAATTGAAACGCCTGACCGGTCCGTTCATTTTGCGGCGCGTCAAGACCGATCCGCAAGTCATCAGCGATTTGCCCGCCAAGAACGAGATGAAAATTTTTTGCAATCTCACGCGCGAGCAGGCAACATTATACGAAGCCGTCGTGCGCGATTCGATTCAGCGCATTGAGCAGGCGGAAGGCATCGAACGACGCGGGATTGTGTTGGCGACGTTGTTGAAATTGAAACAAGTGTGCAATCATCCCGCGCAGTTTTTGGGCGACGGCAGCGCGCTCTCCGGACGCAGCGGCAAACTCGCGCGTCTCTCCGAAATGTTGGGCGAAGCGCGCGCCGTGCGCGAACGCGCGCTCGTGTTCACCCAATTCGCGGAAATGGGGAAACTGTTGCAAGCGTACTTGCAAGCCGAGTTCGGCGATGAGGTGTTGTTCTTGTACGGCGACACGCCGACTAAAACGCGCGCGCAAATGATTGACCGTTTTCAAAATGACGCGCATGGACCGCTCGTGTTTTTGCTTTCTATTAAAGCCGGCGGCACCGGTTTGAATCTTACGCGCGCGAATCATGTGTTTCATTTTGACCGCTGGTGGAATCCCGCCGTCGAAAATCAAGCCACCGACCGCGCGTTTCGCATCGGGCAAACGCGCAATGTCCAAGTGTACAAATACTTGTGCGCGGGAACATTTGAAGAACAAATTGACGCGATGATTGAACGCAAAAAACAACTCGCACAAAGCATCGTCGGCACGAGCGAAGGGTGGCTGACCGAGCTCTCCACTGACGCGCTGCGTGATTTGTTCAAGTTACGCCAGGACGCGATTGGGGAGTAAATATGTGGGACTGGTATCCAAAACCGAAACCGCGGCGTCCGGCGCACGGTATCAGGGCGCAGTCAAAACAATTTGGCAAGACGTGGTGGGCGAGTCGTTGGCTCGACGCGTTGTACAAATTGATTGACCCGGCGCGTTTGCAGCGCGGTCGTTCGTATGCGCGCAGCGGTCAAGTGTTGAATCTCGACATTCAAAGTGGGCGCGTGGACGCGCGCGTGCAGGGCAGTCGTCCGCAACCGTACAAGGTGTGGCTCAAAATCAAACCCCTGACGGAAGAGAATTGGAAGCACGTCACGGAGCAAATGGCGGGACAAGCCATTTTTGCCGCGAAATTGTTGGCGGGGGAGATGCCGCAGAATATCGAGGAAGCGTTCACTGCTGCGCGCGTGAATTTGTTTCCGACGAGTCGCAATGATTTGGAAACGGAATGTTCGTGTCCCGATTGGTCAAATCCGTGCAAACACACCGCGGCGGTCTATTTGTTGTTGGGCGAACAATTCGACGCGGACCCGTTTTTGATTTTTCGTCTGCGCGGCAAAAGCAAAAACGAAATCATGGAAGTGCTGCGCGCACAGCGCGCGACGGAAACGGGCGCGGCAAAAGCGAAACAGGTTTCTCCGAAAGCGAAACCGCCAAAGAAAAAATCTCCGCCAGAAAAAATTGTGCCGTTGGAACAATTAGTGAATGTGTTTTGGAGGAACGATGACACGCTCGACGATTTTCGCGTAAACGTGCGCGCGGCAGAGGTAGATGCCGTGGCGGTGAAACGTCTGGGCGCGCCGGGATTTTGGCATGGCAAGCAGGAATTCACTACGCTCATGGAACGCGCGTATCGTGAGGTTGCCGCTGCCGCGCTGGCATTGATGCACGAGTAGCTGGCGACAGGCGATGCACCAGAGACCCTGTCGCCAACGAGTTGGACAATATACATGAAAATATGTATATTGTCACTACCGGTTCAGCATGCGGAGGAGCATTTGATGATTGCCACTGAGATTTTGGAAGAAGCGCTCACCTTGACGGAAGCGGTCACAATCGCACAGCGCTTGGGACATCCACTCGACCGCAATAATTTGGCGCGATATGCGGCAGAAGGGCGCCTTCTCGCGCGCAAAAGCGGCGGTACTTGGCTGACAACGCGCTCCGCCTTGCGAGACCTGATTGTATCCCTCGAAAGTGAAACCCGCGGGCGCCGGCGACAAGTGATCATCGGCAAACGCGTCGCGCGCTACGCCCGTACGCCCGAGTTGGTCGAACGGTTGGGAGAAATACAACGCTTGCGTTCCAGACTGCGCTCTCGTAAGTTATCCGCAACGCAGGAGGCGCGTTTATGGAACGAATTGACTGCACGTGCCATTTATCACACGAATCGAGTGGAAGGCAACGCGCTTTCTTTTAAAGAAGCGTCCGCAATCATCGAAGAGTATCAGAAACATCAAGCCACAACTGTCTCCACGAGCACAGACTCACCAAAATGACCCCTCGCCACCGCGACGAGCAAGAGATGCGGAATGGCGTTGAGGTGATGGCTGGATTGACCATCTCACCGCGCATCCCGACATACTACTTAATCTCAACCTGATTTGCTATTTCAACAGACTCGTCTTGCAGAATACCGATCGCGATTATTGAGCATGCCGACCGCGCTCCACAGTGGACTGGCAAGCACCCGAAGATTGGTCGCGTCGGTGCGCCATTGTTTCGCCAGACGATCTAGGTCTTGCCGTCATGGACATTGAGACGGGGGAACTTGTTACACACTTTCCTCCTGATGATCAAGTCGGCGCGCTTTTGGATGCTCTGTTGCTGTGGTTCCATTCTCGTAAAGTCGAGGCGCTGACAATCGTGGAACGCGCCGCGATCTTTCATTACGAATTTACAGGTATTCATCCATTTCGAGATCGCACTGGGCGGACTGCGCGTGCGCTGATGACCTTAATCCTGCGCCGCGAAGGGTTTGAATATAAAGTCTTGGTCTTGCAGCAACTGTTTGATGAACGACGTGTGGAGTATATCAAGACATTGCGTGCAGCTGACAAGGGCAATTTGACCCCATGGGTGATATTTCTTGTTGAGACGCTCCATGCTGCCACGCTTGAGACAGCGCGACTTTTGTCCCGATTTGTTGAGTAATTGCCGCACTCCCTACATGGTGGCTTTCTATTGCGCCAATGCTGGCAATGATTTGAAATAGCAATGTATCCAAAATCCATACTAGCGTTCGGCTTGGAGATCCTCTATAGCAAGAGAGATTTGCCTAAAGACAAACCATTTTTGCACATCCATTCTTGTCAAGCCATGACGTGAGTAGCGGTTCAATCATCGCCGTGAGAGCAACCTGGATGCTGAGGTGCTCTTTTTTTGGTCTTTACAACGCCGACACGTTAAGGGCAACCTCTATCTTGGAAATATTGACGTGATTTTCATTCGCGACTATTATTCTATGTGTGAATAATAATTATTCAGAGATAGAATCAGAATATTATCCCCGATGGGTTACGCCCGAACTCCAAAGTGCTGTTGAACAGCATCCCATTGTTGTTTTGACCGGTGCGCGGCAGGTTGGCAAGAGCACTCTACTGCGTCATGCTCAACCCTTTGCCACATGGAAATATTACACCCTCGATGATTTTGATATTCTTCAACAAGCCGAGCGCGACGCGCGCGCGCTATGGTCAGGCGTTTCCAATATCGTTCTGGATGAAGTGCAAAAAGTCCCCGTCCTTTTACCCGCCGTAAAAAAAGCGGTAGATGAGTCAAAAGGAAAAATGCGTTTTGTCCTTTCGGGTTCGGCAAATCTACTTTTGATGCAGCATGTCAGCGAGAGTCTTGCCGGGCGCGCGGTTTATTTTGGTTTGCAGCCGATGACGTATGGTGAATCCGTCCGCAAACCGCCGCCAACCATTTTGAGCGAATTGCTCGCCGGGAATTTGCCCCCTGAAAAACGCGTTGCACCGAAGATGCCGGACCTGTTACCGTTGCTCCTGCGCGGATGGATGCCCGCACTCTTGCGCTTGACGACATCGCAAGCCGTGCTGCAATGGTGGGAAGGATACATCGCCACTTATCTCGAACGCGACCTGCGGCAAATTTCGCAAATCGAATCATTGCCCGATTTTCGCCGCGTGATGCAATTACTGGCATTGCGAACGGGACAACTTTTGAACCAATCCGAAGTGGCGCGTGACGCGGCGTTGTCACAACCTACCACGCATCGGTATATCAATTTACTGGAAGCAACATACTTGCTCCAGCGTTTGCCTGCGTTCACAATCAGTCGCACCACGCGGCTCATGAAATCGCCTCAAGTGCAATGGGCAGATTCGGGTCTGCCGATTTATCTCGCCGGATATTTTGATGTAACAAATTTGCAACAGGCACGCGAATTGGGAAATTTCTTTGAAACCTTCGTCGTTCAAAACCTGCGCGCGCTTGCAGAACTCGTCACTCCACGCGCGCATCTTTCGTTCTGGCGGACTATGAACGGCAAAGAGGTAGATGTGGTGATCGAACAAGGACGCCGCATGGTTGCATTTGAAATCAAGAGGGGAGAGAGAGTCAATTTCGCGGATGCTGAAAACCTTCGCTTATTCCTTGCCGAGCATCCGAGGGCCGCAGTGGGCGCGGTAATTTATCAAGGGAATGAAATCAAAAGGTTGGACGAAAACATTGTGGCACTTCCGTTAAGTGTAATTTTGGGAATCTCGTAACAAAAAAAAAGATTCATGCGAGATTCATGATTTTGTCGCGCTCTTGACAACTATTCCCCGCACATGCTAAAGTTTCCGCGTCTCGACTAAAACCCTTTTCAAATTCCTTCAAGGAGGTCTATCATGCCTGCATTGAATCGCGTCGAACTCATCGGACATTTGGGACGCGACCCCGAAACGCGCTATACGCCCACCGGCAAGACGGTGTGTCAATTTTCTATCGCGGTCAATCGCCCCAACTCCAAAGAACCCGATTGGTTTCAAATCCACGCATGGGGCAAGCTCGGTGAAGTCTGTCAGCAGTATTTGAGCAAGGGACGTTTGGTGTTTGTAAGCGGACGTTTGCAAAATGACCGCTGGACGGACGACAAAGGCGAGATGCAATATCGTACACACGTTGTCGCCACACAAATGCAAATGCTGGACCGCAAACCCGAAGAGCAAGAAGTGAGCGCAGAAGGCGGAGAGGAAGAATAAACACGCGGTTTGACTAGAATAACGGTCATACAAAAAGGGCAGCACGGGGAATGCCCTTTGCTTTTTAACACCCGGCGGACATTCTTGCCAAGAAAATCGTCGCGCCACGTTTTCACAAACAATACCGAATGATGGAAAATATAAAAATGCCCGGACGCAACGACCCGTGTTGGTGCGGCAGCGGCAAAAAATACAAACATTGTCACCAACGCGCGGACCAAGAACGCGCGAGTGAAAAATTACAAAAAGACGCGCTGTGGCGTGCGCTCGGCGAATTCGCTTTGCAGCGCAAGTACGAAACAGATTTCAACACCGCCGCGAAATTTTTCTTTGACGCAGACGAAGCGCCGGACCCCGAAGGTGATGCGGACGAACAAGCCGATTTCGAACGCGCGCTCGATTATTTTTTGTTCGACTATCGTTTGCCCGATGATACGCGCGTCATTGAACACTTTGCCAAAGAACAGAGTCGCCTTTTGTCACCGCGCCAACGCGCGTGGCTCGGCGATTGGATGAACGGCGCGCCCGCACTGCTCGAAATCATTTCGGTGGAACGCGGTGTGGGCTTTCACGCGCGCGACCTCTTCACCGGCGAAATCTACGACATTCACGACAAAATGGGTTCGGAAACAACGGCGCGCTGGAACATTGCTTTTACGCGCGTTGTGCGAACGGATGACCACTATGCACTGGGCGGCTCGGGGCTGAATGTACCACCGGGTTATCGCGGGATGCTGCGCGCGTATGTGGAAGGATTGCGCACCGAGTACACGCAGCGCTATCCCAACGCACCCATACAAGAATTCATGCGCGCACACGCGCATCTCATCAATCAATACATTCTCAATGAGATTGGCAGCGCGATGCAGCAACTGCCCAACCTGTTAACGCCCGAAGGCGATTTGATGGAACATGCTGTCGCCACCTTTACCGTTTTGAATCACGCCGACGCGCTCGCGCGCTTGCGCGCGGCGCCAGAGTTTCGAGAGATGGAAGCGGATGGTCTCGCCGCGCGCGATTTTGCATGGAATGAAACCGGTGAATCGCTCGCGCAGCTGCGCTTGCACGGCGCACCGTTTGAATGGCAGACTCCGGCGGGTGACCCGAACGGCGTGCGCGCGTTGGGAACGGTCAAGTTGGCTTTGGATGAATTGACGCTCGATGTCATGTCGCGCCGCCGTCTGCACGCGGGCAAAGCGTTATTGGAAAAACATTTGGGCGCGACGATTCAGTTCCGCGACGAAAAGGTTGAATCGTTCGCTGACGCGTTGAACGCGTTGGGCGACCAAGATGCCGAGTTTGATGTGGATGATGAATTTGAGGACGCGGACGAATTCGATGAGGATGAATTCGATGATGGCGAATTTGACGACGCATTGGATTTCAACGCGGACGATAAAGAGGATGACGCTGATGCATTGGACGCGGAGTTATCTTCGTTCGAGCCGATGCTTCCCAACCTCTCCGCGCCGCCGAAAGAATTGCAAGAGTTCCTCGCGCAGTACAGCGCGAACTTGAATCAAGAATGGATTGACCAAAAAATTCCCGCGCTCGACAATCAGACGCCGCGCCAAGCGGTGCAATCCTTTGGCGGACGTTTGCAAGTGATTCGCCTATTGAAAGATTTCGAGGCGCGCGAAGCAGAGAATGCACGACGCGGGCAAGCGGCGTTTGATTGGAGTACGGTGGCGCGCGAATTGGGTTTGAGTGAACAAGAATTTGTGGACGAAGCGCGCGTCGAAGAACTGCTGCACGAAATGTTGTCTTTGCTCATGGAGCTGACCGCGCTGCATCAAACCGACCCGGCATGGGCAGGATGGCAAAAATTTCGCGAACTGTTTCCGATATCGCGCGCAGAGGATTTGTGGTTTACCGAAGTATGGGACTTGGAAGAAACGCTGACCGAATTGGTAATGGCACTGGAACATCTGCTCGCGCGCGAAAAACGTTTTGACGACGCGCGCGCGTTATTGGACGATTACATTGCGTTGGACGCGGACGCGTTGGATTGGGCATTGGCAGAACGTCAAGCCGTCGAAATCGAGCGTGCGATTTTTGATAATCCTGCGGCTGTGCAAGCGGCGGCAGCAGAATTGGAACGGTTGGCGCAAGACGAGGAGAACGCGTTTCAAGCGCTCATTGTTTTGGCAGAACTGCAAGAGGGTTTGTTGCAAATGCCCGACGCGGCGGTGGAAACTCTGCTGCGCGCTGAACAAGCCGCGGCGGATGATTCAGACGAGCAGCGCGTGTATGACACCTTGCTCGAACATTTTGACGCGTTTCGCGAATGTGACGCGGGCAAAACGTATTGGCATCAATACAATGATGAATTGCCGCCGGAGGAACGCGATCACGCGGGCTTGGTGCGGCTCTTGATGGCGTGCGGCGAATTGGACGAGGCGGCTGCCGTGGTGGAAACCATCGAACGCGCGGAAACACGCGCATACTTTGTGGGAATGCTCGCCGCGCGGCGCGGGGATTTGCAAAGAGCGCGCGAAATGTGGCAAACGCGATGGGGCGAGAGCTTGGAACATTTCAAGTGGAGTTGGTTCGAGTGGGCGAACATGGCGTTGTATCTGCGGGACAGTACGTTGGTGTTGGAGAAAATTGACCCTGCCGCGCTCGAGAATCATTTTTTAGCGCATTGGCATCGCGCATTCGCGTACGCGCAGCAAAACGATTTCGAGAATGCGGCACGCTCCGCCAACGACGCGCGCGCGGCAATGCGCGCGGGGTTACGCCGTTTGGATTATGCCGGCGCTTTGCGGCGTCAGCGCGCGTTCGCGGACGCGCTCGGTTTGTCCGATTCCGCTATGCGCGCGTTGAATTGGGATACGCGGGTCGAATAAAGTTTTGAGGTTTCTGAAAACCTGGAAGGTTTGAGTCGAGAACCTTTGCCGATGGGATTGGAATGGGAACGCCATCACAAAGCGCAAAATAAATTTGACAGGAACGTACGCGTGCATATAATCCTATTTGCACGGGACGGCAGTAGGAAAGTGAAGTGGCACTGTTCGCTGACGGAAATGCAGCGACAGTGCTTTTTTTCATGTCCAATGGTTCTGTTCGGTGACGCTTTAGAAGGGAGCTCCGCAAAAGTGGCTAAACAACAGGGCACAGTCAAGTGGTTCAACAACAGCAAGGGCTTTGGTTTTATCGCACCCGATGGGGGCGACAAAGACTTGTTCGTTCACTTTTCCGCGATTCAGGACGCGAACGGTGGTTATCGTACGCTGAACGAAGGCGAAAAAGTCGAATTTGATGTTGAACAGGGTCCCAAAGGTCTGCAAGCGACCAACGTCGTGCGCATGAACTAGGACGCGAAGAATTTGCAATTCACGAATTGCTGCAATCATAAGAGATTATCCGTACGACACCACACTTTGTGATCATCACAAAAGGCGTGATGGACGAGATGCTCAGAAGACCAGAGCAAAAAGTGAAGACCAATTCCAGACCCGTTCTCGGCTCCGCTAGGCGGATTCAAAAAACAGGTCGAACAAAAAAACATGCGAGTCGAATGGCTCGCATGTTTTTGTTTTCAAACTATTGGTCCTTTGATTTCAGCGCGTAGTGCTGGCGCATTCCATCCACGCGACCAATTTGTTCCAATCAAATAACAAGCGCACGCGGTAACGCGGATTGCACGCGCGTCCCTTGGGCACGGCGGTCGGCGTGGGAGCAACCGATTCGGTTTTCGCGATGGCAGTTGCCGGCGGCGATGCCGCATTGGCATACGGAACGGCAGCGTTGCCCAGCGCGAGCGCAAGCGTCGAAACATTGGTGGAACGAACCGCATCGTTCAACGCGTCTTCGGGCGAAATCGCACAGCCCCACGAATTTTTTCCAAAGTACACGGTCGAGCCGCCAATCCAAAACGGATATTTGCACGCTGCGCCCGTTTGCGGATGCGCGGTCGCGATATTGTCTTGCAAAATGTTTCCTTTGGAAAAGGTGAACTCGAAACAATTATTGGGCGACGCCGCGCAGTAATTCCCGATGAAACGATTGTTGTTGGATGCGAGTCCGCGTTCGCCGCTCAAGTAATAACAGTTCCCCGAATACTCGCAGTGATTGTTGGCAATCAAATTCTGCGCGCACTGCAAACAGACCCAGCCCGCCGTTTCGCAGCCGTGTTCAAACTTGTGACCGTCGGGTGTGGTGCAGCCGTGATTGTCGCGGTCAAAGCGATTTCCGACGAATACCGAATTGTTACTGCGAATGTTGAACGAACCCCAACCGTTCAAATCACTCAAATTGTTTTCGACCAATGTGTTGTTGTATCCGTCAACTGTCGCGACACCAATCGTCCCGCCGCGCACGGTCGTGTTGTGAACCACATTGTTGTTGCCGAGCAATAAAATTCCGCCGCCGTAATTCAAACCGCCGCGCAAAATTGTTTTTTCGGGCTGCGTCGGAAAAACACATTCGTCGTACTGACACAAAAACGCGCCCGCGTCCGCCGCGTCGGGCGACGACTGAATCACCACGCCGTCAATCCAATTTCCATTTCCCTCGAACACCACCGCAAATTGTCGCCCCGCCGCGTTGATGACTGCCGAATGGGAATCATCGAAAAGACCGATGCCATTTCCGCTCAAGTGCATTGGCGGATAAATTTCGTTCGCGCACAGTTTGACAGAGGTGTTGACGATGGGCGCGATTGAATTCGCAGGGGTACAATTCCTGGGAATCACCGGTGATTGGAGCTTGCGCGCGCCGTCGGGCAACTTGACGGTTAAGGTTTGACGCCCCCCTTGTGTGGAAACGTCCGTCGAATTTTTCTCCGTGTCGGAAATAATCATTCCCACACCGCTTACGCTCTCACCCAAAAACGCGATGCTGTACAAAATTGGACCGGGTGTTTTATTTTCCACCGTCGCGCGATACGCGCCCGCTTCGCGAAATTTTCCCGACCATGTGATTTCGCCGCCTTTGCGTGAACCTTGCCCAATGGGTTCCGGTTGGTTCGGAACAAAGACGGACAACTCGACACCTTCGGGCGCTTCGAGGACAATATCAATTTGCGTCCGGTCGCCTTTGTAATCGAAACGGTATTCGTGTTTGGCTCCGGGGAGGAGGGTGAGTTCGACTTCGTCTTGGGCGTGCAACGAAAAAGCAGGAAGGATGAGGGCGGAGACCAGAAAAAAGAATACGCAAAGAAATTTCTTCATTGTTGAATCGGAAACATTGGTTGCTTGCAACCAGTGTTTCCGATTCCAAAATTAACTCACCCCGCGCGCGCTGTCAAATTCCATTCGTGCATCAACAGCGTGGAATGTCTTGCGGACTTTGTTTGCCTTGAACTTTTATTGCGGAACGTTCACGCACGCTTTGTTGTTGCCCGGGTTGGCTTCGCTCGTGTCGGACTTGACGATGGCGCAGTTTTTCCCGGTGGCTCCGTTGGGCACGGCGAGAATTACAATGTTCAGTGTTGCGCCCCCGCCCAGAGATGGGACATTGCAAGTGACCGTGCGCTTGACCTTGCTGCACGCGGCGACGGCGCTTTTGACTTTGCCGATGGTGTAATGCTTGGGCAGCTTGTCTCGTATGACTACCGCTGCGGCGCTGTCTGCACCCTGATTCGTCACTTTGAGCGTGTATTTGTGTTTGGTCGCGTTCACCTTTTTCACCTTTTTGATGATACTCAAATCGGCAAACGGCGTGGGCGATGGTGTGGCACTGACAGCCGACGTTTGCGTGGCTGTCGCGGTGTTGGTTGGCGTGTTGGTGCGCGTAGGAGTTGCCGTGTTGGTGGGTGTGTTTGTTCTTGTCGCCGTCGCCGTGTTGGTGGGGGTGTGTGTGTTGGTGGCAGTCGGCGTGTTGGTTGGCGTATTGGTTGGTGGATTGGTTGGCGTGAACGTGGGCGTGCCCGCTGAATTGGCTTCGTATGCGCCAATGTCGCAAATGGTGTTCGCTCCGCTGATGCGGACATTGCCGCGTTGGTCGAGATTGTTGACAGGCGCGGCGAGGCAAGTTGCATTGTCTCCCGCATTGATGGCGGGTGAGCCATTTTGCAATGACATCGTTTCAGTCGAACCGCCATTGTTTGCGGGGGCATTGAGCAGTGGGTCGCCGCCCAGTGCGGGTGAACAGGTATTGTCCTCGATTAGATTGTTGATGTTTGCCGTGATTGTGCCGCCACTATCATTGCAATCGCTGTCGCCTGTCGAGTTGGCGATGATGTTGTTGACAAAGCTGAGCGTGCCGGTGAAAGCGAGTCCGCCGTCAACGTTACCGGAAATAGTGTTGTTGGTCATGGTGAGAGCGACATAGCTGGCGATGCCGCCGCCGGCGGTGTTGTTGGCAATGGTGTTGTTGGTCAAGGACAGATTCCCGTAGTTATTGATGGTACCCCAGTTCAGACTTGCTTGATTGCCCGAAAATGTACTGTTGCTTATACTTCCATCTCCCCAAACGCTAACACCACCGCCCCACGTTGCCACATTGTTCGTGAAGGTGCTGTTGCTTATATTCATTGTGCCGCTGCTGTAGATGCCCGCACCGCGTGTCCCCGGAGCGTTGTTGTCCGCAAAGGTGCTGTTGAGCACGTTCAAGGTGCCGGTATTGAAAATGCCACCGCCCCAGCCGCCACCCGTGGTCGTATTGCTGATAAAACTGCTGTTACTCACATTGAGAATGCCCGAGCTGTAGATCCCGCCGCCGCGATATACGGTTGCGTTGTTGGTAATCGTCGCATTATTCACGGTAAGCGTGCCGGTATTGAAAATCCCACCGCCATTGTAATCGGGAGTATTGTTGCCATCGGCGATGGTGAGATTTTGCAGCGTAACGGTCTTGCCCGAATTAATCGTCATTACGCGCACTTGATTGCCGCCGCTTACGGTGACATTTTGTCCTGTCCCGTCAATCGTCATGTCTTGATTGAGCGCGGGGAGGGTCGGCGTGACCACAATCGTCCCGCTCAAGCCAAAGTTGATTGTGTATGGCACACCGCCGTCTGCGCCGCAATCCGCGTTGGCAGGCGCGCCGTTCGCCGTCAAAATGGCTTCGCGCAGCGTACAACTTGCGTCGGCGGTTGAATTATCCGCCAACGTGGTTACGATAATGGTCGTTCCCGCTGCCGAGACATATGACACGCCAAACGCGAGAAAGAGAAACGCGAGCGCACATGCCAGCACAGCTCCTAGCAAAATGATGGCAAGTGGTGCACGTTCGGAAAATCGAGAAGCAATGGTTTGCATGATTTTTTTCTCCTTGATTGTCCCTTGTAGCACACAACTATCATCAAACTATCATCACTCTGGATTTTTCGTTAACGCATTTACGCTTTGATGCGTTCCCCTCGCGGGTCCCACTGCGGGTCTTGGGCGACCACCGCGCCGATGCGTTCGCCAAGCAATTCCACATCGAGCCGTGTCCCAATCTTTGCGAGTTCAATCGGCAAGTACGCATACGCGATGCTCTTTTGTACGGAATAACCGTAACTCGCCGACGTAATCCAACTCACCACGCGGTCATTGTAACGCACAGGTTCGTTACCAATCGCAATCGCGGAGGAATCGTCGAGCGTGAGGCAGCACAATTTTTTCGTGATGCCGTTTTCTTTTTGTTTCATCAACGCGGCGCGCCCGATAAAGTCGCCCTTGTTCAACTTGACGCAAAAGCCCAATCCCGCTTCGTACGGCGTGTAATCGGGACCAATGTCGCCACTCCAATAGCGATATCCCTTTTCCACGCGCAAAGAATCAATCGCGCGATAGCCGCCCGCGACGATTCCAAATTCCTGTCCCGCGTCCCATAATGTGTCCCACAACGCGCGCCCATATTCCATCGGCGTATAAAATTCCCAACCGAGTTCGCCAACATACGTTACGCGCAAAGCCAACACCGGGCAGTCTCCAATCTCCAGTCTCTTGCTTGTCATGTACGGAAACGCGTCATTCGAAATGCTCGGAACGCTGCCGCGAGCGTTCCGTACCGAACGCTCGCCGTAGCGTTCGCTGTGTTCGCTGTGTTCGCTGTGTTCGCTGTGTTCGCTGTGTTCGCCCATCGCGCGCGCCAAAATATCCCGCGCGCGCGGTCCCCACAAACCAAAACACGCGAATTGGGATGTCACGTCGTCAATCAAAACCGAACCATCGTCGGGCGCGTGCGTCTGAATGTGTTGTAAATCATGCGCGCCGAACGCGGTGCCGGTGATGATTTGAAAATGGTCGAGTGCAAGACGCGTGACGGTGAAATCACATTCGATGCCGCCGCGCGGATTCAACATCTGTGTATACATCACACTGCCGACCGGTTTATCTATATCGTTGTCGCAAAGAGACTGCAAGGTTTCGAGCGCGCGCGGACCGCGCACAAAAATTTTGCTGAACGATGTTTCGTCAAACAAACCCGCGCGTTCCCGCGTGCCAATATGTTCGACGCCGATGGCGGGTGACCAATGATGTTTTGCCCAACCACGGGGGGAATAACTGGAGACTGGAGACTGGAGACTGGACGAGTCTCTAGTCTCCAGTCTCCAATCTTTTTCAAACCAATTCGGTCTCTCCCACCCCGCCTTTTCACCAAACACCGCGCCCAACTCTTGCAAACGCGCGTACGCGGGAGAAATGCGCAAGGGACGCGCGGACTCGCGTTCTTCGTTCGGATAATGAATGTCATAGTACTTGCTGTACGTTTCAATCGTTCGCGCGAGAATGTATTTTTGACTCGCGTAATTCGCGCCGAAACGCCGATGGTCGAGCCGCCATAAATCCCATTCGGGATGTCCTTCGATGAGCCATTCCGCCATTGCTTTGCCGATGCCGCCCGCGCCCGCGAGTCCGTGCGCGCAAAACGCCGCCGCAATCCAAAAACCTTTCACCGTCGTCGGACCCATGAGATATTCCGCGTCGGGGGTGAATCCTTCGGGACCGTTCAACAACAAATTCACTTGGGCGTTTTCGATGGCGGGCACGCGGCGAATTGCATTTTCCATCAACGGCGCGAAACGTTCCCAATCCGGCGGCAAAAGTTTTCCATTGAAATCTTGCGGAATGCCGTCGAGCGCCCATGCCGCCGGTTCGCGTTCGTAACCGCCCATAATGAGTCCGCCCACTTCTTCGCGGAAATACACGAGCAAATCGGGGTCGCGCATTGTGGGCAGCGTTTGCGTAATGCCCATTGGCTTGGTGATGAGATAGAGATGCGCCATCGAAATGATTGGAAAATTCAAGCCAACCATCGCGCCGATTTCACCCGCCCATTGTCCCGCCGCGTTCACCACGATTTCGGTTTCGATAACGCCTTGGTCGGTGACGACGGAATGAACGCGCGAATTTCTTAAGGTGATGCTCTGAACGCGCGTGTGTGTGAAAAATTTCGCGCCGCGCGCTTTGGCGCCGGCAACCAGCGCCATCGTCAAACCGGTCGGGTCAATGTAACCGTCGGTCGGCAAATACACCGCGCCTTCCACGCCATCCGCCGTCATCAATGGAAATAATTTTTGCGCGTCGTTTGCGCTGATGAGTTCGAGCGGCAAACCGAATGAACGCGACACGGCGACGAGATGTTTCAATTCTTCCAAACGCGCTTTGGAGGACGCGAGCCGCAAACTTCCCACCTCGCGCCAACCGGGGTCAACTTCCGTTTCGTCTTTTAACTTGCGATACAAATCGGTGCTGTAGCGAATCAGCTTGGTCAAATTGCTTGACGTTCGCAATTGTCCGACGAGTCCCGCCGAATGAAAGGTCGAGCCGCTTGTGAGTTCGCTGCGCTCCAACACAACGACATCGTGCCATCCGAATAACGTGAGATGATACGCGATGCTTGCGCCGCCGACACCGCCGCCGATAATGACGACGCGCGCGTGGAGGGGAAATTGGGTTCCCTCGACTGCGCTCGGGACAGGGATTGGGGAATTGGGGGATTGGGTCATTGGATGATTAGAGACTGGAGATTGGAGACTGGAGATTGAAACGTGCTACCTGCTACCTGCTACCTACTACCTACGACCTGCTACCCGCTACTTGCCACATCCTTCCACTCTGCATAACGCGCATCATTCAAACGCGCGGTGAGTCTTTCAAAAAACTGATTCGCATAGCCGCGAAAATCAAAATCGAGTTCGCTGATACCTTGCTGCAAGACGCCCCACATCGCTTCGCGGAAATCGGACATGCACTGCATCAGTTTCAAATGCGCGAAATGTTTGGGTAATGGATTGTCGAAATACGCGTCGAGCAATTCCAAAATTTGTTCGTCGTTTAGTTCGTGATGCGCGGAAAAATTGGCGAGGTCAAAAAACAAATCGCCTATACCCGCGTATTCCCAATCGAGAATCCGAATGCGATTCTTTTCGTCGCGCAAAAAATTTCCGTTGAGCAAATCGTTGTGGCACAACACAGGTACTGCGTTGTAATGATTGAACGCTGTTTCAATCACCGCCATTCGTTCGCGCAGCCACGCGTAATTTTCGGGAAATGTGGTGACGCCATTTTCCCGCGCGAGTTTGTCATAGTCGCGCACAACGTTGAATGGTGAAAACGTCGCGCGAATCGGCGAGAGCGCGTGAATTTTTTTCAGGGTGCGCGCGATTTCGTGAATCGTTTTTTCTTGACGCATTTCGTCAAGCGGAACTTGGCGCCCGCGAATAAAACGCGTGACCAAATATCCTTCGGGCTCGATGAAATCCACAACCTCCGGCGCAATGCCAATCTCTGCCGCCGCTTTTGTCGCCGCGTATTCATTCGCGCGGTCAATGCCGAGCAGTTCCGTTTTCGCGCCGCCAATGCGCATGACAAAACTCGCGTCGCCAATATCAACGCGATAATTTTGATTCGTGATGCCGCCGGAAAGAAAAGTAATTTTGGTTTCCGCGTGATTGTGAAAGGCGGGAACGCGTTGGAGAATTAGTTCAAGCGAGTCCGACATGGAGCGAGATTATAACAACGCGCGCCCCCTGTTGCAACGGCACAAAACGATTTATAATTCGCGCGTTGCAGGGCAAATATTTTGCAAAACCAAAAGCCAATGCCCGAATCACCCAAGCGCCCACACAGCCAATTTCCGCAGCACGTGCGCGTCGTCATTATCGGCGGCGGGATTGCCGGCACGAGCATCGCATATCATCTGACGAAAATGGGTGTGCGCGATGTTGTTTTGTTGGACAAGGGCGAACTCACCAGCGGCTCGACGTGGCACGCCGCTGGCATGGTCACGCATTTTCATACGTCGCCGACGTTGATGCGGATGCGAAAATATTCGATTGATTTGTATCGGGCGTTGGGGAACGGGAACGAAACGGCGGGGAACGAAACGGCGGGGAACGAAACGGCGGGGAACGAAACGGCGGGGAACGAAACGGCGTTCGTTCCGTACGATGGTAGCGAACGCTCACCGCAGCGTTCGAATTCCGCGCAGCATTGGCACGCGGTTGGCAGTCTGCGCGTCGCGTCGAGTGCTGACCAATTTTTATTTTTGAAACGCCAAGTCGGTTTGGCAAAGGCGATTGGTTTGAATGTCGAAATCATTTCACCGCGCGAATGTTTAGAAATTTATCCGTGGATAGGTAAGGGCGAAGCATTTTCAATGCGGCGCTCTATGTCGCAAAATGCTTCGTCCCTACACGGTGGATTGTATTTGCCGACGGACGGCTGGATTGACCCGAGCGGCGCGACAATGGAAATTGCGCGGCGCGCCAAACAAAACGGCGCGCAAATTTTTACCCAAACGCGCGTGATAGAAATTTTGCGCGACGCGAATGGAAAAATTTGTAGCGTCACGACCGACGCGGGTTCGATTCAAACCGAATGTGTTGTGAACGCCGGCGGGATGTGGGGACGACAGATTGGCGAAATGGTCGGCGCAAATCTGCCCATGACACCCCTCGGACATCAACACTTGCTCGCGCGTATGCCCGATTATTCATTTCCGAAAAATACACCCTGCTTGCGTGACCCGGAAAATTTAGTGTACATGCGCGAAGAAGTGGGCGGCATGTTGATTGGCGGTTTTGAACTGGAACCCCGCGAATGGGCAATGGACGGCGTGCCGTGGGATTTCACCCAAAAACTTTTGCCGCCCGATTGGGAATTGTTTGCGCCGATTCTGGAGGGCGCGATTCGCCGCGTGCCAATGTTGGAAAAAGCGGACGCGGTGAATTTGGTTCACGGACCCGAAGCGATTACGCCCGACAGCAAACCGCTGCTCGGTCCCGTTCCCGGCGTCCCCGGTTTTTGGGCGGCGTGCGGACTTTCGCACACAGGTTTCGGCGCGGGCGCGGCGATTGGTGAAATTATCTCCGAGTGGATTGTGAATGGTGAGCCACCGTATGATGTGACGGAATTGAATGTGCGACGATTCGGCGAAATCTATCGCGATAAAAATTACGCGAGCGAACGCGCCAAAGAAGCGTACAAATATTATTACTGGCTTCGTTTTCCGCATGATGAAAACGAACGCGCGCGTGAAAAACGCAAATCGCCGCTCGACGCGAAATTGCTCGAACTCGGCGCGGTGTTTGGAGAAAAGAATGGGTGGGAGCGGGTCAACTACTTTGAGAGAGATGGGAGACTGGAGACTAGGGACTCTGGTCTCCAGTCTCCAGTCTCTAATCTCTCGCGCCGTTCAGGTGCCGACCAACGCGCGACAGGGTGGTTCAACACGCCGTTCTTTGAACAAGCAGGTCAAGAACATCGCGCGGCGCGTGAACGCGTGGCGCTTTGGGATATGACCTCGTTCGGAAAAATTGATGTGCGCGGCGCGGATGCGTTGAATTTTTTGAATGACCTCGCGGACAATGATTTGAACAAACCGGTTGGCACCATTACGTACACGCAATTTCTCAATCCGCGCGGCGGAATCGAAAGCGATGTGACGATTGCGCGAATGGGCGCGGAACATTTTCGCGTGATTTGCGGGAGTAATTTTGTCGCGAGCGATTTGGGGTGGATGAGAATGCAAGGAGAGACCGGGGACTGGAGACTGGAGATTGCAGAGGTGACAGAAGAGTTTGCGACGATTGGCATGTGGGGACCGAACGCGCGTGATGTGTTGGCACAAGTGACGCGCGAAAATGTATCGAACGAAAATTTTCCGTACATGACGGGAAAATTTATTTTGATTGACAATGCGCGTGTGTGGGCACAGCGCGTGACGTATGTTGGAGAGTTGGGCTGGGAATTCTATTTGGCGAACGCGGACGCCGCGCGCGTGTGGGAGGCGTTGTTCCACGCGGGGCGCGAGTTTGAAATTCGTCCGGCGGGATACAAAGCGCTCGAATCACTGCGTTTGGAAAAAGGGTATCGGTATTGGAGTACGGACATTACGCCGAACGAAAATCCGTATGAAGCGGGCTTGGGCTTTTGTGTCAAGTTACACAAGGCAAACTTTGTGGGTAAAGAGGCGTTGGCGAAAGTGAAATCGGACGGCATTACGCGCAAACTCGCGACGCTCACGCTCGAAAAAAATATGGGATTGTATGGCGGCGAACCAGTGTATCACAACGGCGCGCTGCTCGGACGCTTGCGCAGTGGCGGGTACGGCTACACGGTCGAAAAATCCATCGGCTTTGTGTATTTGCCGCTAGAGCGAGCAGCGATAGGCACGCCGCTCGAAATTGAAATTTTTGGTGAACGTTTTCCCGCGTATGTGGACGCGGAGGTATTGTACGATGCCAATGGCGAAAGGATTCGCGCATGAATCCTTTTTCATATCTCGCGTTTTTAACTTCGGTGGTGCTCGCGTTGAGCATCACACGCGTAATGACCGGCATTGGCAGACTGCTTCAGGTGCGCGGCAGCATTCGTGTCTATTGGGTACATTTGGTGTGGGCGCTGAATCTGTTGTTGTACGCGGTGCTGATTTGGTGGATTCAATATCGTTGGCAGACCCAAGCGCAGTGGAATTTTTTTCTTTTTCTTTTTGTATTGCTCAGTCCGACGCTCGCGTTTTTGGAAGCCGTCCTCTTGTTTCCCGATACAATTGAAAATGGGACAGACCTCAAGCAGCACTATTTTGCCAATCATCGCTGGTTCTTTGCGCTCGGCGCGCTCCTGCTTCCGCTCGACGCGCTGGATACGTACTTGAAGGGCTGGGACCACTTTGTCGCGCAAGGTATAATCTATCCCATCACGTTGTCGCTGCTTTTTGTTTTGAATCTCGGCGCCGCGTTTACGCGCAATGAAAGATACCACGCGTTCTATGCCCTTTTCTTTTTGGTGTATCTTTTGATTTTTATTTCTATCAATTTGCGCGTCATCGCTTGATGCCTCGTCAACATGCTGACCCTTCAAGAAATTCTTGCGCGCCTCGCCACCTTCCAAAACAAAACGCTCGTCATCACACCATTGAGCGGCGGACTCACGAACACGAATTATCGCGTGGATGCGGAGGGGGTGCCGTATTTGGCTGATTGATTTTGAATACAGCGGCAACAATGACCCGACCTTTGATTTGGGCGACACCGCGCCAGAGCAGCAATTTGACACAGCGCCGCTGCGCGAATTGTGCGCCGCGTATTTTGGTGACGCGCCGGATGACAAACTCGTCCGCATGAAATTGAACATGGTCATGTCCGATGTCGGTTGGACATTGTGGGCGGCGATTCAAGCAAAAATTTCGACGCTCGATTTTGATTTTTGGGCCTGGGCGAATGAACGCTGGCAGCGCGCGACAACCAAAATGGACGCGCCACAATTCCGCGAATGGTTGAATCAAGTATAATGCGATGGATTGCGGCAATCCATCGCATTGCTTGCAACCGAATCGCGAATCTCTAATCTCCAATCTCAAAGGATTTCTCATGTCAATCCCTTCCGACCTTGACCAACTTTCTATCAACACTATTCGCGCACTGTCCATTGACGCAGTGCAAAAAGCCAACAGTGGACATCCCGGTCTGCCGCTCGGCGCCGCGCCGATGGCGTACGTTTTATGGACGCGTTTTCTCAAACACAATCCTGCCAATCCCAACTGGTACGACCGTGACCGCTTTATCCTTTCCGGCGGACATGGCTCGATGTTGTTGTATTCGCTTTTGCATCTCACGGGCTATGCTTTGTCGCTCGACGAAATCAAAAACTTTCGTCAATGGGATTCGCTCACGCCGGGACACCCCGAACACGGGCTCGCGCCGGGCGTCGAAGTGACAACGGGTCCGCTCGGTCAAGGGTTTGCGAACGGCGTGGGCTTTGCGATTGCGGAAGCGTACCTCGCCGCGCGCTACAATCGCCCCGCACACGAAATCGTCAATCATTACACGTACGCGATTGTGACGGATGGCGATTTGATGGAAGGGGTCGCGTCGGAAGCGGCATCGCTCGCGGGACACTTGAAACTGGGCAAAATGATTTATCTCTATGACGACAATAAAATTTCACTCGCGGGCACAACGCATCTCACCTTTACCGAAGATGTGGCAACGCGTTTTGAAGCGTATGATTGGCATGTGCAGCGCGTCGAAGATGGAAATGATTTGGATGCGATTTTCGCCGCGCTCGAAAATGCGCGCGCCGATACCACGCGTCCCTCGCTCATTATCGTACGCACACACATCGGTTTCGGTTCGCCAAACAAACAAGACACCTTTGAGGCGCACGGTTCGCCGCTCGGTGCGGACGAAGTGAAATTGACAAAAAAGAATTTGGGTTTTCCCGAAGAACCCGCGTTTTTTATTCCGGGTGAGGCGTTGGAACATTTCCGTCAAGCGTTGGAACAAGGCAGCGCGGCAGAAAAAGAATGGAACGCAAAATTTTCCGCGTACGCGTCCGCGTATCCCGACCTCGCGCATGAATTTCAAATGGTAATGCGCGGCGAGAAACCCGAAGGTTGGGACGTGGACATTCCAACCTTCAAAGCGGACGCGAAAGGAATTTCCACGCGCGTGGCGGGCGGACAAATTATCAATGCCATTGCAAAAAATGTTCCGAGTCTCATCGGCGGTTCGGCAGACCTTGACCCTTCGACGATGACTGCGCTCAAGGGCATGGGCGATTTTGAACCCGCCTCGAGCGCGCCCGGCGACCAACAAGGTTCGGTCGGCGGCGGCTGGAGTTTTGCGGGACGCAATATTCATTACGGCGTGCGCGAACACGCGATGGGTTCGGCTTCGAACGGCATGGCGCTGCACGGCGGCATTCTTCCTTTTACCGCGACCTTCTTTACCTTTTCCGATTACATGCGTCCGGCGATTCGGCTTGCCGCGTTGATGGGCTTGCATGTCATTTTTGTTTTCACGCACGACAGCATCGCGTTGGGCGAAGATGGTCCGACGCATCAACCGATTGAACATCTCGCCGCGCTGCGCGCGATTCCAAACCTTTCCGTCATTCGTCCCGCCGACGCGAATGAAACCGCGTTCGCGTGGCGCGTGGCGATGGAAAATTCGCATCAGCCGACCGCGTTGGTCTTGACGCGTCAGAACGTGCCGACGCTCGACCGCAGTGAATACGCGCCCGCCGAAGAATTATTGCGCGGCGGCTATATCTTGTCCGACGCGCCGAATGGCAGACCCGATATCATTCTGATTGCGAGCGGTTCCGAAGTACAGCTCGTTGTCGGCGCGCAAAAGAAATTGGCGGAGGAAAATATCCGCGCGCGCATTGTTTCGATGCCGAGTTGGGACTTGTTCGACGCGCAGTCCAAAGAGTATCGCGACAGCGTTTTGCCGCCGAACGTGCGCGCACGGCTCGCGGTGGAAGCGGGCGTTCCACAGGGTTGGACCAAGTACGTCGGTGACAAGGGCGCGGTGCTGGGCATCAATCGGTACGGCGCGTCGGCGCCATATCAGGTCTTGTTTGAAAAATTCGGTTTCACGGTAGACAATGTGGTCGCGCACGCGAAACAAGTTCTGAGCGAAATGGATAACGCTTGAGCTCTGTTCGGGCGATTCAAATCGCGGCGACCCAAAGTCAAGTCAACCTGCGTTGACTGGCGCGTGGTGATTCGACGCAGGTCGAATTTGCCAGACGTTGCCGTGATTTGAATCGCCCGAATAAAGTATTCGACAAATGCGCGTGACCGATGTAGAATGGGCAAAATTGGGATTCAAAGCGCGGGCGCAGTTCCTTATTTAAAGACAGTTCAAGTCGCCGGTTGATTAGAAGGTGGCATCTTGGAAATTCGACGTTATCTCTCGCTGTTAAAAAAATGGGGCTGGCTCATTCTCCTCATTACGGGGCTTGCGGCGGCGGGCAGTTATTTCTACAGCGAGACCATTCCCCCGACCTATCGCTCGACTGCGGTTTTGCTGGTGGGACAAGAACAGCAAAACATCAACCCCACGCCCTCTGACATTTACGTTTCCAACAATCTTGCGCAAGCATACGCGCTGCTGGTCAATCAACCTTCAGTGCTGCAAGCGGCTGCCAAAGAATTGGACTGGGCACCCTCTTGGGAAGCGCTTTATTTCACCGTTTCGGCAAGCGCGCCGCAAGGCGGACAAACGATAAGCATTTCGGCAACGTCCAACAGCCCGGAGCGCGCGCAGGCGATTGCCAATGAAATTGCGCGCCAGGTCATCCTGCAAAGTCCCGTCAGCCAACAACAAAAAGCATCGGATGCGCAGCGGGGCTTTATTACGGAACAACAGGCATTACTGCAATCTCAAATTGTTACCACCCAAAAACTTTTAACCAACCTAAGCCAACAAGCCGCGCTCGAAACCGACCCGGCGAAATTGGACGACCTCAATACCCGCATTTCCGGGCTCCAAACCAAAATTGATAACTGGCAGCGCACGTACCTTTCGATGGGCACACTGCTCAATCAATCGGCGGGCAAGTATGTTACGGTGATTGCGTCCGCGCCGCTGCCCGGTTCGCCCGTGAGCCCCAACATTCCGCAAAATGTCTTGTTCGCCGCGCTGGCGGGCTTGGTGTTTGCGTTTGGTGTTGTCCTGCTGCTCGAATATCTCGACGACACCATCAAGAATTCCGAAGATGTCCAGCGCGTGATGAAACAAAATTTGCTCGGCAGTATCGCGCGCATCCATCCTTTGCATAAACCACAAGACGCGCTGATTACGCTGAATCATCCACACGCGCCGACAGCCGAAGACTATCGCATTCTCCGTACTAACTTGCGTTATGCGGGCATTGACAGTCACGGCAGCGCGCTGTTGGTCACGAGCGCGAATCCGGGCGAAGGCAAAACGACCACTGCCGCAAATTTGGCGGTGGCAAGCGCGCAGGCGGGCAAGCGCGTCGTGTTAGTAGACGCCGATTTGCGCCGTCCCAGTTTGCATATCCTCTTTGGTTTGGACAATCAAGGCGGCTTGTCTTCGCTCTTTTTGGAAGATTCACCATTGCTGGACCAAGTGCTTCAACCGACTGAGGTGGAAGGATTGTCCGTTTTGGTTTCAGGCGCTCCGCCGCCAAATCCCGCAGAAATGTTGGAATCGCGTCGCATGACGAATGTGATGCGTGAGTTGGCAGAAAAATTCGACACGATTATTTTGGATTCGCCTCCCACGCTCGTCGTCGCCGACGCGAACATTTTGGCGTCGCGTTGTTCGGGCGCGCTGCTGGTGGTGGACAGCGGGCGGACGCGCACCGAAGCCGCGCGCCGCGTGAACGAAGCGCTGACGCGCAGTCAAGTAAAAATTCTCGGCGTCGTGTTGAATCGTCTCAGCAGTCGGCGCGGCGGCTATTACTATAACAATTACTATTACTATTCCTCTTCCAAGAACAAGAGCAAGGACAAAACCAAGAGCAATGGGAACGGCAACGGGCGCGGCGGTTCGACGAACGGGCACTCACCCGAGTCAGTGCCCAAGCGTCAAGAAAATCGCTAGAGGAAATTGGATTCAGAGATTCTGCAAAGCGCAGAATCTCTTTTTTTGTTTTGGCGCGCGTTTGCATACATTGCGTTTTCGCGTACTCTATCGCCCATGTGCGGGATTGCCGGCATCCTACTGAAACCTTCCGTCACACTCACCGATTTGCGCGCGCGCGTAACGCAGATGCGCGATGGCATGACGCATCGCGGACCGGACGACGCGGGACTCTTTTGTGCGCGCAATCAACGCGTCGCGCTCGCAAATCGCCGCCTCGCCATTCGTGACCTCTCACCGCTTGGGCATATGCCGATGCTCTCTGACGATGCAAGCATCGTACTGACGTACAACGGTGAAATCTATAACGCCGACGCGTTGCGAATGGAACTGGCGCGCGCGGGCTGCGCGTTTCGCTCGACAAGCGATACCGAAGTGATTTTGCGCGGCTATGAAACGTGGGGCGAGAAAGTCATTGCGCGTTTGCGCGGGATTTTTGCGCTGGCGCTCTATGACGCGCGCACCGAGACAATGCTGCTTGCGCGCGACGCTCTCGGCGTAAAGCCGTTGTATTACGCGCACACGGAAATCGGTCTGCTCTTTGCGTCCGAATTAAAAGCACTGCGCGCATCCGGTGCTGTGTCGGACCAAATAGATGCCGCGTCCGTCGTCGCGTATTTAGAATTGGGCGCCGTGCCGAACCCCCGCACGATTTTTGAAAACGTCCGCGCGCTCGAACCCGCAACCATGCTGCGGGTGGATTTGCGAACGATGGAAACGCGCACGTCGCGTTATTGGTCTTTGCCAACCCATCCGCGTGCAGAACCGCGCGATGCTGTCGGCGAAACGCGCGCCGCGTTGTTCGACGCTGTGCGTTCGCAGCTGGTGAGCGATGTGCCTCTGGGCGCGTTTTTGAGCGGCGGACTGGATTCAAGCGCGGTGGTCGCGCTCATGCGCGCGGCGACAACCGGGACCCTGCGTACCTGTTCGATGGTCTTTGAGGAAATGGAATACAGTGAAGCGCCCTTTGCGCGCGCAATGGCAGAGCACGTAGGCGCAGAACATTTTGAACGTGTCGTCACCGCGCGCGAGGTGCTGGACGAAATGCCGCGCATCTTGTGGGCACTCGACCAGCCGAGTATTGACGGAGTGAATTCGTATTTCGTATCGCAGACCGCGCGACAGGCGGGGCTGACCGTCGCGCTGTCCGGCTTGGGTGGTGACGAATTGTTCGGGGGCTATCCCACATTTTACGCCGCGCCGCGCTTGTCCCGACAGCTGCGCCGTCTACAGCGCGTTCCCGCCGCATCGCGCCTTGTGCGCATCGCGTTGGCGTGCGCGCCGCGTTACGCCAAAGTTCACGACGCCCTCCAACTTCCTGCCTCACCGACGAGCGCGTATCTCGTGTATCGCGGCGTATTTGCGCCAAGTGAAACACGCGCGTTGGTCAATCCTGAGGTCTGGGACGCGGCGCACGAATTTGACGCTCACGAATATGTTTCGTCACATGCAGTCTCCGGTCTCCAATCCCCACACTCTTTTGCGTGGACAAGCCGCGCCGAGCTGGGCACGTACACGCTCAATCAACTCTTGCGTGACACGGACGCAATGAGCATGGCGCATTCGCTCGAAGTGCGCGTGCCGCTGCTCGATTCGTTCTTGGTTGAAAAAATTATTACGCTGCCCGATTCCGCAAAACAAAATGGGGGGACACCGAAATGTCTATTGCACCACGCGGTGGCGGACCTGCTGCCCGACGTGGTGCGTGAACGTCGCGTCAAACAAGGATTCACGTTTCCGTTCGTGCGGTGGCTGCACGGCGATTTGAAAAACTATTTCTCGCAATTTCCATTCGAGCACAATCGCCTCTTGAACCCGCAGGCGGCAGCGCGCGTCTGTGCCGCGTTTGAACGCGGACAAATGCACTGGTCGCGCGCGTGGTCGCTGTACGTTTTGAACGCGTGGCTGGCGCAGAATCAATCTTGATATTTCGGGTGCAGGTATGAATGCGACGCAATCTTCTCTCAAGCCCGCGCGGGAACGTGCGACGGATACTTTGGCGGACACACCACTGCTCGTCATTGTTCCCGATTCGCAGCTGTTCCACTTGAATCTGCGCGAAGTATGGAACTATCGCGAATTGCTTTTGTTCCTCACCTGGCGCGACATCAAAGTCCGTTATCGCCAAACCGTCCTCGGTGCGGCGTGGGCAATTCTTCAACCCTTGACCGCGATGGTGATTTTCAGCATTGTGTTTGGACAATTGGCAAAGCTGCCTTCAGACGGCATTCCGTATCCGATTTTTACGTACACCGCGCTGCTGCCGTGGAATCTTTTTTCCGGTGCGCTGACGCGCGCGACGTCGAGTCTCGTCGCGAGTTCCAATCTCATCAGCAAAGTATATTTCCCGCGCGTGCTGGTGCCGCTGTCTGCGATGATGAGCGCACTGGTGGATTTTGGATTTGCGTTTCTCATTTTGATTGGCATGATGATTTTTTATGGCATCGTGCCAACGTGGCGCATCCTTGCCCTGCCGTTTTTACTTTTTCTCGCGCTGGCTGCCGCGTTCGGCATTGGGCTTTGGTTATCGGCATTGAATGTGCGCTATCGCGATGTGAATTACATCATTCCGTTCGTCATACAAGTTTGGCTGTACGCGTCGCCCGTCGCGTATTCGAGCACGCTCATCCCCGCGCAATGGCAGTGGCTGTATGGTTTGAATCCGCTCACGGGCGTGATTGAAGGTTTTCGCTGGGCGTTGTTGGGAACCAGTTGGGAGCCGGGCGGACTCATTTTGCTTTCGGCGTTGATTGTCGCATTCGTATTGGTAGCGGGACTTGTTTATTTTCATCGCATGGAAGATTCGTTCGCGGACATCGTATGAGTAACCTTGCTTTACGCGTAGAACATTTGGGGAAAAAATATCGCATCGGCGCGCGGCAGGCGCGGAATGGGCTGCTCGGCGACGAAATTGTCGCGTCGGTGAAACGTCCGATGCAGCGCGTGGCGGCATTGTTTGCGCGGGATGGGCACGCGGCGCCGGACAACGCAGAATCGTTTTGGGCACTGCGCGATGTTTCGTTTGAACTCGCGCACGGCGAAGCGTTGGGCATTATCGGACGCAACGGCGCGGGGAAAAGCACGCTGCTAAAAATTTTGTCGCGTATCACGAAACCGACGACGGGGCGCGTAGAATTGTACGGACGCGTCGGTTCGCTGCTCGAAGTCGGCACGGGTTTTCACAGTGAATTAACGGGGCGCGAAAATATTTTCTTGAACGGCGCGATTTTGGGAATGCGCCGCGCCGAAATTGCGCGCAAGTTTGATGAAATCGTCGCGTTTGCCGAAGTGGAAAATTTTATTGATACGCCGGTCAAACGCTATTCGAGTGGGATGTACATGCGGCTTGCCTTTGCGGTGGCGGCGCACCTTGACCCGGAAATTTTGGTCATAGACGA
This sequence comes from Chloroflexota bacterium, assembly GCA_029778615.1. GTDB lineage: Bacteria > Chloroflexota > Anaerolineae > UBA4142 > SHND01 > SHND01. The sequence goes on along the minus strand of JAKOPZ010000245.1, from coordinate 14,783 downwards.
AGTGTTGGCTGTCGGCGACACGTCGTTTCAAAAAAAATGTCTCGGCAAAATGGGCGATGTCACGCGTGAGGGACGCACGGTCGTCTTTGTCAGTCACGACTTGACGGCAATTCAAGCGCTGTGCAGTCGCGCGATTCGTTTGAGCCACGGCGAACTGGTCGGCTATGGTGCTGTGGGGGAACAGGTGGGCGCATATCTCGCCCAAAACCGGGGCGAAGCCCAAAACGACCTCGACCATCCGATAGCGTTAACGGCGAACACTCAGCTCGCCCGATTTGGTTTTACGCCGAACCCCGTTATCACGGGACAACCGCTCGTCTTTAATCTGGAAATGCAGTCGGCGCGCGCAATGCGGATTGATGAACTTGCCGTGTTGATTTTTGATGCGTTGAGTCGCCGCATCGCGTTGATTGATTTGCGTCGTTCGGGCCAACCGCTCAAAATGACGGGACAGGACCGGCTCAAGCTGCACGTATCGCTCAAACAATTGCCGCTTGTCGAAGGCGAGTACCGCGTCGCTTTGTGGATACGGAGTGATGAAGTGACCCTTTTGCAAAATGATCTGGTCGCATTGAATGTGATATCGGACGTGAACGAAGGCGATTTTGTGCCGTATCGCGCGATGGCACGCGGCGTCGTGGAGCTGGATTATTCGATCGCGCGAGAATGAAAAACCCACCGTTGTTGATTTGGGGCGCGTCCGGGCACGCACGGGTTGTCGCTGATATTGTGCGCCGTCAAGGTAGGTACGAGATTGCGGGATTCGTTGATGATATCAATCCGCAGCGCGCGGGAGAAATTTTTTGCGCGGCAAATATTCTCGGCGGGCGCGAGGTTTTGCCTCCAGCGCACGCGCGCGGGGTCGCCCATCTGGTGGTCGCCATCGGCGACAATGCGGCGCGCTTGACGTGTGCGGCATATGCGCGCGGGTTGGGTTTTACGTTGGCATGGGTGGTGCACCCATCTGCGGTTATGGCGGCTGATGCGCGCGTTGGGGAGGGGACGGTAATCGCGGCAGGGGCGATTGTAAATCCGGCAACGACGATTGGCGATAATGTCATTATCAATACAGCAGCCAGTGTGGACCACGAATGCGTTATTCAAGACGGCGCGCACATTAGTCCCGGAGTGCGGTTAGGTGGAGGCGTTCGGGTGGGGCGCGGCGCGTGGATCGGAATTGGCGCGACCGTCAAAGACCATGTCACCATCGGCGACGAATCCATTCTTGGCGCGGGCGCAGTGGTGTTGAAAAATATCCCGCCGCGCGTTGTGGCGTACGGTGTACCCGCGCGCGTGGTCAGGAAACTCGAGTGAAACAAAATATTTTTGATTTGGCTGTCTTGGGCGGCGCGCCCGCATTCGCAGAACCGCTGCACGTTGGACGCCCGAATATCGGCGACCGCGCGCGTTTGCTCGAACGCATCAATCACATTCTCGACGAACGCTGGCTCACGAACGCGGGTCCGTATGTTCAAGAATTGGAAACACGCGTCGCGCAGAGGATTGGGGTCAAACATTGTGTTGCCATGTGTAATGCCACGATCGCGCTCGAAATTGCGATTCGCGCACTCGGCATGACGGGCGAGGTGATTGTGCCTTCGTTTACCTTTGTCGCCACCGCGCACGCGTTGCAGTGGCAGCACATCACGCCGGTGTTTTGCGACATTGACCCCGACACGTTGACGCTTGACCCGCGCCGCGTGGAGGAATTGCTCACACCGCGCACGACCGGCATTATCGGCGTGCATTTGTGGGGACGCGCGTGTGATACGGACGCGTTGGAAAATATCGCGCGTCGTCACAATTTGCGCGTCTTGTACGATGCGGCGCACGCGTTCGCTTCAAGCCATCGCGGCAAAATGATTGGCAATTTTGGCGACGCCGAAGTCTTTTCATTTCACGCGACCAAATTTTTCAACACGTTCGAAGGCGGCGCAGTGGTGACGAATAACGACGACCTCGCGGCGAAAATGCGTTTGATGAAAAATTTTGGTTTTGCCGGTTACGATAACGTGGTCTATGTCGGCACGAACGGCAAGATGAGCGAGGTGAGCGCGGCGATGGGGCTCACGGGACTCGAAGCGCTCGATGAATTTATCGCAATCAATTACGCGCACTATCAACAATACAATGAAGAGCTGGACGATGTGCGCGGCGTGCGTGTGCTGCCGTATGACGCGGGCGAACGCGCGAATTATCAATATGTGGTCTTGGACATTGACGCGGAAAAAACCGGCGTGACGCGCGACCAATTACTCGAAATATTGTGGGCAGAAAATGTGCGCGCACGCAGATATTTTTATCCCGGCGTGCATCGCATGGAGCCGTATCGTTCCTTGTATCCCATGACGCATCGCTGGCTGCCCGTTACGGAAAAAATGGTCGAGCGCGTTTTGGTGCTGCCGACGGGTACGGCGGTGAGCGGCGATGATATTCGCACGATTTGTCACTTGCTGCGCGTGGTGATTGAGCAGCCAAGTGAATTTGCGCGCGCGTGGAATGAACGTCCGCACGCGCCAACTGCATTATCCGTTACCGTGCAATGAACCCTCTGGTCAGTTTGGTCGTTCCCACCTACAACGCCGCGCGTTTTGTCGGCGCGTGTCTCGAATCCATTTTCGCGCAAACCGCAACCGACGATTACGAAATTATTTTGGTCAATGACGCGTCGCCTGATGATACGGATGCGGTGGTCGCCGGGTACGCGGACGCGCGTCTAACATACATTCGCCACGCGAAAAATCGCGGACACGTGTTCACCATCGACGAAGGGTTTGCGCGCGCGCGCGGACAGTATATCGCGCGCATTGATTCCGATGACCGCTATCGCCCAAATTTTTTGGAACGCGCGCTGGAGGTGTTTGAAAAAAATCCGCAGGTGGGTCTCGTCTATGGCGATGCCGCAATGATTGATGCGGATGGAAATATCTTGCAGCCGCGCATGGATGTCAAACATGCCGGGCGCGATTTTTGCGGCGACGAATATCTCGCGCTCCTGGCGGAAAATTTTATCGCCGCGCCGACCGTGATTGCGCGCAGAAACGCATGGGACGCGGCGTTACCGATTCCCGACGGCTTGGGCTTTTCGGATTGGTACTTGACGCTCCGCATTGCGCGTATCTATCCGCTTTATTTTTGCAGAGACGTGTTGGCAGAATACCGCGTGCATGGCGGAAATTATCATACACACATGACGCGCGATTATCGCGAAGAAAAAACGATTGTGCGTTTGCTTGACCAAGCGTTCAGCGAACCGGACCACGCGGCGGAAAAAGCGAAACACAAAGCAAAAATTTACGCGGTGAATTTTGCGCGGCTCGGCGACAAGTATTTTGGCAATGCAATGTACGCCGATGCGCGCCGCTGTTATTGGCACGCGCTGCGTTGGTCGCCGCGCACAATGGCGAATGCTGGACTCGCGCGTCGCTTTGCCGCATCCTATACGCCGCGCGCCTATGCGCGTTTGAAAACAATTTTGAAATAGCCATGACCCCGCGCATTACCCTCGTCACTCCCTCATACAATCAAGCCGCGTTCTTGCAAGCGACGTTGGATTCGGTGTGCGCGCAAAACTATCCGAATCTTGAATATATTGTGATGGATGGCGGCAGCACCGACGGCAGTGTCGAAATTTTGCGCCGCTATGAAAAACATTTTGCGTACTGGACGAGCGAACCCGATGCGGGACAGTCGGACGCGTTGAATCGCGGGTTCGCGCGCGCGACGGGCGAAATTTTCGGCTGGCTCAATTCGGATGATATGTTGCTCCCCAACGCGCTGCAAACGATTGGTGCGTATTGCGCGGAGCATCCCGAATGTGATTTCGTGACCGGCGACGGCATGTTTGTCAACGCCGACGGCACGCGCCAAGTATGGGCGGTGCGCGGCGCGCCGTACACACTGCGCGAACTTTTGTACTATTGTGATGACAAGTATTTGCCGCAGCCGAGCGTTTTTTTTTCACGCCGCGCGTGGGAACAAGTTGGCGGGTTGGATGTCACGTTGCATTACGCAATGGATTTGGATTTGTGGCTGCGCTTGAGACAACATTTTGAATTGCATTATGTGCCGCAGCGTTTGAGCCGCTCACGTCTTCATCCCGCCGCGAAAGGTGAGCAGCGCGGACAACCCGCGCTCCGCGCGGTGGAACAAATCACGCGACGTTATTGGAATCAGGTGAGCGCGGTAGAACGCGCGCGAATTTTTTGGGGCTTGCGGCGAATGCGCGCGCGGCAGTATTGTCGCGATGGATTGGCGGAGGTGGTGCAAGGAAATTCACGCGCGGGGTGGGACGCGCTGCGCGGCGCGCTAATACAGGACCCGGTCAGTGTGCTGTCCGCGCGCGGGCGTTCTTTGCTCGCGCGGCTTGTGTTGCCGAGGTCACTGCGTCGTCGGTTCCTGCACGTGCCATGAACGCGAACCTTTTGCTTGTCTCGGTTATCGTGCCTTGCTTCAACGCCGCGCGTTGGATTCGCGAAACGCTTGCGAGTGTCCGGGCGCAAACGGGCGTGAGCTTGCAAGTGATTGTGGTGGACGATGGTTCCACCGACGCGACGGCAGAAATTGTGGCGCGCGAATTTCCGCGCGTCGAACTTGTGCAGACGACGAATCAGGGCGCGAGCGCGGCGCGCAATCGCGGCTTGGCGGCGGCGCGCGGTGACGTGATTCAATTCTTGGACGCGGATGATGTGCTGCTGCCGCGCAAAATTGAAACGCAGCTGGGCGCGTTGCGCGAGAAAAACGCGGATGTGGTGTATGGCGATTGGCAGTACTTGATGCCGCAGCGCGAGGGGACATTTCGTCCCGCGCAAACTGTCGCGCGCGCAATGGACGCCGAACCCGAACTCGCACTCTTTACCGGCTTTTGGTCGCCGCTGTGTGTGTACCTTTTTACGCGCGCGGTCGTGGACAAAACAGGTGGCTTTAATCCTGCCTTACCATTGCTCGAAGACGCGCGTTTTGTTTTTGACTGTGCGCGGCACGGCGCGCGTTTTGAATATGTGCCGGGTGTTGTCGCGCACTATCGTTTGCACGCCGCGCAAATCTCCCGACGCGACCCGCGCGAGTTTGCGCGCGAACGGTTTGGCTTGGCGCGCGAGGTGCATCAGGCATGGAAGCAAGCGGGGATGACGGCGCCGCGCCGCGCCGCATTGCTTCAGGTGTACGGCAATGTCGCGCGCAGTGCGTTCGAGCTGGACCGCGCAACATTCGACGCGGCATATCGCGAACTCTTGGCGCTCGACCCCGCATATATTCCCCCGGGTCCGCGCGGGTTAAAATTTGTGTCGCGGTGGGTCGGTTATCCGCGTGCCGAACAGTTCGCGTTACACTATCGGCGGGTGAAACAATTTTTGCATCTCGCTACCCCGGGCGTTCAACATCCCCTTCCACCTGTGCTGTAGAATTCTTTTTTGTTCATGCGTATTGTTCACGTTCCCTACACATACTATCCCGACCCCGTTGGCGGCACCGAAATCTATGTCGAGCAGCTGGCATCGAGTCTGCGCGCGCATGAAATCGAAAGCGTCATCGTCGCGCCGGGCAAAATGGATGCCGCGTACAAATACGCAGACACGCGCGTCTATCGCATTGGCGTCACGGATGCCGTGCGCGACTTGAATGAGTTGTACGGCGAGGGCGATGTGGACGCGGCGCGCGCGTTTGAAAAAATCTTGCAGCGCGAAAAACCGGACGTGGTGCATTTGCACGCCTTCACGCGCATTGTTTCCGTGCGTCTCGCGCAAATCTCACACGCACACAATATCCCCGTTGTCTTTACGTATCACACGCCCACGGTGAGTTGTCTGCGGAGTGGTCTGATGTTATGGGGGCGCGAGGTGTGTGATGGCAAATTGGATGCGGACCGCTGTACGCGTTGTCGCTTGCACAGTTTGGGTTTGCCCAAGCCCGCCGCCACGCTTTTTGCGCGCGTCCCACAGCCATTGCGCGCGGCGGTGCAACATCGGCAAGGAGGTGTGTACACCGCGCTGCGAATGCGCGATCTTGTGGCGCGTCAACATGCCGCCTTTCATGCGCTCATGGAAAATGTGGATTTGATAATCGTGCTGTGCGGGTGGACGCATCGCGTCTTGTTGAACAATGGTGTCACCCCCGAAAAAATCCGTATCGTCCCGCATGGCTTGGCAAATGAACCGGGCGAACGCGTGCGTGTCGAACACAACCGTGCGCGCGCGGACGCGCTGCGAGTGGTCACACTCGGACGTTTGGAACCTATCAAAGGGATTGACCTGATGGTTCACGCGCTGCGCGCATTACCCACCCATTCCATCACGCTCGATATTTATGGAATTTCGCAAAGCGAGACGGAAACGCCGTATGCGCGCGAGCTGGGACAATTGATTCAACGGGATGAGCGCATTCGTCTGCTGCCACCCGTCCCGCACGCGCAGGTGATTTCATTGTTGTCACAGTACGATGTGTTGGCAGTCCCTTCGCAGTGGTTGGAAACGGGACCGCTCGTCGTCTTGGAGGGTTTCGCGGCGGGGCTGCCCATCGTCGGTTCCAATCTCGGCGGCATCGCAGAAAAAGTTCAAGACGGTGTAAATGGTTTGCTGCTGCCGTCGTTGGACGCGAGCGCGTGGCGTGAGGCGTTTCGTACATTGGCGGATGACCGCGCACTTGTGGCACGCTTGCGCGGGAATGTAAAACCGCCGCGCGCGATGGAGGAGGTCGCGGCGGAACGCGCGACGTTTTATCAAGAATTGGTTGCCGGGATGAGAGGGCGCACATGACGGACGCGGCGCGGCGCATTGTGTACATTCAATACACCAATCCGGCGGGCTATCCGTCGTTGGAACACAGCGCGCGTTTGCTCGCGGACGCGGGTTGGCGCGTTTTATTTCTTGGCACGGTTGCGCCGCACGATGTCATGCGCTTTCGCCCGCACGCCCACATCACCACGCGCTATCTTGCATTTCAAGCACGCGGCTGGAAACAGAAAATTCATTTTCTAACATTTTGCGCGTGGGCGATGTATGAAACGTGGCGTTGGCGCGCGCAATGGCTGTACGCGTCGGACTTGTATGCGACCCCTACCGCGCTGCTGATGAATTATGTGTTGCCTGTCAAGGTGATTTACCACGAACATGATACGCCTGCCGGCACTTCCTTCTTGGCACGGATTTGTCGCGCAACGCGCGCGCGTTTGGCGCGTCGCGCGACCTTGTGCGTCTTGCCGAATCAAAAACGCGCGCAAATGTTCGCGCAGCAATTTGATGTTGTGGCAAAAACATTTTGCGTGTGGAATTGTCCGGAACGTGCCGAAGTTGTACCTTTGCCCGCGCGCGTCGATTCGCGTTTTCGTTTGTTGTATCACGGTTCGATTGTCCCATCGCGGTTGCCGCTTGCTGTCATTGATGCGTTGACACAATTGCCCGAGTACGTTTGTTTGCGAATTGTGGGCTATGAAACGATTGGACACACGGGATATGTGGAGACGTTATTGCGGCGAGCGCGCGAATTGCATCTTGAAGCGCGAGTGGAGTATGTCCAACACATTCCGCGTTTTGAATTGCTCGAGCGTGCGCGCGAATGTGATGTGGGACTTGCGCTGCTGCCGCTGCAAAGCGCGGATGTGAATGAGCAAACGATGACGGGCGCGTCGAACAAACCGTTTGATTATTTGGCGTGCGGGCTGCCGCTCATCGTTTCGGACTTGGCCGATTGGCGCGCGCTCTTTGTGGAAAATGGATTCGCGCGCGCGTGCAATCCCGCCGACGCGTCGAGCATCGCGCAAGCGGTGTGTTGGTATCTCGACCATCCGCGCGAACGCCGCGCGATGGGCGAACGCGGGCGCGCAAAAATTTTGAGCGAGTGGAATTATGAAACGCAATTCGTAAACGTCTACAAATCCTTGCGCGAATGATTTTGTGCCGGTGACTTTTGGGAGCAAATTCTTATGGCGCTCTACAACCGTTTCAAGGAAACGCTCTTTGAGGGAATCACACGCCTTGGCGGCGACGCGGAAGGATTCGTCACGCTGCCGGTATTGGCAGGACCGGCACGCGGGCTCGTATTTCGTTTTGATTTGAGAATGCGCCAAGAATCAAGTTATGTCTTGGGCAAGTACGACGGACCCATCTTATCTCGGCTCGCCCGCATCTGTAGACCCGAATGGACGGTTTGGGACTGTGGCACGTACCTTGGCTATTACACCGTCCTCTTTGCGCGTTGGGTCGGCGCAAATGGAAAGGTTGTTGCCATCGAACCCGACCCCGAAAACTTGCGACGCACGCGCGCAAATGTGGCGTTGAATGGTTTCAAAAATGTCCAATTTGCGCAAGCCGCTGTCGGAGGTTCAGAGACGGAAATTGATTTTATTGTCAGCGGGAATACAAATTCGCACATTCCCGGCACGTATGTCGGCGCGTCAGACATTGCTTATCAGGTGATAGAAAGACATGTAGAGACGCTTCGTGTGCCTTGCTTGAGTTTGGACAACGCAATTGACCGCTATCAGTTGCCGCCGCCGCACTTGATAAAACTGGACATCGAAGGTGCAGAAAAAATAGCGCTTGGACATGCGCGCGATCTGGTGGCTCGATTCAAGCCATTCATTCTGCTTGAATTGCATAATCCCGAATGTGATAAGGCAGCTTGGGAATTCGCGCGCGCGACAGACTATACTCTGGTCTCGCTCTTGAATGGACAGCCCATTACGCAAGCTGAGCGTGTAGGTGGAACCATCTTGTGTCTGCCGCCAAAATAACCGGACGCCTCGCCGTCGTCGAAACGCATCCGATTCAATATCACGCGCCGGTGTATCGTGTGTTGGAACAAGAATTCAAAATTCCCGTTACGGTGCTGTACGGTTCGGATTTGAGTGTGGTCGGTTATCACGATGCGGAATTTGGCGCGACCTTTCATTGGGACACGGACTTGCTGTCGGGATATGACGCGAAATTTCTCGCGCGCGTTGAACATGGCGGCGCGCGTGCGGCGGACCAAGTGAGCGCGCGCGGTTTGGGCAAACCATTGCGCGCGGTAAATCCTGACGCGGTGATGCTCGTCGGTTACAGCCCGCGTTTTCACCGCGACGCGTTTTTCGCGGCGCGGCGCGGCGGCTATCCGTTGTTGTTTCGCGGCGAAACCACAGACCATGCAGTCAAGCGTTCGTTCGTGAAAGGGACTGTGCGCGATTTTGCACTGCGCGCTTTCTATTCGCAATTTCGCGCGCTGCTGTATGTGGGTGCGCGTTCACGCGAACATTTTTTGCGCTTGGGCGTTTCCGCGTCGCGTTTATTTTTCTCGCCGTACTGTGTGGATACAACACCATTTCGTTTGGACGATGCCGCGCACAAACCCTTGCGCGCGACGACGCGAAACGAATTGGGCATTGCGGCGCACGAACATGTTTTTTTGTTTGCGGGAAAATTGTCGCCGCGCAAAGCACCTGACTTGGTGTTGCGCGCGGTGGAAAACTTTCCGGAACCATTGCGCGCGCAAACACATGTGTTGTTTATCGGCGACGGCGAATTGCGAAGGGAATTGTCCGCGTTGGCGGACGCATCGCGCGTGCGCGCGCATTTTGTCGGTTTCCAAAATCAAATGCAGTTGAGCCGTTTTTATCACGCCGCCGATGTTTTGGTGCTGCCTTCGCGCGTCGGGGAAACGTGGGGGCTTGTGGTGAACGAAGCATTGCATCACGGTTTGCCGTGCGTCGTTTCCGACCGCGTGGGCGGCGCGCCCGACTTAATCGTTCCGCACGAAACCGGCGAAATTTTTCGCGCCGACGACGTGGAGGACTTGACGCGCGCATTGCACCACGTGCTGACGCGCGTTGGTGATGAAAACGGGCGCGCCCAATGCGTCGCCCGCGCGGAAATGTATTCCACGCGCCGCGCCGCGCAAGGCATTGTCGAGGCGTTGGAAAGTGTATGGCGCGCGCAGTGAGACTTGTGCTGGTCGGCAATCCCGAGCCGTTTCATGTGGGCGCGCATTTGCGCGATGCTGCCAACGCGCTCGGCATTCCGGTCACACTCTGCGACACGCGCGCGGCATTCGAGGGCGCGTGGTTGACGCGGCAGTGGCATTGGCGCGTGCGCGGACATGCGCCCGCGCGAATGTCCCCGTTCAACGCGCAGGTCTTGGCGGCGTGCGACGCGTTTCGGGCAACCCATTTGCTTGCCACCGGGCTCGCGCCTTTGACCGATGCAACCTTAAGAAAACTGCGCGCGCACAGCATCCAAACGCTGAATTTTTTGACCGATGACCCGTGGAATCCACTGCACCGCGCGGAATGGTTTTTGCGCGCAGTGCGCGAATACGACGCCATATTTACGCCGCGCCGCGCGAATGAAAACGATTTGCGTGACGCGGGCTGCGCGCGCGTGGAATTTTTGCCGTTCGCGTATAATCCATTCGCGCATTTTCCCGACCCTGCACCGCCGGATGAAAAATTCGCGTGCGATGTTTTTTTTGCGGGGGGCGCGGATGCAGAACGCGCGCCGTATGGCGCAGCATTGGTGCGCGCAGGTTTTGACACGCATTTGTTTGGCGGATACTGGGAACGTTACGCAGATACGCGGCGCGCTGCGCGCGGACACGCCGATTTACCGGCTCTGCGCCGCGCGGTGAAAAATGCGCGCGTCTGTTTGAATTTGGTGCGGCGCGCGAACCGCGATGACCACGTCATGCGCACGTTTGAAATTCCGGCGATGCGCGGCTGCATGTTGACCGAAGACACGGCGCAGCATCGCGCGTGGTTCGGCGCAGAGGGCGAGAGCGTTTTGTATTTTCAAACCCCGCAGGAAATGGTGGAACGCGTGCGGTGGCTGTTGGCACGCGCGGACGAACGCGCGCGTTTGGCGGGGGCAGCACATGAGCGGATTACGCACGGCAAGCATACCTATCGAGACCGTCTCGCGGCAATGTTGGACCTGAAAGACAAGGAACATGACATCCGATTTTGATTTTGGCACGGGCATACTCATTTGGGGCATCGTGGTTTTGGCGATTGTGTTCACACAGCGCGCGCAGGCAACGCTCGGCGTTGGATTGGTATTGGCGTACCTTGCAAACTTGGCAATGATTCACCTGCCCGGCGCATTCTTGTACCTTAACCCCGACTATGCCTTTTATCGGCGGTTGTGGATTCAATTGGGATTTGAACAGAGCACGTGGGCAGTGGCTGCCTTTGGCGCGGGCGCGGTGATTACGCTGTGGGTTTTGCATTTGACGCGTCGTCTGTCTGTGGGCTCGGAGGCGCGTTTCCCGCAAGCGGTTTTGTTCAATCCCTGGGTGCATCGCTTGTATGTTATCTTTGGGCTCTTTAGTTTCTTTGTCCTTTCGCCGATTGCGCGCAATGTGCCGACGTTGAGTGCAGTGGTCTCCGTGATGAACCAACTGCTCTTGCTCGGTATCTGTCTGGGCATTTGGCAAGCGTGGCCCACAAGAAATTGGTGGACGCTGTTTTGGTGGATTGTTGTGTTGGGTCTCTTGCCTGTGATAACATTGGTGTTTCAGGGATTTTTGGGTTTTGGCATTTCGGCGTTGTTGACCAGCTTGGCGTTCTTTGCAAGTTTCTTTCGTCCGCGCGTTTTGGTTATTGTCATTGGTGCCGCATTTGTACTGCTGGGCGCGTCCGCCTTCGTCACGTATTTTCGCGACCGTACCCAAATTCGTGAGGTGGTCTGGGGCGGCGAATCCATCGAAGAGCGTGTGTTCAGGGTCGGTCAGACGTTTGCGGATTTTGAATGGTTTGACCTGAACAATACGCGTCATCTCAATGCCATAGACCAGCGCCTGAATCAAAATTGGATTGTGGGCGCGGCTGTCGAAAACCTTGCGCGCGGCAAAGCAGAGTATCAAGACGGCGCGACGCTGCTTGACGCGTTGATTGCGCCGATTCCGCGCATCTTGTGGCCCGACAAACCGGTGCGCGCGGGGAGTGGCAATTTGGTCACGGATGCAACAGGTGTTGCATTTTCAAAAAATACGAGTGTGGGCGTTGGACAGGTGCTCGAGTTTTATTACAACTTTGGCGCGACGGGCGTCATTCTTGGCTCGGTCCTGTGGGGCATTGCGCTCGCGCTGTTGGACGGTTGGGCATCGCGCTATTTGTTGGAAGGAAATTCGCGACGCTTTACGTTGTTTTTTTTGGTGGGATTGGGTTTGATTCAGCCCGGAGGTTCGCTGGTTGATATTGCCGCAACCAGCGCGGCAGCCGTGCTCGCCGCATTTGTTATCAACGAATTTCTTGTGCCGTTCTTTTTGGACGCGGTGCAACTGGAGCCCGCGCCCGCGCTGCGCCCCAAACCACCGGGCTTGCCGCGACCCAAACCCCCGACGCACGGATGGGAACCGTGACGGCGCGCACCGCGTTGTTTGGACTGTTTCCAAACATTCAACCAAATCAAGTTGGCGGCGTTGAATTGAGTGGGCGCCTGGCGTGGGATGCCGCGCGCCAAGAGATACGCGCGCGGGGTGAAACTGCCGCACTGTTTTGTTACAACGCGCCCGATTTTGAAATCGCGGACGCGTTGACCTTTACCGCGCGCGGCAAGGGGCAAGCGCTTTGGCGCATGTTGCGCGTGCGTGTGCGCCCGCGCATAATTTTGGTGTGGCACATGGCATTGCTGCAGCTCGTGCCCTTTTTGCGCGCGCCGAATGCGCGCATCGTCGTTTTTTTACACGGCATCGAAGCATGGCGCAGGCAAAATGTGTGGACGCGGCGGATGCTCCCGCGCGTGAATTTGTTTCTTGCGAACAGCCGGTATACGTACGAACGGTTCTTGAATACGAATCCGCACCTTACAAAAGTCGCGCACTGTGTCGTACCGCTGGGCGCTGACTCCCCTACCGGGGAAATTATCGCGCCGACGCACGCGAGCGTGTTGATGGTCAGCCGTTTGGAGCGCGGCGAGGACTATAAAGGACATCGGCAGATGCTTGGTGTGTGGACGCGCGTGCGTGCGCAGATGAATTTGCAACAAATCCCCGACGCGCAGCTCTGGATTGCGGGGGAAGGAGATTTGCGCGCCGACTTGGAACACTTGGCGCGCGCAGAAAATGTACGGGACAGCGTTCAATTTTTTGGACGGGTGAGCGACGCGCGGAAACAAGAACTTTTGCGTGCGTGCCGCGCGTTCGCCATGCCGAGTCGCGGCGAAGGGTTTGGCTTGGTGTATGTCGAGGCGATGCGCGCGGGGCGTCCGTGTTTGGTCAGCGATGCGGACGCGGGGCGCGAAGTGGTGAATCCGCCGGAAGCGGGGCTTGCCGTGAATCCCGACGATGCCGACGCGTTGGTGCGTGCAGTGGTGCGTTTGCTTACGCCGGGCGACGAATGGCACAACTTGGCGCGCGCCGCGCAAAAGCGCTACGTGGAAAATTTCACTGCCGCGCACTTTCAACAACGCTTTCGCAAGGTGTTGGCAGGAGTATGTTAATGCGTATCGCCATCGTCGCGCACGGGCGCTTTTCGGCATTTGATTTGGCGCGCGCGCTTTTGCGGCGCGGACATCAGGTCCAAGTCTTTACGAATTATCCGGCGCGTGCGGTCGAGAAATTTGGGATTCCGCGCACGCAGGTCACAAGTTTTCCGGCGCACGGCATTTTGTCCCGCGCGGCGTGGAAGCTGCGCGGCAGATTTCCGGCGCTGTATCCCGAAGGGGCACTGCATCAACTCTTTGGAGCGTGGGCAGCAGACGTGCTGCGGCGCCAAGCATGGGAGGTTGTCCACCCGTTTAGTGGTATTGCACAAGAGTTGCTGGAAAGGCGCCAAGTCGGGACATTTTATCTGCTGCATCGCGGTTCGGCGCACATTCGCACGCAGGCAGCCCTCTTGCGTCAAGAAGAGGCGCGGACAGGAACGAAACAAGACAAACCCAGCTCATGGATGCTCGCGCGCGAAGAACGCGAATATGCTTTGGCGGACCAAATCCTGACCATCTCCACCTTCGCACGGCGCACTTTTTTGGAATGTGGTGTTGCACCCGGGCGGCTCGTCTGCGTGCCGCTTGCGGCAAACCCGGATGAATTTCGTCCGGACCGGGCGACGATTGACGTTCGCCTCGCGCGGATACGTCGGGGCGAACCGCTGCGGGTTTTGTTTGTCGGCACACTTTCGTACCGCAAAGGCATGTTCGATTTGGTACGCGTTGCGCGTGCATTGCCGCGCGAGCGTTTTGTAATTCGCTGTGTGGGACCGCGTTTAGCGGAAACCAATGCCATGATAAACTCTTTGCGCGACCGCATCGAGTGGGTCCCCAAAGTGCCGCAGTCCGAATTGCGCGCCCAGTATGATTGGGGTGACATCTATATTTTGCCGACGATTGAAGATGGCTTTGCCATTACACTGGCACAGGCGCGCGCGAATGCTCTGCCGATTTTGAGTACCTACAATTGCGGCGCACCGGATTTAATTCAGGATGGCATAACGGGGTGGCTCGTGCCAATTCGGTCTCCCGAGAAATTGCGCGAACGATTGTTGGCGTGTGACGAACAGCGCGCCGAACTTGCCGCGATGGTTCAGCGTTCCTACACTGAGTTTCAGCCGCGCACGTGGGGCGATGTGGCGCGCGAGTTTGAACAGGTTTGCGAACGCGCGCGCGGAGAAGCCGCGTGAAAATTTTGCACGTCATTCCGTCTATCAGTGCTGTTCACGGCGGACCGAGCGTTGCGTTAGAGACGATGACGCGCGCGTTGGCGAATGTGGGAGTCGAGGTGGAGGTCGCGACGACGGACGATGACGGCGCGGGACATTTGCCTGTTTCACTCGACGCGCCGGAAATGCGCGAGGGTGTGCTCTATCATTTTTTTCGCCG
>JAKOPZ010000244.1 GCA_029778615.1 Chloroflexota bacterium | reverse complement strand
CCCTTGAAAATGTAGAGCAAATTTCAAATTTGCTTTACGGCTTGCCCATTTTCATCCAACTGCTGGTGCGACGCAAGGCGGCGAATGGGCAACTCCTCTCCCTTGAAAATGTAGAGCAAATTTCAAATTTGCTTTACGGCTTGCCCATTTTCATCCAACTGCTGGTGCGACGCAAGGCGGCGAATGGGCAACTCCTCTGAAAATATTTTGTAGTGACGAATTCATTCGTCCGAGCCAGAGGAACGATTGAAATCGTTACTACGCGCCGCCCATTTTTATTGGCTGCGGGTGAGCCAACGGCTCATGGGCAACTCTCTTGAAAATGTACGACAAATTTCTGCGATGGAGTTCATCGCCATTTGTCCTACCGCACACCCATTTTCACTTGACAGGGGTGTATCCGGATACATCTTCAACTCCTGTACGAGAAATGGAAACGAGAAACGTAAATCACAAATCCAATCTTCAATCTCTAGTCTCCAGTTATTTCCACAATTTCCGGATTGACTATCCGTTTGTAATCTTCCGCGCGCATCGCGACAGAGAAACGGCGGTCACCGGCGTTGAAAATAATTTTTTCATTGTCGAACAATTTCGGGTCAACGATGACGCGCAGGTTGAACAAATTGCCAAACGGCGGAACGCCGCCGGGCAGAATGCCGTTCGTCAATTCGCCCACTTCTTGTTCCGTCGCAAAACGAATATCGCGCGCGCGAAAAAATTTCTTTACCTTTACTTTGTCGAATTGCAAATGCGCGGGGAAAACGAGCATGACGAAAAACTTTTCGCTGTCGTTAATTTTCACGCGAAGCAAAATTGCTTTCGCGCCTTGCTGCAACGAATAGCCATGTCGCAGTTGCGCGGCTTGTTCACTTGTGCGGACAGGTTCATGTTCAAAGGTTTCGTACGGGGAGTTGGCTTGGTCCAAAAGGGTGGTGATGCCTTTTGTAATCGGATGGTAATCCATGTTCACGCTAATTTTAGCATGATTTTCGGTGTGTCGCTTGCTCGGAGTGTTGCTTTGTGATATAATGCACATGGAATACAAATTTAATAACGCAAGTGCGGCTTGTGCATCGGGGGCTGTGAACTTGGTCATTCTGTGAGCTGTTTTCACAGAAAAAGTGGACGCCTCGACCAATGGGAGCCAATGGCGTAACCGACCGTTGATTGGATTCTTGTAAATCCGGGCAACGGTTTTTTGTTGCCAGCCGCAGACACGGGGGCATTGAAACCTTGCTCGAGTTGGATAATGGACGCGTGAGCAAGGGGGAGCCAATCGCGTAACCGACCGTTTGTGTTGCAAGCACAAACGGTTTTTTTTTGCCCGCAAGCCGATACTGATTTGAAAACGATAAAGCGCAAACAAGGAGATGACAATATGACGCGCACTTACCCTGAACACATTCTCGAATGTCTGAAAATACCTTTACTGCTCGCAGTTACCTTAATTTTCGTCATGACGCTGGTTCCTATGCCTGCGAACGCGATGAAAAGTGGTCGCGCACCGCTCGAGACGCGCACGTTGACCGCTGTTGATTTTGGCGCCGGCTCACTGATTATTCCGATGGATACTACGTACCAGAATACCGGAATGTGGAAGGCGTATGGACTGCTCTATCGCCTGCTCTCTAATAATATTCCGGTTCACTGGGCAATCGCGAATCCCATGACATTTAACGGAATAGATTTTTCCGCGACGACGAGCGACTTGCGAACGAATACAGCTAACGGAACGCCAAGCTATAGAGGCGGACCTTTTATCATTGACAGCGCGCATGCCGCACAAGCGACAAGCATTATTCAAACGTGGTGGGGCGCCAATGCAAATCTGCCCGTTGTGCATAAAGCAACGGCTGCGTTCACCGCCAATACAGATACAACCCTCAAGAGTGCGCCGCGCATTGCAGAAGATGTGGAAAACGCCAAAATCGCCTACGGTTACTTTAACGCGGCGGGCATCCCCGATATGAATGGCAATATATGGACTGACAAGTCGCCCAACATTCTGACCGAAACCCAGATTGCAAATGGCGCGCTCTTTCAGTCCGGACTCTGTTCGGAACGCAACTATGACATCTTTGTCACGCCGCATAACGGCGGCTACACCTATTCCAAGACCGACCCGAACAATCTCGGCACGCGCTACTATGCCGCGCTCGACTATTTCAATTACCAGGGCGGCGGCTGGACAGCATTGTGTCATTCCATTTTGAGCAACGAGAACAATCTTGTTGACCTTTACAACAACAGCAGTCCTGCTGTCCGCGCGCTTTTCTATTCGCCTGTCAACGGTGGGCTTTTGACGCGCAACGGTTTCCCTGCAATCCAAAACAAAGGCGACAAAGGAAGCTGGACGGTCATTCCGTCCTCTGCCAGTCTCCCCATTGCCCAGGCAGTTGCGACCACTGCGCTCCAAGACCTGCCCGGCGGTGCTGTTCAAACCTGGTTGACCACACAAGAGCAATACTATTCCAACACTGAACGGGTTGCCTATTTCACCAATAGCGGCAATCAGTACGACCATGTGATTGCCGGCACTTATCATGATGGAACCGGCGGTGGAAAAATCATCTTTATCGGCGGACACGAGTTTAGTACCAATACTCCGTACTTGACCAATGCGGATGCACCGTATCTGCGGATGTTCTACAACAGTTTGTTCTTTAACGGCACCGCCGTTGCCAATCTGGACATTACGACCTCTCCGCACCAAGTGCCGCTTGGGGAAAATACGGCGTTCAAGATAAACGTAATCAACACGGGGGGCAGCACAGCGACATCCGCTCAAAACGTCAGCATGATACTCGAATCAGGCGTGACATATCAAAGCATGGACCCTGGGTATCCATTCCGGATGTGAGCACGGATGGTCAAGGCAGAACTGTGCTTACATGGTCGGCGCTCGGAGATGTTCAGAGAAATTCCACCGGGTTGGTGATAAATGTCCGCGGAACTTTTGCAACGGCTGGGACATTCAAACTGGTGACCGTCACAGGAAGCTATGGTGACGTATATGGCGAAGGGTTCAGTTTCAATTTCTGCCGAACAGTCAACGTGTTTCAGCCGCCCACAGCTTCGCGACTGCAATCCTTTGCGGGCGCGGCAAAAGACGCCAAGATTCGACTCGACTGGGAAACCGGAACCGAGCTGGATATTATCGGCTTTAACGTGTGGCGCAGTGAAAAACGCGGCGGCGATTATAGCATGGTCAACGGAAAACTGATTCCCGCGAAAAACGTCGGACAAGTGGGCGGCGCGGCATATACATTTCGAGACAAAACGACACAAGCAGGCAAAACCTACTTTTACAAAATCGAAATCGTCAGCGCGACCCAAACGTCCGAATGGTCCAACATACGACGCGTGCGCGTGCCTTAATGCGTGCTTTAACAAAGTTTTGCCATACTGACAATGCAACCTAAACGGGGGCGATGAAACCCTGCGCGATCATAACCGACGTTGTGGTCTCGTGGACGCGAGAGCAGGGCGGAGCCAATCGCGTAACCGACCGTTTGCACAATTGTCATTTGTGCAAACGGTTTTTTATTTTTGGCGTTACGCGACTTGCACTCGGGGGGGAGTGTACAGAATGCATCCGGCTCAATTTGGAAATGCAAGATGGGGCAGCGCGCGTTGGATTTTGGCTTGGGCAATTGGCGTTTGGCTCGTGTGCCTGACGGTGCCGACGGCGCTCGCTGACGCGTGCATCGCGGCGCCGGAGCGCCCGCGCCTCGATTCTCCGCTTCCGCGCGCAACGGTCAATACAAATCGCGTCGGCTTGAACTGGCGAGCCGCGAACTGCGCGGACACCTATGCTGTGGTCGTCCGCCAAGATATTTGGTTTGGGCGTCCGGTTGACGCGAAATACAACTTGACGGCGCTGACGTACAATACACGGTGGCTGGACAAAGGACATACGTATTGGTGGATGGTGGAAGCGTGCAATGCGAGTGGCTGCACCGCGTCACGTTGGGGAAAATTTAACCTGCGTTGAAAACGAAACCGACTGCGCCTATCCGTGCGATATACATCGCACGGATTTTTTTTGCGCGCGCGGCTATTTACAAATTGACGCAAAGGTTTGAATCGGTGTATCCTGTGTACGAACCGATGGAGGTTTCAATGGACGAACAAGCAGAGCTGCAAGAATTTCAAGCCCGCATCGCGCGCGGTGAAAAAATTGAACCGGGCGATTGGATGCCCGAAGAATATCGCAAACAATTGATTCGCATGATTTCGCAGCACGCGCACAGCGAAATCGTCGGCATGTTGCCCGAAGGCGCGTGGATTACGCGCGCGCCCACGCTGCGCCGCAAAATTGTATTGCTCGCCAAAGTTCAAGACGAAGGCGGACACGGACAATATCTTTATCACGCGGCGGAAACGCTTGGCGCGACGCGCGAGGAAATGATTGACGCGCTCCTCGCGGGCAAAGCAAAATACTCGTCGGTGTTCAATTATCCTTCGCTCACGTGGGCAGATATGGGCATGATTGGCTGGCTCGTGGACGGCGCGGCGATTATGAATCAGACAATGCTCGCGCATTGCTCGTATGGTCCGTACTCGCGCGCGATGGTTCGCATTTGCACCGAAGAAACGTTTCACAAAAAACAAGGCATGGAGCAAGTTATCAAGTACGCGCGCGGCACGCCACAGCAAAAGGCGATGGTGCAAGACGCGCTCAATCGCTGGTGGGCGCCTTCGCTGATGATGTTTGGTCCGCACGATTCCGATTCACCCAACAGCGCGCAATTGATTGCCTGGGGCGTGAAAACAAAAACGAATGACGAACTGCGTCAGGAATTTATCAACAAGATGGTTCCCGATTTGCAGCTGCTCGGCTTGAAGATTCCCGACCCCAACTTGCATTACGACGAAACGAGCGGCAATTGGATTACAAGCGAAATTGATTGGGACGAATTTTGGCGCGTGGTCAAGGGCGACGGACCGTGCAACAGAGAACGCCTCGCCGCGCGGCGTCAAGCGCACGAGAATGGCGCGTGGGTGAGAGAAGCGTTAAACGCGTATGCGGAGAAATACGAGCAATGAGCGTTGAGCACAGAGTAAATAGTTGTCTACTCATTGCTCATCCCTCAATGCACAAAGCTGACAATGGATTCGCAGGGGCAAAAATATCAGGTCTTTGAAAAAGAACGCGCGGACTTGGCGCATCGCAACGCGGGTTCCGTTCACGCACCCGACGCGGAAATGGCGTTAGAAAACGCGCGCGATGTCTTTGTGCGCCGCCCGAACTGTTTGAGTTTGTGGGTCGTCCCCGAACGCGCGATTTTTTCCAAAACCGTACAAGAGCTGCGAGATAACGCGTGGCGCGAAGCGGACGCGGCAAGCGACGCGCCCACCGAGACTTGGCTCGTTTTTCAAAAACAAGGACAAACCGCGCGCGAAACATTTGTCGCGCATGTGGGCGCCGTAGCCGCCTGCTCGCCGCAGCAGGCGCTCTCACGCGCGCTCGAAACATTTCCCAACAAAAATGTTTTTGTCTGGTGGGTCGTGCCCGAACGGGTCATCTTCAAGAGTGAAGATGCCGATGCGCCGAGCATGTTCGCCCCTGCTCACACCAAAACCTATCGCAATCATCTCGCGTATCCCGTCGAACCGATTATGCGCGAATTGAAATCGGCACAAGAAATGCTGGATGAATGACGAATGACAAACGACGAATGACGTATGAAGAATGACGAATGACGAATGACTCTCGACTCTCGCCTAAAGACCAACGACTCTCGACCAATGCCAAACGACTCTCTCGCACAAAAAATTCTCACGCTCGCCGACGATTCTTTCATTCTCGGACATCGCAATTCGGAATGGGCAGGACACGCGCCGATTCTGGAAGAAGACATTGCGTTTGCCAACCTCGCGCTCGACGAATTGGGACACGCGCATTTGTGGTACGAACTGTATCAAGAATTGACGGGCGTGGAACCCGACCGCGTCGTTTTTTTTCGCGACGCGAACGAATGGCGCAATACGCAATTTGTCGAACTCCCCAAAGGCGATTGGGCATTTTCGATGACGCGGCAGTATTTGTTCGATTTATATGAAAATGTATTGTTGGAAAAATTGGTAAATTCGACAAATGAGCGTGTGCGAGGGATTGCGACGAAAATTCGCGCGGAAGAAATTTACCACTTGCGTCACACCTCGAATTGGGTCAAGCGGCTTGGCTTGGGAACGGACGAAAGCCACGCGCGAATGCAAAACGCATTGAATGAATTGTGGGCGTCCGCGCTGCAATTGTTTGTGCCGCTCGAAAATGAAACAGAATTGATTGACGCGAACATTTTTCCAGACTTGAAAACATTGCGCGACGAGTGGCAAGACAAAACCGTTTCGCATTTGTCGGCATCGGGTCTGATTGTGCCGCGCGTGTTAGAGCCAAGAGCGATTTCGCGCGCACAGCACACAGAACATCTTGCGGAACTGTTGAACGACATGTCAAGTGTTGCGCGGCTGGAAAAATTTGGTGTGGAATGGTAAAAGAAGCAAATGACGTTATGACGTTTGACGTTTCACTCATTTGGGACGCGCTCGACGAGGTGATGGATCCCGAAATTCCCGTCGTCTCGATGGTGGAGATGGGAATTGTGCGCGACGTGAAAATCGAAAATGACGCGGTGATTGTGAGCATGACGCCGACGTTTGCAGGATGTCCCGCGCTCGATGTGATGCGAAACGCGATAGTCGAAAAACTGCACGCCATTGGAATCGAAAACGTTCAGGTGAAAACCGTGCTCTCGCCGCCCTGGACGAGTGATTGGATTTCGGAAGCGGCGCGCGCAAAATTGAAAACCTTCGGTCTCGCCCCCCCACCCATGCACGGCGGCAACATCGCGCTGTACTTTGACGAACCCGTCGCGTGTCCGTACTGCAATTCCACCAACACGCGCGTTACCAACACGTTCGGTCCCACGTTGTGCCGCGCGATTTATTTCTGCCGCAATTGTCACCAGCCGTTTGAACAATTCAAAGCACTGTAGTAACGAATTCATTCGTTCCATCTGACTCGGCGCGCATCGAACGATTGAAATCAGAGTTCATTGCACGTTACTACAAAGCCCTCTCGCATTTGATGGAAAACCAGAGCATCGAATCTCTCGCGCGCGAGACCATGCAAAAATTCGAGGTGCCGGGTCTCGCGATTTTGTACCAACGCGGCGACGCGGACATCGAATCATTGTTTCTTGGCACGGACGCGACAGGGAAACCTGTCACGCGCGACAGTTTGTTTATCGTCGCGTCGCTGACAAAACTTGCGACGGCGTTGAGTGTGCTGCGTTTGATGGAAGCAAATGAAATCGCGCTGGATGACGCGTTGGAAAAATTCTTGCCCGACGCGCGGGCGGCACAATCGGGCGTCACCGTCCGCACGCTCCTTTGTCACATTTCGGGACTGCCGCAGGATTTACCCAATGAACACGAATTGTACGGCGTTGCCAAAACGTGGGATGAAATCAAAGGAGAATGTTTGAAAGTAGCGTTGGAACGCGCGCCGCGTACGCGCGTCTTGTACGGCAATGTCGGGTATGGTTTGCTCGCGTTGATCGTCGAGCGCGTCACACACAAAAATTTCATGGATGCACTGCGCGAGTTGGTGTTACAGCCGTTGAACATGGAAGGATATTTGGGCGATGAACCGCCGCGCGCGGTAATGCAACTCGCGGATGTGCGCAGTCGGCACGGCGGCACCGACATCGAGCCGTACAACTCGCGCTATTATCGCGCGCTCGGTTTGCCCTGGTCAGGTCTGATTACCGACGCAGGCGGTGCATTGAAACTTGTGCGCGCGTTCGCGGGTGAACCCAAGAATTTTCTTGCTGACGCGCTGCGGCGTGAGGCGATTTCCAATCAGACGGATGCTTTGCCGGGCGGATATGGCGGACGTTTTGATTATCCCGTCGCGCAATGGGGTTTGGGCACCGATTTAAAAGGTGACAAAAAGCCGCATTGGACGCCGCCGAACGCGAGTGCGCGCACTTTTGGACATGCGGGCGCGTCGGGGTGTGTCGCGTGGCATGACCCGCAGGAAAATATTTCATGGACGATTTTGGGAACGCGTACGGCGGACAACGCGTGGCTCGTGCGCGGCGCGCCGAAAATTGTGGAACCGATTTTGGAATCTGCCCATGAATAATTATTCCCACGCGATGGTGCGCCCGCCGGGTGACAGTTTTGTCAATGCCGTCGCTGTTGACCCACAGCCGATTGATGTGGAACTCGCGCGCAAGCAGCACGCGGAATATGTGGACGCATTGCGCGAAGCGGGTGTCGCCGTGGAAATTCTCGACGCGGACGAACGCTTTCCTGATTCTTGTTTTATGCAAGACCCCGCGTTGGTGATTCGTGATGTTGCCATTTTGAATCGCATGGGCGCGGCGAGTCGGGCGGGCGAAACGGATTTGGTTGCCGACATTTTGCGCGGGCGTTTTGAAACACACGCGCTGGTTGCGCCTGCGACGCTCGAAGGCGGTGATGTGTTGAATGTGGGAGATGAATTGTTTATCGGCGAAACGGAACGCACAAATCGCGCGGGGATTGAACAATTGCGCGCCCTCGTCGCGCCGCGCGGAATCAATGTGGAAGCAATTCCGGTGCGCGAATTTCTTCATTTGTTGACGGCGGTGACGTATGTGGGAAACAATGTCCTTGTCGTCCACGAAGATTTCGCGGAATATCCAAACCTCAAGAAATTTGCGCGCGTGATTGTTCCGCGTGCGGAGGCGTACTGTGCGAACACGTTGGGAATCGGCAAGTACGTGATTGTGCCAGCGGGCTTTGCGAAAACGGATGAAAAGTTGCGCGCGGCAGGATTCGAGGTGCTTGCGGTGCCGATGAGCGAATTTTACAAAGCGGATGGCGGCGTGAGTTGTTTGAGTTTGATTTGGTGAATTATTTTGAAACTTCGTTGACAAAATTACAGATGACGCTAGAATACCTTTTGTACAGGAAATGGGGCTGTGGCGAAATTGGCAGCCGCGACGGACTTGTTGTGCAGTTCCGCAAATCCATGCAAAGACAATCCTTTTGCGGAACTCATCAAATGGGCACTGGAGCAGGAAACTCTCCATGTGAATTCTGTCAAACTCGGTGAACCCTCTGCCCAAGATGCAGTGGCAATACCGAGCCAAGTTTCTTGCAAACTGCACTCGACCATATGAATCATCGGCGTTACACAGATGCCATGCTCAAGCAAGCCGTTGAGCGCAGTTTTACGATGAGGGGTGTTCTCCAAGAATTGGGGCTCAAGCCAGTAGGGGGAAATTACGAGACTGTAGCAAAGCGTATTCGCGAACTCGGACTCGATACTTCTCATTTTTTGGGAAGCGGTCATCTGAAAGGCAAATCGCATCACCACAAGACTCGTCCCCTTGCACGGATTCTTGTCCATCTCAAATTAGAGAATACATGGCGCTTGAGAAATCGCCTGATACGGGAAGGATTCAAAGAGTATCGGTGCGAGCGGTGCGGAAACACAGAGTGGATGGGGGAACCGATCCCACTCGAACTTCATCACCAAGATGGAGACCGCCGAAACAATCGTTTGGAGAATTTGACGCTGTTGTGCCCTAATTGTCATGCCTCCACCAAGAATTATCGAGGCAG
Source organism: Chloroflexota bacterium (assembly GCA_029778615.1). Classification (GTDB taxonomy): domain Bacteria; phylum Chloroflexota; class Anaerolineae; order UBA4142; family SHND01; genus SHND01. Next base: position 6,791 of record JAKOPZ010000244.1, on the reverse strand, counting down.
CAAGAAAAAGGTGTAGAGACTTGACGGCAGAGACCTAAAACGGAAACGTCATGGTCAAGGTAAAGTCCAGACCACAAATCGTGCAATAGTTCTGTGCGAGCGGCGCAAGCCGTAGTGGTACGAAAATCCGTTGGAGTAGCCCTCCGTGAGGGTTCGAGTCCCCCCAGCCCCACAGGTTAAAAACCTTCGAGGTCTTGAGACTTCGAAGGTTTTTAATGCGTCCGCTTCGCGAGAATCGAGTTTTGTATGTCCGAAGAATTGAATCCAGAAAATGAACTGAACGCTATCGCGTCGCCGCCAACTGTCAGTGAAACGGAACACAGCGCGGAAACGCCCGCGCCATTAACAAACGCGCCGCAAAGTTTTGCTCCGTCGCCGCGTAAACCGCTGTGGCAGATTTTTGTTGCCCCCGCGTGGTTTTTGTTTGGAGTCCTCGTCGGGCTCGGAATGTTCGCCGTGTACGCGCAATGGACGGCGAAACCCGCAGCCCCACCGCCGCAAGCGCTGGACGCGGGTCAAGTCAAACAAGCGGCAAAAGAAGGTTTGCTCGAAGCGATTCAAGAATTGCAGGCACAGAGTTCCGGAAACAATCAGCAAGGACCGCAAACGGTTGACCCGCGCGCGTTTGCAGTGCGCGAAGCGAATCGCGCGGGCGAGCCGAACGCCAAAGTGTTGATTGTCGAGTATGCCGATTTTCAATGTCCATTTTGCGGGCGGCATCATGAATTGGTCGAACCCACGATTCTGAACGAGTACGTGAAAACAGGCAAGGCGAGTCTGGTGTACAAACATCTCGCGTTTCTTGGTCCCGAGTCGGTGTACGCGGCGGTCGCGTCCGAGTGCGCTGCCGACCAGGGGAAATTTTGGGACTTGTACGACTATTTGTTTGAACATCAAAACGGCGAAAACGAGGGCGCGTTTACCAAAGACAAATTGGTCGGTTTTGGCAAAACGCTGAATCTCGACATGCCGCGTTTTGAAAAATGTTTGCAGGATGATGAAACGGTTGCGCGCGTGCAGGCGGATACTGCAGAGGCGCAGCAGTTTGGCGTAAGCAGCACGCCCACCTTTTTCGTGAACGGCGAACCATTGGTGGGATTAAAATCGCCGGATGAATTTCGCGCCGCGATTGACAAGGCGCTCGCACAGTAATAAAAAACGCGGCACATGCCGCGTTTTTTATTTTGACAAAATTTTCTGCGCGATGTATTCGCCGATGGCGAGCGATGCCGTTGCCGCAGGCGAAGGCGCGTTGAGTACGTGCAGCGCGTTGGGCGATTCGGCAAAATAGAAATCATCCAGCAATTCGCCGCGCGTATTCACTGCCTGCGCGCGGACGCCCGCGCCGCCGCGTTCCAAATCCCCCGCGCGAAGGTCGGGCACCAACGTTTGGAGGGAACGCACGAACGCGGCTTTTGAGAGCGAACGATAAAATTCAAATACGCCTGTTTTCCACCACTGCCGCGCCATTTTCCAAAAGCCGTTGAACGCGAGCGCGTCCAGGGTTTCACGCGCATTGATATTTTTCCATCCATATCCTTCTCGCGCGAATGCCAAGACCGCGTTCGGTCCGGCTTCGACGCTGCCGTGAATGGTGCGCGTGAAATGCACACCGAGAAACGGCAATTGCGGGTCGGTGACGGGATAAATCAGCCCGCGCACGAGCGCTTGCGCCGCCGGTTTCAAAAAATAATATTCGCCGCGAAAGGGAATGATGCGCGCGTTTGGCTCTATCCCGCACAGCCGCGCCAGTGCGTCGGCATACAGTCCCGCGCAATTGACAAAATAGCGCGTGGGATAGTCTCCGTTCGGGGTGAATAATTTGTTTTCCGTTGCGTCGGTTTGGATTTTTGTTACGCGGGCGTCCGTTTGCACGATGCCGCCGTGTGCTTGAATTTCTGCGCGCAGCGCGTCCGAAACGCCTTTGTAATCCACAATCGAGGTGTTGGGTGAGTACAGTGCGGCAATGCCCGCCGCGTGCGGTTCAATTTCGTTCAGCGCCGCGCGGTCAATTTTCTCAACATGCGGCACTTGATTGGCGACCGCGCGTTCGTACAACAACTCCAGGCGCGGCAGTTCCTTTGCAGTGGTGGCGACAATGACTTTGCCCACGCGCGCGTATGAAATTTCGTGCTGTTGACAAAATTCCACCATTTGCCGCGCGCCTTGCACGCACAGCTGCGCCTTGAGCGAATTGGGTTTGTAGTAAACGCCTTGATGAATGACGCCGCTGTTGTGCCCGGTTTGGTGCGCCGCGATAGAGCGTTCCTTGTCCAGGACAATGACGCGCGCGTGGGGTGCGTGCTGCAAAAATGCGCGCGCGGTTGCCAGCCCCACAATGCCTGCGCCAATGACTGCCAAATCAAAAATCAATGCTTGACCTCGTTCCACTTTTCAATCTGCATTGTGTTATAATCGCAACTTGTTTCAAGCGGAATCATTATGCGTGTACTCTTGCAAGAACGGCGTCAAGAAACGCCCGACGTATGGACGTTCGTTTTCAACTTGGACGGACAGCCCTATCCGTACACGGCGGGGCAATTTGCCTTTTTTGAATTGGACGAACTCATGCACGACGACCCGCGCGGCAAGCGGCGGCATTTTACGCTTTCGTCGTCGCCGACCGAGCACGGCATTGTGCAGTTTACCACCAAGCGGCGCGGTTTTGGGCTAAAGGAAACGTTATTGAACGCGGCGCCCGGGCTGGAAGTGAGTTTGGAAGAACCGCGCGGGCGGTTCACTTTGCCCGAAAGCGCCGCCAAGCCGATTGTGTTTTTGGGTGGCGGTATCGGTGTTACGCCATTTCGCTCGATGCTGCGCTGCGCGTCCGATGAAAATTTGCCGCACAAAATTACGTTGCTCTATAGCGCACCGTCGCCGCAAGATTTGGTCTTTCGCCGCGAGTTTGAACTTTTGCCTCAAGAGAACCCGAATGTCCGCATTGTGCTTTCCGTTACTGATGCAAACGGCGATGCCACATGGCAAGGTGAAACGGGACGCATTGACGCGGAAAAAATTCACCGCTTTGTGGACGATGTGCCGAATTCGGTTTTCTATACTTGCGGTCCGCCGCCGATGGTGCAGGCGATGGAAGAATTGCTCAAGAGTATCGGCGTGACGGAACAAAATATTCGGGTGGAACGATTTTCGGGATACACCTAAAAATGCGTTGGCGCAGCCAACGCATTTTTTTTATCCGGTTATCCACTGTTTGTACAACGGCGTAATGTCCTGTCCGCTGGCGGCGTTGAACGCATTGATCAAGTCATCGGGAAACGCGATGCGAAATTTGAATTTTTCATAATACGCGCGCAGGGCATTGAAAAACGCGTCATCGCCGATTTGGTCGCGCACCGCTTGAAAGAATTTTGGACCTTTGGCGTAAATGAATGCGCCGTACGCGTCTTCGTCATACGAACTCACCGGCAGCCCCGCCGGCAGCTCGCCGTACTTGCTGACGGCTTGCGCGTATTGTTTGTCGAAAAAATTCTCCTGAATGTTGCGCGCCACATCTTTGCCGTAACGGTCTTGAAAATAAATCAGCGACGAGTACTGCGTCAGCGATTCGTCCTGCCACGGATGATTGATTTGGTCATTGCCGACGGTCGAATACCACCATTGATGCGCGGTCTCGTGGACGGTGGCAAATTCAAAAAAGTTCAATTGTCCGGGGTCAGTGTACAACGCGCTGGCGACAGTAATCAGCCCGGGATATTCAATGCCGCCCGCGCTGGTGGGCGTTTCCACAATATCCAATTCTTTAAAAGGATACGCGCCGAAACGTGTTTCGTACACCTGAAATGCCCTAACGGTCCAATCCAACGCGCGCTTGCCCGAATCCGCGTGCGCGGGTTGATACCACGAGTTAATCGTCACGTCGTCCACTTGGGCGGAACTTTTGACGAGCGCGTCCGTGAGATTCACATCAAAGTCGCGCATGGGCGCGCCAATAAAGCGGCGTGAGGTTTGTCCGTCCTGTTGCGTTTCTTGTACCAATTCGCCCGAAGCAATGACATTATATTTCGACGGCGCGGTGACGGTAACATCATACACACTGCTGTCAGCATACACGAGGTCGCCGTAGGGGGGGGGGAGTTCAGTGTGCCATCCTTTGTCGTCATACGCGGGGATGATGGGATACACCGTCGGCAGGGTCGTAATCCAATCTTTGCGCGTGAAATCGGCATAGCGCACGGCATTGTCCGTTGGAATTTTTACGGTGTAATCAAGCGTTACTAATGCGCGGCGGTTGGGCGCGAGCGGACGCGCAAGGGTCACTTTGAGCGCGGTATTTTTTTCTTCGAGCGTGGACTTGACGCTGTTACCGTCCACGCGCAGATTTTGGATTTCGATGTTGCCATTGCTGTTGGGATAATTGGCAAAGAGTCGAAAATAAATTTCGCGCAGGGCGCCGCCGGTGCGATTGGAAAAAATTACGCGCTGATTTCCCTGCATGGCAGACAAATCGTCGTTGAATTTCCAATTGATTGTATAGACTGTTTTTTCCGTGACGAGATTGAGGTCTTGGACAAACTGCGGGCGCAGCGCGAAATCGAAACCGACTGCGTTGGGCGTAACCGGCGGTATGGCAGTGGCGACGATTTGCGGTGTCGTCGTTGCCGTGCCGCGTACCTGCGGCGTGCTCAAATCGGAGGCAAGAATGGTGGGACCGACGGCGGGCAGCGTGGGCAGTACAACTGTCGTTGCCATCGGGGTGGCAGTGGGGGAAGGAACGCCGGGCGCACCGCACGCGGCGAGTGTGACAAGCAGCAAAACAAAAATTCGACGAATCATGGATACCTCGATGGCTCGCGCCAAATTAGATTCGATTTTACGCGTGCGAAATGAATTCTAAATGAGTAACTGATGTTACGCAGAATTGTCATTTCGAGCGGTGTTGCGAGAAATCTCGGTGGAAAAAACTGAGATTTCTCACAGAGTTTACCCCGAAGGATTGAGGGGTTCGAAATGACATGCGTATGGTGAATGAGTAACAATTTAGGGTACCACGCTCGCGCGCTGCCAGGACACGGGTTGATTTTGCGCGTTGACCCAGAGCATGGTTGTTTGCGCGCGCAGAATTTGTTCGCGCGAAGGAACATGCCGTATTTCGATTTCCCATTCGCCGCGCGTCGGTCCGACGCGCCCGAGTCGCGCGTGAATTTCAATTTCATCATGCGGCAAGGCGGGGCGTACATATTCAAGGTTGTGCCGATAGAACCACGGCAGCGGCGTCGAGCCATCCGGCTTGAGCGCGTAACCCATTGCGCCCAGCGCGTCGCGCACGGCTTCTTCCACCCAATCTACGTACATGGCGTTGTTGGTATGCTGCATCGAATCGGCTTCGTAAAATTGCGCGCGGCGCGTGCTGCTATGCGTCCAGCGCGCGGGCGCGTTCGGATTCAACATCACTTTGCCGATGGGCGCAAGCGCCGGCGGTTCGTGCGCTTCAAACATGGCAGCAATGTCCGGATGTACGCGCGTCGGCGTCATGCGTTCCGCGTCCACATAGACCCAATTCGCAATCGCGCGCGCGATGAGTTGGCTGTCTCGCACGCGGCGGATTTCATAGTTGCGGTCTGAACGCACACGCCCCATCGTCGAGACCCACGTGCGAACTTGCAAATCGTCCAGATAGTGCGGCGCGCACACGCGTTCCATCTGAAGCGTGCGAATCACCCAAAATTGATTGCGGGCGCGATACCAATCGAGCGTGAACCCGAAATGAGCCGAGCCGCGCATTGCCGCCTCTTGAAAATACCGAAAAAGCGTCGCACAGGATACCTCGTCGCGCAGGTCAAGGTCGTACAGGGAAACGGTGAGAGGAAAAATAAAAGAGGTGTTTGCCACATGGCTATTGTACTATCAAATTTTTCTCATGTCGTTCTCATTTCGTTTTAAGCCAATTTGACACGCGCGCGAATTTGTCGTATGCTCCAGCCCGTTTGGTGGCACGTGTACGAATGCAGTGGCTTTATTGTACCGCACGTTTGGCAGCGATGGATTCCATCGCCCCGTCTCTTGCTCAAGGCAGCGCCAATGCGCCAGCTCGCAATTTGGATTGCGAGGGGTTGCATGGCGTTTTCTTTTTTTCTCCCTACGCAAATTCACCCATGATAGACCTCGCTCCGGTCTCCCAATCCAAAAATGAAAGGAGGTGACTCATTCGAAATGGATAACCGCATCACCGGCACTGTCAAGTGGTTCAACGCTGCCAAGGGCTATGGTTTCATCGCTCATGGCAACGGCGAAGAAAAGGACGTTTTCGTTCATTTCTCCGCAATCTCGATGGACGGCTACAAAACGCTCAATGAGGGCGATAAAGTAGAGTTCAGCATCATTGATGGAAACAAAGGACCACAGGCAGAAAACGTCACCAAAGTGTCTTGATCCATCTATCCGACGGAAAGACAAATTATTTCAGGCGCGGTGAATACCGTGCCTGTTTTTTTTCGTCGCGGCGGCGATGTAAAAAAAAAGAGACATGTCCGCCGCGTTGCCAACGACAGACATGTCTGCGGGACTGTCCCGCTTTAGCTGTGGAAATTCATCCAACCGTCAATACAGTAACTTACTCAATGTGCAACTCTTTCGCGGGACAAATGTCATTTCGAGCCGTTCCCTCAATGCTTCGGGACAAGTTTTGCGAGAAATCTCATTCGCGCCTTGCGAGATTTCTCGCTCCGCTCGAAATGACAAAAGTGTTGCACATTAGGTTAACTTGTGTTATCCACTTGGTATACGAGACTGTGCGCGCAAATACATTTCAGGACATTCGCTCAGATGTCATT
>JAKOPZ010000002.1 GCA_029778615.1 Chloroflexota bacterium | reverse complement strand
GCAGCGGAAGCATCTTTGCGCGCGCCGAGCGATTTGGCAAGTCGTTCTACGCGTGTTTTGATATCTTTGTCTTGTAATTGGTCGAGGCGGCGTTTTGCGGCGACGCTATCGCGGTCATACGCAAACGTGTTGGCGACGAGAATAATATAGTCATTTTGCGCGGAGGCAGAGAGCCCGGCGACGTTGGAACCGCCGATGTTGGGGAAAATAATCCAGCCCGCGGCGAGACCGACGGCGAGACCCATGAAAATACCGACGAGTGCGATGACCAGCAGCCAACGCCACGTAAAACGCGTTTCAGTCATTGGAACATCCTTGTGGAAATTTCGGGAAATGGTGCGTGTTGGGCAAACGGAGCATTTGAGCGTTCGGACGAAGCGGAAACGATTCTAGCATTGAACGAGGGCAATACAAAATCTGCATTCCTTGCCCCGCCAAAGCATTTACCGCCTTGCAAAGAATAGAATTGATTCGCACATGGCGCGCGTCATTATTGCTCTGCCGGCTTGATGTTGATTTCCTCTCCATACGGCTCGATATCGCCGTCAATATTTTCGTACATGCCCACGCGAAACGATTTCGTGTTCTCCGGCGCGGGCTTGAAAACGTCCGCGTAAATTTGTCCGGCTTCCCATTCGCTCGTGCGATAGCCGTACACGGCTTGACAGCACGGCGCGTGGTCGTCTTGCGCGATTTTTTCATCGTTCGCGTCGAGATAATGCACAAACGTTGCGACATCTTTTGCCAAAGCTTTGTTCACGCGCCAATACACAATGAACGCGTTGGCAGTCGTTTGATAGCCGAGCAAATCCACGCGGTCATTCACCGCCGCGCGGACGCGTTGCATTTCAATCGGCGCGCGCACAATCTGCGCCAAATCGTTCGCGCGCGGTTCCACGCCGAAACCGGCAGGCGCGCGTTTCCAGCTCACGCCGCGTTCGACAAAGACCGCGCGTCCCGCGTTCGCGTTATACAGCGCGCGCCAAAATTCTTGACGTTGATTCAGTTCGAGCAAGCGCGCCTCCAAATCGGGACGAAGCGCTTGAGTCGTTTGCAAAAAACGTAATGCAGTTGCCGTTTCCCAATCAAGTTCGAGGTACGCGCCTTCGGGCAAGTTTGCCGCCGCAATCGCGCGGGCGCGCGATTCGGGCGCAGCTTCGGCTGCTACCGCAGTTTGAATTTCCGCGTAATGCACCACGCCGAACAATGAAATCAAAATCATCACCAGCGCGTAGGGAACGCTGGCGCCAGCGTTCCCTACGCGCGCGCCAGCGTTCCCTACGCGCGCGCCAGCGTTCCCTACGCGCGCGCCAGCGTTCCCTACGCGCGCAACAATCCATTCCAAAATAAACGCGGCGCCCGCGCCAATCCATATTGCCGTGACCACAAAACTCGATGTCAAAAAGACCTCGACATCGGGCACGCTATACACCAACGCAAACGCCACATCGAGCACATACACGAGCCACAATGCAATATTCAAATTGCGCGCGCGTTGAAACAGCGTCACCGCGCCGACGAGCGCCAACACGAGCCCAATGTGAAAATTTTGAAAAGGAATTTCGCCGAGCACGCGCAGAGGATTGAATTCGCGCAAGAGCGAGGTAGCGTACTCGCGTCCCAAAATAATGTCATAGAACGCGAAATCGAGCGTAAACCCTTCCGGCAACAAACGCAGCGGGACATACCCGTACAGCAGCAGTCCGGGAACAAGGAGGAGCGCGCACCCCAAAATGGTGAATGGACGAAAAAAGAGGCGGTAATCGGTGAGCAGTAACCATACCAAGATGGCAGGCAGTGCGAGCACAATGAGCCGATGATGCGCGAGCGCGAGTCCGAGAACAAAAAACGCGAGATAGAGCAGTGTGTTTTGCTTTGGATTTTGCGTCCACTGCCAGAGCAGATACAAAATCAATGCCAACAAAAACGCGTGCAACGAGTACACTTCTAAAATACTCGCGTTGAACCACATCACGGGCGCGAGCGCGAAAAAGAGCGCGCCGACCCACGCGGCATCACTGCGCGCGGTGAGGGAGCGAATGAAAATAAAAATCGTCAGCACCGCGAGCGCGGCGAAAAAGGGCGCGAGCAAATTCAACTGCCACGCGATATTGTCCGAGAGAGAAAGCAGCTGCCACGCGTAACCGAGCAGTGTGAAAAGGGGATAGCCCGTCGCGTGCGCGACATTGAGCGAAGCCATCGCCCATTGGAATTCGCCGCTGTCACCGCGCAGCATTCCGGGGGCGAGAGTGGAGACGTACAATGCGAACGCGGCGAGGAAAACGAAAACGGGCGCGAGACGTGCGAGGAATTTCAAAACGTCAAGTGTCAAACGTAAAACGTCACAGCGGATTTCCTGAAAGGACGTTTCACGTTCGACGGTTTACTTGATGGTCTTTTGCCACGTCAGCACAAAGTTGACCGACATGCCGTTCGGCATTCCCAAGCCGACGACTTTATCGCTCGGCAAACCGGCAATCCACGCGCTGTACGGACCCGTCTCGCCATTGTCGGGATTGTAGGTTTCCCACATGGGGATTTTCGCGCGCCCGAACGCATCGGTGAATGAATCGGCTTGAATGTCCGCAATGCCTTGAAAGACGCGCTGCACAAGCACGGGTTTGCCCTTGTCATCCAAAAGAGAATACAGCATGTGATGATTGCCGTTCGACTGGGTGGGGTCTTGGTATTCGGCGCGCAGCAAACGCCAATACGATTCGCCGGGTTTGACCTGCGCGAATTCAACGCGCACATTTAGCGCGGCGAGGCGCGGGTCGAGCGGCGAAACCGCGCCCGGCGCGCGCGGCGGACGCGGCGGCATAGGCCGCGCGATGGGTGTGGATGCAGCCGGTGCCAGCGGACGCGGCGCGGGTTGCGGCATGGGCGGCGGCGCGGTCTTTTGAACTTTTGGTGCGGGCTGTGGCGGTGTACTGTCGGGCATTGTATCCGGCATACGCGGTGTGCGCGCGGAGGCATTGGGATTGTATGAAGGCGCGCTGTTTTGCGGCGGCGGCACGTACACGGATGGCGCGACGGAACCTGTTGGCGCGAACCATTCCGGGACTTGGGGCGGCGGCGGCGACACAACCGGTTGAGCCGTCGGCGCGGGGGGCGGCGCAGCTTGTGTCTCGTCGGGAATCGCAGGCGGCATCACTTCCGGCGGCGGTGGAATCACAAGGCGTTGTCCCGCAATCACGCGCGCGTTTTCTACGAGTGCGTTGGAATCTGCCAGTGCAGAAATTGTCACGCCAAATTTTTTCGCAATGGAACCGAGCGTCTCGCCGTGCTGCACGAGATAGATGCTTTCTTCACTTGGCGGTGGAGGAGGCGGCATCATGCTCGGCGCGGGCGCAATCGGCGCGGGCGGCGGCATCATTACGCGCGGACCGACGCGCGCGACGCTTGACATCGCTTTGACGCTCGCGACCACAGGCAAGCGTTCGCCGACGCGATAATCGGGCACGGCAACTGATGGAATCTCGGAACCATTTTTGTTTCCTTGTCGAATTGCCTTGTCCCAGAAATCGCTGTACCACGCGCTCGCTTGCGTTTTTTGATTTCCCACCAACAACCACGGGCACGCGGCAAAATAATAATCGGGCGCGTCGCGCTGCATAAATTCAAACAAGGCGACGGTCAAATCCGCGTGCAGCGCGGGCGTGATGCGCGGGTAACGCAAATCGGTGCGGCGTCCCACTTGATAGCCGCCTTCGGTGGCGAGAATGGGAATGGAACGTCCGACATGTTTTTTCGCGAGCGCGTCCAAATATTCGTATTCGCGAAACGCGGCGTGGTCGTGAGCAATGACTTGTCCCGCGTGTTTGCGTTGTGCGCGGAGAGTGTTGATTTCGTCCAACGTGTTGGCGCGTCCGAGCGCGGGGTCCCACCACACCCATTCGGTCAGCGGACCAAAATCGTATTCCTGCGCGGTTAGCGGCGCGCCATTTTGATTTACGCGGTCATTTGGAAAATTGAGCGGACGATTGTGTCCAAAATTATGGACGGCGAGCCAACAACCGTCGAGCAAAATGTCCTGGCGCCCCAACGACGCGAGCGCGCCGAGCAAATCCATTTCGCTCCCGCTGCTCACCGCAGGCAGTCCGGGATAACCGCCGGCTTCGATGATGAACCGCGCGTCAAACAACCAATTCAACGCGACCAATTTCGCGGCTTCTTCCAGATTGCCGGGAATCGCGTGTTGTTTCCACTCGGCGGGATTGTCGGGTTCATTGTTGGTCTCGAAATACAACACGCCGAGGTCGAGCAATTTTTTGATGGTGACTTCTTCGCGCGCGGAAATGTGTCCGGGATTCGGTTCGGGCGAATCGTTGGGCGGTAGATCGCGGCGCAGAATTTTTACAATGGGAAAAATTCCCGCGCGCAATAATTTTTCGCAGAGCAAAAGGGAATCGCCGCTGTCGTCCACGACGCGCAGCCATTTGATGCCGAGCTGTTGTAATTCGGCAACCCAAAAATCAAAACCGCGTTCGCCGCCGTTCCATCCCGCAACAGGAAAGCCCACGATGCCGCGTCCATTGTCCTGCGGCGGGCGTTGATAATCAGAAAGAGATAATGGCATAGGGTTTGTCAGTTGCGCGTTATTCTTCAACGCGCCAATCGAGTAACCGATTCGCTTCCACCTCGCGCTGTCGTTCGTCGCTGATGCGAACGTACACGCCTTCGGCTTCGGCGAGCAATATATTATCACGAACGCGGCGAATCTCCCCGCGCCCCTTTAGCACGCGCGCGCCCATTTTAACAATTTCGCCCGTCACTTGAAGGGGTTCGCCCAGCGCGATGGGTATTTTGTACCGCACCGTTAGTTCTGCCGTGACGCACCAAAAATTATTCGCGATGGCAGTGCGTCCGATGGCTTCATCAAAAATGGCAGAAATCACGCCGCCGTGCATCACGCCGGGAAAACCTTGATGCTCGTCGCGCGGGGTAAATTCGGCATGAACGCGATTTTGTTCGTCGGTGAAAAAATGAAGGTGCAAGCCATGCGGATTGTCGCGCCCGCACACAAAACACATCGAGCTCGTCGGCTGCTTGCGTAAAGCTTTGGCAGACATGAAAAAAAATGAAACTATTGAAAATGCGGCATCACGTGTTCGGCGAACGCGTTCAAGCCGTCCACATCGTCACTGTCGAGAATTTGCAGCATCAATTCCGAAACGCCTGCCTCGGCAAACGCGCGAATTTGCGGAATCACCTCCTCCGTCAAACCGGTAACGGCGCCGTTGTCGTGATGCAATTTCGCGAGCAAAGCATCGAGCGACATTTCGCGCAGTTCCTCGCGTTGACGAAAACGCGTCACGCGTTGCTCTAATGCGGCGCGGTCGCGTCCGAAATATAAAAAGGTTGCGGTGGTCTTTTTGACGGCATTGGCGTTGCGTCCCGCGTCGTACAAATAATCATCCAGCTTGGCGGCGAGTTGCGCAAAACGCTGCGGACCGATACCCACGCCGTTCCATACATCCGCATATCGTGCGGCAAGCGGCAGCGTCTTGGTCACTCCGGTGCCGCCCACAAGAATTTTTGTTTTGTACGGGCGCGGCAAGATTTGCGCGTCGCGCAGGGTGTACCAATTTCCTTCAAACGAAACGGGCGCGTCGTTTTTCAACAACGCGTGAATCACTTGCAGCCCTTCGGTGAAACGTTCCATGCGCGCGTGAACGTCCAACAAGGGATAGCCGAACATTTCATGTTCGCGCGTTTGCCAGCCCGCGCCCACGCCGAGAATCATTCTGCCCTGACTCAACGCGTCAAGGTGCGCGGCTTGGCGCGCGAGCATCACCGGGTCGCGAAACGAGACGGGCGCGACGAGTGGACCAAATTGCGCGCGCGCGGTGTGGTCGGCGAGGTACGTCAGCGACACAACCATTTCGAGCGAGTTTTCATTTGGCGGACGCGCCATCGTAAAATGGTCGGAGCGATACAAGCCCGCAAAACCCCACCGCTCGACATTTTCCACGAGCGTTTTCCAACGCTCCCATGTCAAGCCCGCCTGTCCTTCAACCATCAACGAGATTTGCAAAGTTGTTTTACGGATGGGTAGCAACGGAACCCGGTTCCGTTGCTACCTTATCCAATTTTCGTTGCTATCCGAGTCGCGTTGCTGCACATGCCGCTTAAATGATTTTCCGTCCGGCAATGACCAGTCCGCTCGATGCTTCGATGCGTCGCGCTTCGGCTTCTTCTTCAAAGAGTTCAAACAACGCGTCGTACATCACTTTGGGCATGGGCTGAACGTTTTTTGGTTTTTTGAGCGCGTTCTTGAGCGCGTCTTCGCCCGAATTCAAAACGACGACAGGCAAGTCCGCATTGGTGATTTCGACATTCGCGCGCGGATGGGTAAAAATGATTAGCCCGTCCATCGGCGGTTCCACGTTTTCGCCGACGAGCCGTTCGGCGATGAACGCGCGCAGTTTCGCTTTTTCTTTTTCCAAATCGGCGGTGGGGTCGCCGAGCTGCTCGGTGCTGAACCAACGCAAAAAGCGCAAGAGATTAACGTTCATGCGCCAACCTTTTTGATTGGCATAGATGTTGCCGTCGAGATTTTTCAGCAAGAGGATGGTGACATCGTACGGCGTGAGCAAGACATTGTTCACGGGCAGCGAATAATTATAGAGGCGGTATTTTTTGTCCGTGCCTTTGAGCGCGTTGCCGACGGATTCATAGTACTTGAAACCCCACCGATTGAGAAAATAACCGCCGACATTCGAAAGCACGAGTCCGAGCAAGAGCGCGCCGTACATGATAAACAATTGTTCGGTGGGCAATTCATTCCTGCCCGAAAAGAGCGAGGGCAACGTGATTGCCAACGGCGCGAGAATCACAAGCAGCGACGCGGTGGTAATCCAGCGCCCGTAGCGCGCGTTGCGTTCGACAAGCGGAGTGTTGGTAACGATTTGAGCCATGTTGTCAGTAGCAGGGAGTAGGTAGCACGTAGCATGGGTTCGACTTGACTATTACTTGCTACGTGGTACTTGTTCAATCATCAAATTTTCTCAGCACCAAACACGCATTCTGCCCACCGAGTCCAAAGGAATTGGAGAGAATCGTTTCGACGGTGGCGGAACGCGCGGTGTTGGGAACGAGGTCCAGTCCCACACATTCCGCGTCGGGTTCGTTGAGATTGATGGTGGGATGCACTTGTTGGTCGCGCAAGGTGAGCAGGGAAACTACTGCTTCCAACGCGCCGCCCGCGCCGAGCGTGTGTCCAATCATGGACTTGTGCGCGCTGATTGGAATTTGAAACGCGCGTTCGCCAAATAATTTTTTGATGGCGCGCGCTTCGATATTGTCGCCCACGACAGTAGAGGTAGCGTGCGCGCTGATGTAATCAATTTCGTCCGCGCTTACACCCGCGTCGGCGAGCGCGAGTTTCATCACGCGCACTTCGCCTTCGCCGCTCGGGTCGGGCGCGACGACATCGAACGCATCGGACGCGACGGAACTGCCGAGCACTTCTCCATAAATCGGCGCGCCGCGCGCAATCGCGTGGTCGAGCGATTCGAGAATCAGTACTGCCGCGCCTTCGCCCATTACGAAACCATCGCGCGTCGCGTCGAACGGACGCGATGCCGTTTCGGGCGTGTCGTTGTAATGCGTGCTGATGGCGCGCATTTGCGCGAACGCCGCAATGCCAATGGGCACAACCCCGGCTTCGGTCCCGCCGACAAACATCACATCCGCCCAACCGCGCCGAATCAATTCCGCGCCTTCGCCAATCGTTTGCGTGCCGGACGCGCACGCGGCGGTAATGGTTCCCAGATAGCCGAGCGCGCCGGTTGTCATGCTGACGTGAAACGCGGGCGCGTTCGGCATTGCCGCGCCGATGGCAAAGGGCGACATGCGGCTCCATCCTTTTTTGACCATGATGTGAATGTTGTCTTCGGTCGCATCCACGCCGCCGACGGCGGTGCCGAGCAAGACGCCCACGCGTTCGCGCTGTTCAACGGGGAGCGCGAGCCGAGCATCCTCCGCCGCCATTTTCGCGCAGGCGATGGCAAATTGCGAACAGCGCGCCATGCGCCGCGCTTCTTTGAAATCCATAAAGTTGCGCGGGTCAAAATTTTTTACCTGCCCCGCGACGCGCGAGGGATAGGGCGACGCGTCCCATGAAATTTCCGAGATGCCGCTCACTCCTCGCAAGGTGTTGTCCCAAAACTCGTGAACGGTGTTGCCGTTCGGCGCGAGTACGCCCATGCCTGTTACAACGACGCGCGGGCGGCGCGGGCGCGCCCCGCGCGCCATGTGCAGAAACGGTTTGGGTACAAGTTCTTGTTCCAAGAGATACCGCTCTTCAAATAATTGGTCCAGCATTCCCGGTTCTCGAAGGGGGGGGGGCAGAGTTCGAATCAAGTCAGCCTATTTGTCATTCCGAACGAAGCGAGGAATCTTGCGCGTTGGTCGAGATTTCTCGCTCCGTTCGCAATGACACGCGCAAAGCAATTATGTGTTCGCAGTGACTCCACTGCGAATTGTTTCCAGAATGTTGGATTCGACGGCGCGTTTGGCGACGCGGATTGCGTTTTTCACCGCGACCGCGTTCGAGCGTCCGTGTCCGATAATGACAACGCCGTTCACGCCCAAAAGCGGCGCGCCGCCGTATTCGGTATAGTCCAAAATTTTTTTTACTTTGTTGAATGCGGGCATCGCCAGCGCGCCGCCGAGGATGGAAATAGGATTCGACTTGATTTCGGAACGAATCAATTCGTTCAACATTTTTGCGATGCCTTCCGCCGTTTTCAATGCGATGTTGCCCACAAAGCCATCGGCGACAATCACATCGGCGAGATGCGCGGGCACATCTTTGCCTTCCAGATTCCCGATGAAATTCATGTCGTGAGTTACAGCGCGTTGTTTCAATAACGCATGCGTTTCTTGTACGGCTTGGTTGCCTTTGATGTCTTCTTCGCCGTTCGCCAAGAGCGCGACGCGCGGTTTTTCAATCCCCAAAACGCCGCGTACGTATGCTTCGCCCATGATGGCAAACTGTTCGAGCCATTCAGGTTTGCAGTCCGTGTTGGCGCCCACGTCAATCAACAGACTCGGACCCTTGGGCGTGGGAAACAATGCGCCGAGCGCGGGACGGTGCACGCCTTTGATGCGCTGGAGATAAAAAATCGCGGCGGCGAGATTTGCGCCCGTGTGTCCCATCGAAACATACGCGTCGGCGTTCCCTTGTTTCACTTGCTGGACGCCGACGACGATGCTCGAATCTTTTTTTTCGCGGACCGCGTTCGCGGGATGCTCGTTCATGGCAATGTCTTGGGTTGCATTGCAGATGTGAACGCCAACCGGAACGTTGCCAATCTTTGCGAGTTCCTGCTGAATGCGCGCTTGCGGACCCACCAGTAAAATCTCGACGCCATATTCGCGCGCGGCTTGCACCGCGCCCAACACATCGGGTACAGGGCGCGCGTCACTGCCCATCGCATCCACGGCGATTTTCATAACGGCGCGCTATTGTAAATCAAGTGAGAGGAAACGCCAAGTGAAAATAGAAAACGGATGCGGAAAATTTTCCGCATCCGTTTGGTTTATTGGATATTGAGGTGTGGGGCAGCGCAGATTTCCCGCGCTCGACACGAGCGTATTGGACTGTGTGAAGCGTCCCAGCGTCGTGTTCGTTGACTTTGCTCAGGATAAACTGCATAGCGCGCACCATAGAACATCAACCCCGTCGAATCATCGCTCTTTTGCCCTGACACGCCATCACACACGTCGCGTCTCGATGGGCATTATGTGTGATGGCGTGCCACAGTGAACGTGTAATCCATCTGCGTTGGCAGTGGACTGCCATCCGCGACGCGTTTTGCTCCAAACGGAAAATAGGTTGTCCACGCGCTCGTCATGCGGACGACGCGCGTTATCGCACGTCATCCGAAAAAAGAGCCAACCTCAACCAAGATTGAGTTCGCTCTTTTATCACCGCAAAGTGTTTTATGTTTTCCGTATATGTCGAATACGATGGCGACCATCATAGTAGAGAACCAGCGCACCGTCTTCGGTAAACTCGAATCGTGTCTTGGCATCGTGGAACCGGGGAGTACTCATAAGTATAAAGTTGCCCTTGATTCGATATGAGCTATCGAAACTCAACGCTGCCTGTCCTTTAAGCAGGATGGTTTGTTTGAGATGACCATTTGGACGAAAATCCCAGATCCATGTTCCCTTTATGCTTTTGGGGATCTTTTCGGTCGGATCCATGCTCCAGACTCCGATTATCTGAGTGTCGCTCTGTGGTTCCATAGACAATGTTCTCCTTTTTTTGATGACATGTGTTCGATTTCAGCACAGTGTGAGGAAATTTTTATGGTGAGGGAGGGGGAAAGCTGCTCGTATTCCAATATGGCATGGTACGAATTCCCAATTGAATCTCTATGATTCTGTCTTTGAGATACTGAGTTTCTGAATAGACTGCCCCGCCCACTTTCGTTTCCACGTGCAGTAGAACATCGCCTACCTTGTTCATCACTACCACATCAATCCGCCGCGTGCCAAGGTTTGTAACGATGGTTCGTTCTGTCTCGACTACATATCCCTGCGTTCTATAGTATCCGGCCACCGCATCGCGGAAGGCATCACCTGCCCGCTGATTGATTTGAATCCCGGCTCGCCCTGTCTGGATAGCCAGCGTTCGCGCATTGTCATCGCAGCATTCACATTTGCCGCAACCCACCTTGCTGCAGCCAATCCTGCGCCTGCCCCTCCAGCGGCACCAGCCCCACCACCACCACTCCCATCGGGCTCGATGATGGGTCCCATCTCATTGTGAACATTCCCCCGATAGCGACAACTAAAACAAAATGCGCCGCTACCCGAGCCAATCGCCACTTGAATTGGGTCTTGATTCCGTTCCGTCTCAATCGCGTCATCCCGATTGCATCGTGGCCAACACGCTTTGCCATTCGGATACTGCGGTTCGCCAGTATCAACGGGCGGATTGTAATATTGATTGGCGGTCTCGGGCGTAACAACGATTGGCTCGCCACCGCCATCGCCGCCACCACCATCACCACCGCCGCCGCCACCGCCACCACCATCCTCATCCTTGACCATATGTCCCGTCGGGTCGGTGTAGCGGACGGGATTATTCAACGTGTACGCATACCGATTCCAACTCTGCGGGTCAAGCGCACTCGGCACAATCGTATCCGCTTGCGTAAATCTCCCCAGCGTCGTGTTCCCTCGCTTCGCTCGGGATAAACTCCATACCGCGCATTGTAAAACATCAACCCTGTGCTGTCATCGCTCTTTTGTCCCGTGAAGGTGTAATCCATCTGCGTTGGCAGTGGACTGCCGTCCGCGACGCGTTTCGCTCCATACGGAAAATACGTTTGCCGCGTGTTGAGCGCGCCGCCACTCGTCATCACGAGCGACGACGAACCCAAGCCTGTCCCGAAGAATTGAGGGATGGTCGCCTTGCATGTAAAAGAGCGTGCCGTTGCTCGGCGTCGTGCTGCCGATGCGCGCGGCGATGCGGTTGGTGCCGAAATAGTAATACTTGTTAAAGGTCGCACTGCCGCCGTTCGGTTTGTAGATTTCGTAGTGATTGCCGTGATGCGTCATCACACACGGCGCGACTCGTGAAGCAGTATGTGTGATGACGCATCAAGTAATACGTTGTCCCTACTCCAACCACTTGCCGCTTGACGCGCGTGCCGTCGCCATTATACGCGAAATTCGTTCCTATTCTTCGCTCAGGAGAAACTCTGTGCGCCGACGGTGACGCGCAAAACGAAAAAGCGAAACGCGTGGTGGCGTCTCGCTTTCAACGCATCGTTTGTAAAATGTTGGATGCACGTGCGTAACGCATCCACTTATCCTGACACGCCATCACGCATAACGCGTCGGATAAACCGTGTGCGTGATGGCGTGTCACCGCTTTTTATCCGTTGGCAGTCCGTTGGCAGCGCAACGGAAAATAGTTTGTCGTTGTATTTCGTGCAATGACAATAGCACACGGTGAGTCGATTGAAAAAGCGTATGGCACGCGCACTGGCTACTTTGATTCCTATTTATGCATGACGAAAAGAGACAGACTAGCGAACATATGGCTTATCTCTTTTATGAAGTGAGAGCTCATTTATCTTTGGGATTGCATTAAAGCAAGAGTCAATAAGAGTGCCATCAAAGCCCCTCCCAAAAGAAAGAATAGTCCCATTGACAAGACGACGATCCGATAAGCTATGGCATGCTCAGGATCCTCAATTGCTTGGGTTATGATTCTTGAAGCAAACTCGGGAAGATGAGCTGAATCCATTTGATTCATCAACCACAGGCTCATTCGCCCTATCCATCTAATCCATTTGTAAGGGTACATTAGTAGCTCATACCCCAACAGTACGATAAGAATGTTTGCTACCACGGCGAACTGCGGATTAACTATCTCATTCATTTCGGCTCAAGACGACTATAGTCTTTCAGATGTGGTTCTCATTTCATTCGAATCCGCTGGGACCTCCACCTCCGGCACTAAACGGATTTTTTGGTAATGAAAAGGGTATTGTGATAAGAGTTGGCCCGTTGAAAAAACCATGTGCCTCTGGAACAATCGGTAGTACCGGATTCGCTTTTAATCCTACACCGGCGTTTGCTGAAATACCTCTTAGCTCATTATGTCCCACCACCAAGTCTCCCCCACCGCCAACGCCGGGATAAAATGATCCGCCAATATCCATAAACTTATCAGACAATCGATGAGGAAGATCTTTGTTCGTAACTTCTACAATACCGCCCGCGCTTGCGCCAATCCCTGCCGCGGGGCCACCCGAAGTGGAAAGAACCAAGACAGCACCATGTCCTCTGGTATCCACCATAACACAAAGCACACATACGGTACCGCCAACAAGCCAACCATCACCAGTCACTTGCCCTCCACCCATGATGGTGGCTGGGGGAAAGAAATGAGACGGGCGTCCCCATGGTCCTCTCGTACACGTTCTATTTTTGCAAGTCGCTTCCTCTGGTGTTGGCGTTTCTGATTTAGTTGGTGCCTCAGCCACTGGTCGTTCTTTTGGTTCATTACTCCCAAACCCACTTGACCCTCCTCCGTTCGCCTCGACTGAGGGATCTAATCCGTCATCTGTTGGCTCAATGACATAATCATAGTCGGGACCCTCGTAAGGTTGATCATTATAGCCATTCCCACCACCATCAGTATCTTCCATCATATGCCCCGTCGGATCCGTATACCGCACCGGATTATTCAACACATACGCATACCGATTCCAACTCTGCGGGTCGAGCACGTTCGGAATAATCGAATCGGGCTGCGTAAATCTCCCAAGTGTCGTGTCATAATACCGCGCATTGTAGAACATCAACCCCGTCGAATCATCGCTCTTTTGTCCGGTGAACGTGTAATCGGTCGGCAGCGCACTGCCATCAAACGGACGTTTCGCCCCATAGGGAAAATACGTTTGACGCGTGTTCAGCGCACCGCCACTCGTCATCACCAAACTGGAGGAACCGAGATGGTCGCCTTGCATGTAAAAGAGCGTGCCGTTCGAGGGCGTCGTGCTGCCGATGCGCGCGGCGACGCGGTTTGCGCCAAAGTAATAGTATTTGTTAAAGGTCGTCGTGCCGCCAGTCTTGTAGATTTCGTAATGGTTGCCGACATAATACGTTGTGCCAACACCTGCCACTTCGCGTGAAACGCGCGTACCGTCACCATTATACTTTATGTTCGTTCCTTCGCTTCGCTCAGGATAAACTCTGCGCGCCGACGGTGACGCGTAAAAAGAAAAAGCGAAACGCGTGGTGGCGTCTCGCTTGTATGTCGCGCATCGTTTGTAAAAGGTTGGATGGAGGCGCGCAACGCATCCGCTTATCCACTTCGTATCCGTTGATATTCCCTCTCTGAAACAGAACCAGCGAACTCCGCAATCAGAGTTCGCTGGTTCTTGGTGTGCATTCGTGTTTGCGTTTGCCTTTGATTTTCAAACTATTGAATAGTTTGGGGCATTGCTCAGATACCTTCTAGCGGTAATTATCGCAATCCCATCATGGTAAAAAAGGCATCAACAGCGTCCCAGAGATCTTCGAAATGTTGTTGCCCTACCCGCGCACCTTCAAATGTCAGATAGACGTCAAATCCGTCACGGTTTTTTTCAAGAACGAATGAATCGTGGGGTGCCTTAGGATTGCCAGCATGTGAGATAAACTCATTCAAGAGGGATGGGTCTTTTCTCAATACGGTGAGAACGTCTTTCTTGAGTGGAAAGGAATATGCTTTTCCGTGAGGAGCGTGAACTGCTCCTGTCAACCATTCCCATGCATACCTTTCCCCTCTTAAGTGAGGTGCCTCCTCAGGTGATTCCATTAGGAAATCTGGGCCTTCGATTTTGTTACTCATAGTCACCTCTATGGCACTAGGGGATATTCTATAACTTTCTGTAAATTCTGGAAAAACTGAGGATCGATTAACACTTCTGGAGCCTTTCCAAAGAGTGATGTTCTAGAAAGTGCCGGAATATCTTGGACTACCTTATACACGACAGCAACTTGTGAATTATTCGCAGACCAGATACCTAACCCACGCTCAATAATGGCTTCAGCTGCTGTAGTTGGCACTCCGCTACCGGGTGAAAAACTCCGCCCAAGTGGACCGGATATGCCTTGCGCGCCTGGAAACCATCGGGAATCGTAAGTTCGATTCACAAATTCGCCGGCGCGTACAATAATTTGTTGCGGAGCTATGGTGAGTGCGCGAGACTGGACCGCCTGAACGCCCTGAGTAATTGCGTTGACTATTGCATAGACCGCACCAATCCCTCCAATCCCTCCAGCCCCGCCACCACCACTCCCATCAGGCTCAAGAATTGGCCCCATGTCAGAATATATGTTTCCATAAATCTGACAGCGCATGCAGATATTTCCAGGTGTTCCCCGCGCCACTTCGGGGCGACTCGGCAGATTACTTTCTTCTTGGGCTTGGGCGTCCGCCATATCATCCCGATTACAGCGTGGCCAGCAACTCCCTCCTGCATCTACGTCAGGATTCTGATTGTTCCCATTATCTGTCGGCGCTGGTACAGTAGGCGGATTCGGTTGGTCTTGCCGCGTTCCGTTTCCCGTTCCATTCACGTCACCCGGTGTGCAATCCGTATCATCACACGCATAATGTCCTGTCGGGTCCGTATATCTCACGGGATTATTCAATCCGTAGGCGTAGCGATTTAATGCTTGCGGATTGAACGCACCAGGCACAATCGTATCCGCCTGCGTGAACCTCCCCAGCGTCGTGTCATAGTATCTCGCGCCGTAGAACATCAACCCCGTCGAATCATCGCTCTTTTGCCCGGTGAAGGTGTAATCCGTGGGCAGCGCGCTTCCATCAAACGGACGTTTCGCACCATACGGATAATAGGTCTGCCGCGTGTTCAGCGCACCGCCGCTCGTCATCACCAAACTGGAAGAACCGAGACCTGTCCCGAAGAATTGAGGGATGGTCGCCTTGCATTTAGAAGAGTGTGCCGTTATTCGGCAAGGTGCTGCCGATGCGTGCGGCGACGCGGTTGGTGCCGAAATAGTAATACTTGTTAAAGGTCGCACTGCCGCCGTTCGGTTTGTAGATTTCGTAGTGATTGCCGTGATGCGTCATCACACACGGCGCGACTCGTGAAGCAGTATGTGTGATGACGCATCAAGTAATACGTTGTGCCAACACCTACCACTTCGCG